>CALHOU010000157.1 GCA_938035945.1 uncultured Granulosicoccaceae bacterium
AATCTAATTTGTTTTAAACCCTTGGTTCCCAATCCAAGCCGTTCGCACTGAACGGCTTTGCGCTGAATCGATGACGATGGCGCAATTCGAAATAAATCCCCGTTCTTGCCAAGCAATTGATCGCGAATGCCAGCTTGTTTAGCCAAATGATTTTGCGCTTGCATATGATGTGTTTCACCGTGCACGGGTATGAGTAAGTTTGGTTTAATCCATTGATACAAGGCTTTGAGTTCATCGGCTGATGGGTGGCCGGATGCGTGGATGGGTTTATCACTGGTATCTGGAGTAATTATGGAGACCCCCAGGCCGCGTAAGCGATCACTCATGGTATCGATACTTTCTTCGTTTCCCGGTATGGCTCTGGCGCTGAAAATAACCGTGTCACCCGGTTCGAGTGCCATGTCGCGAAAGCTACCATGGCTAAGCCGGTTAAGAGCCGTGCGTGGCTCGCCTTGAGATCCGGTTGCTACCAACAGGACTGTTTCGCGCGGCAAGTAGCCCAGGTGCTCGGCATCGACCAAGGTTTCAGGGTGGTCCCACAGGCCAACTGTTCTGGCTGCCGAGACGGTGTTGATTAATGATCGACCAAGTAAACCCAGATGCCTTTTCGTGCTCAGTGCAATGCGCGCCAAAGTGTGTAACCTTGCGATGTTGCTGCCGAAGCAGGCGACCACGACACGCCCTGGTGCGTTGACGATCGCATCGTTCAATCCATCATAGAGTTTACCTTCAGACATCGAATGGCCTTGCTGATCAGCACAGGTGGAATCACAGATCATGGCATCGATGCCAGACGCGCCGATGGCTTCATAGTGCTTTTGCACATAGTGGTGGCCGACCTGAGGATGCATATCCAGCTTCCAATCGGCTGTGTGAAATGCGCTTCCTGCGGGTGTCCGGATAACCAAACCGCACGGGTCGGGAATGGAGTGTGTGTGTGCAACCCACTCAACATCGAACACACCGATTTCGAATCGATCACCTGGGGAGACCAAGCGAATCGGCACTTTGGTGTCTAAATTTCGCTCAACCAGCTTGCGCCTGAGCATTTCGGCTGTGAATGCGGTGGCGAAGACTGGGCAGCGCAATTTTGGCCACAAATGCGCCACAGCACCAATGTGATCTTCATGGGCGTGGGTTAGCAGCAAGCCTTGCAAACTTGTTGATTGTGCCGATACGAAGTCCGGATCCGCCATTTGTACGTGAAATCCACTATTGTTAGTACCATCCGGATCACGAAAAGTGACACCACAGTCGACCATGAGCCACTGATCGTCATGACCATACAGGTTCATATTCATGCCGATTTCACCGCAGCCTCCAAGCGGCAGGAACCAAAAGTCACGTCTGTCGGGTGTCATAGAGTGTTGCGTTACGATTGATGTGCGAACATCAATACCTAGAAAAAGCTATAAGAATAGTTGGAATTGAGTGAAACCCTATGTACACGTTACTGATTATATTCTTTCTGGTCTCAATCGTCTTCTCGTTCCTGTGTTCGATATGGGAAGCGGTGCTACTAAGTATAACCCCGTCCTATGCGGCAATTCAGCAACAGGAAGGTGGAGAACTTGGGAAGACCATTGAAGAATTTAAGGCAAACATCGATCGACCCCTTGCTGCCATTCTAACCTTGAATACGATTGCACATACCGCTGGAGCAATTGGAGTAGGTGCTGAAGCTAGCAAAATATGGGGTGGAACGATTATCGCCAGCATGGTCGTGCCGGTTGTGATGACCCTAGCCATCCTGCTGCTCTCTGAAATTATTCCCAAAACCATTGGTGCGAACTATTGGCGTGAACTTGCGCCATTCACGGTTCGTTCGCTGCGCATTATTATGGTGATTCTTGCGCCCTTGGTTTTTGTCAGTCAGCTGATCACCAAGGCATTAAAGAAAGATAAAAACGCAAGCGTGCTAAGTCGAGCAGACTTTAACGCTATGGCGGAGCTTGGTAGTAAACAAGGGGTATTCGATGAAGGCGAATCGAACTTACTGCGAAGTTTTCTGCGCTTCGATACGATTCTTACCAAAGATGTGATGACACCGCGCACCGTTGTTGTAGCGTCAGATGAAACCACAACGGTTCGCGATTTTCACAAAGCACATCCGAACTTGCGCTTTTCACGCATTCCTTTGTTTTCCGATTCGGTGGATAAAATCAGTGGTTATGTATTGAAAGATCAATTGTTGACAAACTTGGTTGGGCAATTGGAATCAACGGCAGGTTCGGATACAACGCTAGCCAGTTTGCGCCGGGACATCATTGTGGTGCAGGCACATGAACCCATCACCAAGCTATTTAACGACTTCACAGAAAAACGTGAACACATCGCATTAGTGGTCGATGAGTTCGGTGGCATGGCTGGCATCGTTACCATGGAAGACGTGCTCGAAACTCTATTAGGCCTGGAGATCGTCGATGAGTCCGACAACACCGTCGATATGCAAGCCTTGGCCCGCAAACAATGGGAAGCCCGTGCCAAAGCCATGGGCCTGGACGTAAACCAAGGGAACTAATTCCGGGGACAGTTTACTTAATAGGTATTAAGTAAACTGTCCCCGGAATTGCCCGGAAATGCAGGCGAGGCTGATGAATACGATACGAAGACTCCTGATAGGCGCAGCTCTGCTGCTTGCGACGAGCGCATCGGCGGTTGCCGATGTGGCCGAGGTTGATAACGACGCGCTCAAACAGCTGATAGAGCAGGGTGTGCCGGTGATTGATGTGCGTCGCGTCGATGAGTGGGAAGCGACTGGGGTGATCGATGGCGTTCACACCCTGACGTTCTTCGACAAACAAGGTAGCTATGATGCCAAGAAATGGTTAGCCGAGCTGGATAAGATTGCTCCGAAGGGAACTCCTGTGGTGTTGATTTGCGAAGCGGGTGTAAGAAGTAAAACCATCGCCAAATTCCTGGACAAGCGATTGGGTTACTCCGGTGTCCATAATCACACACGTGGCATGAGTAACTGGATTGGCAAAGGGCAACCGGTCGTGAAGTATACGCCAGAGCAAGCGCCTACAGCGAAGTCTGAAACTAAACCTTGAGTTTCCACGATTGTTGGTTCGATTCTCTGATTAAAATTCGACGAAATCGCAAAACATATCGGGCAAGCTCCGCGCAAAAAACTCCGACACGCTCGATTCAACTTCATTTGGCTTGTTCGAATAAAATTGTGTGGCCGTATGATCTTTAACAACCCTCCAATACCGATCATCAACATCCTTGGTTATGGTGGTTTGAGTTTCGTGAAAACCCGCACTATTCGAAGACCATCTGTTTGAGATTGAGCCATAAAGCGGCTCACACATAGAGCTACCCTCAATCACTTTCGCAGTAAGGTTGGTAGAGCCACTCCAATTAAACTGATAAGTACCAATATTACTGCCTGCAAACTCTTCGACAATTGTCCGTGTATTCTCGTCTACTTTAGTCACGCTAAGATTCACACTGACATTATGACCGTAATCACCGTCGTACGCGCTTCTACTAGCATCCCACGCAATCGTGTTATCTATGTGCGACCGTGTACCTGAAAGAAAGATATGACTTATACCGAAGTAATGCACTCTATCAAGTGTTCCATTGCCATCTGCATCAATATTGATAGTTAACGTCTTAGTGTTATATTCCGTGATCATTTCTTCTGTCATGACCAACAGAGGTCTTTCATCTGCTATTTGAGCTTCAAAATCCTGTGCGACAGACATTCGATTATCAAAAGTAAATGTCAATTCATCGACAACCTCTAGAAGTGAATCTTCATCAACCCATGGGTCTCGTCCTGCTATTAACTCTTCGAGGTTGTTCACTCCGTCGCCATCATCGTCGTACTGGTCCGCATTAAGTTGATCGGCTGAGATGTTAAGCGCCTCTGTCACATTCGAGCCGGTTCTAAATTCTTGGCTAAAACTTGCTAGCACGGTTTTTCCGTAGTGGTCGTAAAAAGTGACAGTGAGTAGATTTTCTGTTTCAGTAGGGAGTTCAGCAGTGGCCGTCCAGTACTCATCACCGACCCAGGAAGCGGTAAGATTTATATCGCCCCATTCCAAACCAATGCTGAGTTCGTTGGATTGGTAGGCCGGAACCGTGATGTCAAAGCTAACTCGTATTGTGCTTTGCGCCTGTGTTTCAATCGTAATGCTACTCTCGGCAACCGGCTCGTCTAAGACTCCATCGTCAGCAACATCGCTCAGCACACCTGATGTAGTATTTGATTCACTGTCTTGTGACGCCAATGTATCTGTTGGCGTTGAAGATTCTGGTGATATTACTAAATCCATTGCGGCTGAAGAATCTGTTGACGATACAAGATCGGCCGATGCTTCAGATTCACTTGACCGGCTATCTGTCGAGGATGAACAGCCCGCAAGCAAGCAGGCTGTGACAAGCACTGAAAGCGGTAAACGGCACAATTGAACGGAAAGATAGTTCGGATAGTTCATCGGTATAGTCGGCCTTGGATTGGCGAAACGCTGGTTTAATCGTTTTGAGCTTAATCGCACCAAGATAACAGAGAAGTAAGATTCACCATGCTTACTGGGCCTGTAATTTTACCGATGTATACTTTTCCAAAACAAAAGCGAGAGCGATTCAACAGGTACCAGCGCGCCCCTAAATACATCCAGTTATTCGACGCCCAAAAAAGCCGGCTAAAAAACCGGCTTTTCTTTTTGTCTAAATTTGGTGCCTAGCACCAAACACTTCGGAACTTAACTAGCCAGGCTTAGGCGCGTACGCTTTACACCAGCCAGTTGTACTTACAGCACTACCTGGAAAGAGTGGGCAAGGGCCACCTTTCGCATCGGCTTCGCCCTGATATAAAGCGCAGTTAACGCACATTTGGTCAGGCATGGTCGATTCAGCTTTGTAGTCCCAGTTGATTGCCGCAGCAGATGCTTCATCAACCATCGGTGCGTCGTCAGCGAATGCTGCACGTGAGCCAACCAGCGCACTTACTGGAATAGCGACAGTGCTAGCACCCATAAAGGTGACGAATTGGCGGCGTTTCTTGTCAGTCATTTAAATCTCTCCGTTAAGTCCCGGGTCGGGTTGAGGATGCGTTCATAATATACGACAGCGAAGTCATGTCGGATGTTCCCTTCCAACTGTTAACTTAGGTGTGGCAATTGTGAATTTGGCAGCAAAAACGCCGCCAATATGACTGAAAATGCTCAGCTGACCGGTAAGCTATGGTCAGCTGTTATGTGGTAATGAGAACTGTTCTTGTTTTTGTTTACACAACGAATGGCTAGTTAGTGCCGAGTTACGCCTCGCTTGCGTTCTTCTTCTGCCAACGCACTAATAGCATTACGTGCGATGTCAACCGCTTTACGTGTTGATTCCTGGCTTTTAAGTCGAGCCGTTTGCTCACGCTTGGCAAGGTTTCTAATCTCCTGTTGAGCCACTGCTGCTTTGCGTGCCAAATGCGCTGCAGTGCGAGCCATCTTGCGCGAGCGTTCAACTTCCTCTTGCAAAAGTGTGAGTCGTTGACGTTCTTGCTGGAGCAAATTATCTACCGCGATTTGCTGTTGCTTCGCGCGAACAATCAATGCACGTTGCGCTTCAATGACAGATTCAGCTGCACGCCGCGCTTCATCTTCTCTGGACAACAATTCGTTGCTTTGGTTTATTAAGGCTTCGTGTTCGGCGATATGGTTTTTCGCTGCATCGATGCTTTCATCACGCAAACCGTCTAGTTCACCGATACTTTCCTCTAAGTTTGCTACCTGCGCCTGCAAAGACACCGCGCTGACCTTCGCAGCGATAAGCGCGTGATCTAGCGTTTCGGGAACGTGGACATTTTCAGCCGTATCACTATCGACAAAGTTAATGCTCTTTGGCGTTTGACCACCAGGGTGCGCATACTCACCGGTTAGGTCGTTACCAAATTCAAGGTTAGCCTCATCGGTATCGAGCACTTCTGCTTCTTCGATGTTGTCTTCACTGATTTCGGCTTCACTGATTTGCGGCTCGGCACTGAGTAGGTCGTCGTTGGAGACTAATTCAGTCTCTAAATCCAACTCATCCATGCTTGACTGTTGAGTTGCGTCCAGCAGCTCCTGATCATCCGGTAGTTCAACCTCTCGACGTTGAGAACGTATCTCTGCGAACAGCTGTTCGGTTTCGGTTAAATCTAAGCTCTCCTCGTTCGAAGGCGTCGTTGCAGGAAAAAGTTGTTCTTCGCCAGACTCTAGGTTCGTTGCCGATGATTGGTCGTTAGCAGCGTTTGATGAGCTTAGTGATGCATCCAGGCGTTGTGTGCTATCGCGCTTCGCATACATCGGTACAGCCAATTCTATGTCGGAGGCATCACGCTTATTGTTGTCGGCCTGATCAGCTTTTGGGTACAGGCTTTTATCGATAGTAACCGTCTCGGACTCAGGGCGTAGCGGGTCGTTGTAGGTTGCCGCATCGAACAGGGGGTCTGATTGCACATGATCCGTCAGATCGGTAAGCGCAAGTTCTGGCTCAGCTAAATTAGTTAATTCGAGATCTGGCTTTGGTGTTTTATCAACAGTAACTTCCCCGTTGCCTGTCGTCATGGATTCAGATGAGCCATCGTTTGTATTCGCATCAATAAAAATAGGCGTAGGGCCGGCATCCACGACAGCATTGTGTTGTGCGTTGGGATCGCGTTTGTATGTTTTATTCGATCGAGACTTAAACGGGATGCGCAACAAAGCGAATAACAGCAGCGCTAACAAACTGATGGCTGCAATCAATAAGGATTGAGTAACCAGATCAACGCCTTGCCCCGGCTCGCGCCAGAATCTACTGAACGGCGATAAGGCCACGGCAAGACCTGCCAACAACCCAAGAACCCAATGACGTTGACGCGTTTGCGGATTGCGTTTGCTAAACACACCTGCGAGCAGCATGAACGCCAGTATGCCGAGGCCGAGCATCAATAAGTGAACTTGAATCGTAGTCATATGCACACGTCCATGGAAACACAAAGTTCCAGATAGGGTGGGCAATTGTAATGCAGCGCTGTGGCGCGGCTATGCAGAGGTGCGCAAAATTTACGCGAGTTTGAAGAGTATTGCGGTTAAGTCACAGAAATGTGAGCTAAAACACATCCTCGCGGCATTTGCCGCAAGGAGTTTGGAGTATTGCTTAAGCTGGTGACGCAGCCAGCGCGTCATAGCGCAGCTGGTAGTAGCGGATTAGCGCCATGTGCTTCTGTAGCGCTTCAGCACTGCAATTGTCTTTTACAGCAGGCAGAGCCTTTAGAAGCTCATGCAAAGTTCTTCGTACGTTTACAAGACTGTTTTTCATGAATTGAACTCACCTGGACTTAACGGGACAGCAAACTGATATATAGGGCGTTCTACGCGATTTGCCAGTAGTTTTACTGAGAAAGTCGCGCTTTTCTGCAATTTTGCGCATTTTATCCGCATTACCCACCACTCATAGCCTTTGAAAATGACTGATCAGACAGGCTGACAGGCCTGTAAGGCTCTATTTGTATGGTTTTTGGCCGATACCTGAAGCTGTGAGCATTGTTTAAAGAACCGGATACGGAGAATTGCTGCAATGAATTTGTTTTCATCATCAAGGCGTTTGGCTTGTGTATTGTTGCTAGGCGCGTTTGTATCGCCGGCGCTGCACGCACAAACGGTACAAACCAATGACTACATCTACATTGGTTTTGAAGCCGAAGATCACATCGCTAAAAACGAACGCTGGGTGTTGACCACGCCTTCAACCCCAACCGAAGAAAACGACCCGGACGGCAATCATTCAGATCAGGCCAGTGGCTCCACTTATCTAGAATTGCTACCGGATATCCGTGTTACGCATGACGACCCGTTCGGTCCGCCGCTTGGTTACTGGGGAAGGGGTGGAGAAGGACCCGATGCAGACTACGAGGTCAACTTTCCAGAACCTGGTCGTTACTACGTTCACGTTCGAGCGTACTCAACCGGTACGGAAGATAATGGTTTGCATGTTGGGCTCAATGGCCAATGGCCAGAGTCAGGCCAACGCATGCAGTTTTGTACCGCTTCGAAGCGCGCATGGTGGTGGTCCAGTGCCCAGCGTGATGCTGGTGGTAACGGTAGCTGTGGTGTTGAAAAGTCAATTTGGCTGGATGTCGATACAGCTGGAACTCACACGTTTAGCATCAGTGCACGTGAAGACGGGTTTGAAATCGATCGTATCGCTTTGGTTAAAGACCTTTCAGGCAACACACGCGTTTGTACGCCGGTAAATATTGATGGCGTTAACTGCCAAAACGGCAGCATTGAAAGTGCAGATGGTTTTATTGATTTACGCGTACGCTTGGAGTCGGTGTCTTCCGATCTTGAGCTGGGTCCAGATGAAGAAGCGCCAAACCCAACGGTTGTAGAGCAGGGTAAGAACGTAAGCTTAACTGCACTCATTGAAAACCTGGATGGGTTCGATACGGCAAACAATATCGTACTGACTTTGTCACCGTCTGTTGGCAATTGGGAAATGGTGGATATGGATGCGCGCTGTACCGCCGACGGTGATGAGTTCATCTGCACGCTCGACGACCTGCATCCAACTGCACCAAATGAAAACGCACCGTTTCAATTTACCTTAACGGCCTTAGGTACGGGTGACTTACGCATTGACGCATCTGTGGTCGGCGATGAGGTTGATAACACCCCAAGTAATGATGTTGCCGCTACCGTGATCAGCACTATGGGTGGTGAGCCGGTTGTAGTTGTGTTTGATACCGATGTAAAGCTGGCCATGCTAACCAACAAACAACAGTTCGAAACCGATGAGTCGGTGCAATTGAGCCTGATAATCAGTAACGTTGGTGATGTTACTGCTGACAACGTTGTGTTTACTTCAGCTTTGCCTAGTGGCCTTAGTGTGAACAGTGCTTCACTGCCGATGGAGTGTTCTTACAATGATGTTCTGCAGTGCGCTTATAACAGCATCGACGCGGCGGGAAGTGAATCGGTTGCGATTGAGCTCATCGGTGATCGTGCATCGCTGTACACGCTGAGTGGTAATGTTAGTGTGGCCAATGAATTGAATTCTTCAAACAACATTGATTCGGTGTCGTTGCTGGTTAAAGACCCTGTGGTTGAAACTACAACGGAAGGTTCAGTGGATGCTACCGCGGGTGCGACAACTGGCGCTAGCTCAGGCACAACAACGGGCGATACGACAACCGGCGGTTCTACCGCAGGCACGTCGGATACGGGCGGTGGAACCGATTTGATTGGTGAACCGGTTGAACAAGAACCAGAAGCTGAAGCAGGCGCGATGGCGCATTGGTTCTTGCTATTACTACTAGTGGTGGTATCAACCCGCTTGTATGGGTGGCATCAACGACAGCGCGTCGCCATCAGAAAGTAAGGTTGATTCATATTCTGGACGCGCAACCATCGCATCGTTCAGGATGATCATCAGAGGCTGCTCGGCCGGCACATCTAGCCGGTCGAGCAGTGTTTGAATACTGGTGTTTTGATCTAGGTTCAGCACATGCCGGCTACCGGTTTGATTCGCCGGCGCGTATTGCACCATCGCACCACCGAGTTTCAAATTCACACTAACGCTTTGCGTCATCCTGTAGCAACTGCCGAACTTTTGTTATCACTCAAGCCCAGTCGATCAAGCGTTGTGTTTAGTGGTACCCCTTCTTGGGTCCAACCACGCAGCGCATAGTATTCGGGCAACATGATATCTAATTCTGCAACACGCCCTTTAGCCACACCTGCAGGTGCAGGTACTTCAAGTAGCCTGGGTGGTAGTGTGTCATCGGCCTTGGTCAATCCGGAACGCAGGTTAAACATGCGCTCTAAATTCCAAATACGTTCG
This sequence comes from uncultured Granulosicoccaceae bacterium, assembly GCA_938035945.1. Lineage (GTDB taxonomy): Bacteria > Pseudomonadota > Gammaproteobacteria > Granulosicoccales > Granulosicoccaceae > Granulosicoccus. The sequence goes on from CALHOU010000157.1 coordinate 9,811, forward strand.
CCGGTTTCCAACAACCGTTCACTCGTCCATTCAGAACCACAGGCAACGCTCATCTGTTGTTGAAACTCATCGGTGTCCCAAGCGGCGGTGGTGAATAAACACAAGCCCGTTGAATCGATCATGGCGGTTTTATCTTGCGAGGTTTTGCACGGCCAGGCTTTACCGTTACCCGATTGATCGGCCATGTCTTCGGTAAAGCAATCGTGTCTTAGGTGGCAGGCGCCACGATTACTGGTGGCGTAACCCAAACCCATGCCTTGAAGTGCACGTGAATCGTAACCTGCAAATTCTTGACCCTTCACAGCCATTGAAAGTTCGGGTTTGCCGAAGTGCTCACACATGCGCTTCGAGCCCATGCCAAGTATTTTTCCAAAGCCTTCATGCTTACCGGTTTTCTCGGCCATGATGGTTAATGCTTCAGCGTTACCAAAGTTCAAGGCTACCCCGTCGGTGTCTTTATCGGTGATCACACCAAGCTCATACAGTTCCATTGCAGCAGCCAAGGTTACGCCGAAGGAGATTGGATCCATACCATGCTCATTCATCATGTAACCGGCAAAGGTGAGGGCGTCGATGTCATCAACACCGATAACCGGGCCAAATGCGAAAGCCGTTTCGTATTCCAAACCACCTGAGGCATGCCAATACTGTTGACGATCTTTTATCGAGAAATGATTTTTATCGATATGCGCTATGCGGCCGCAACCAATGGTGCAACCAAAGCAGGCTTTGTTGGTGATCAGATTAGTGTGGTTATTTTCATTGGGGGTCGTCATGGCTTCAGGGTTGATGTTATCCGAGCCAGGAAACGTCACGTCTTGAAAGTTGCGTGTGGGCAAACCACCAAAAGAATTCATGGTATCGATCATGGCATTGGTGCCATAAGTGGTTAAGTCTTTGCGGCCAGCGCTATCTTCAAGTAGCTTGTGCGTGTGCTTAACCACTTTTTTAAACTCCGTGGCATCGCTCACCGGCACGCCAACGGTACCGCGCGCTGCAACGGCTTTTAAGTTTTTAGAACCCATCACCGCACCAACGCCAGAACGTCCCGCTGCACGGTGCAAGTCGTTTACCACACAGGCATAACGAACGCCTTGTTCACCGGCCACACCGATAGAGGCAACTTTAATTTGTGGGTCTCCGTGTTTTTCTTTGATCGATTCTTCTGTATGCCAAACCGTGGTGCCCCAATAATCATCGGCATCATGAATCTCGACATTGTCGTCTTGAATCATTAAGTAAACAGGAGAACTTGCACGGCCTTCTAAGATTAATAAATCGTAGCCGGCAAATTTAAGTTCAGCCCCAAACTTACCGCCCGAATTTGATGCGGCAATTGCATTGGTGAGAGGGCCTTTGGTCACAACTGCAAAGCGGCCACTGGTAGAGCACATAGTGCCGGTTAGTGGGCCAGTTGCAAAGATGAGTGCATTTTTGTCGGACATAGCATCAACCGCCGGGTCCATGCATTCCATTAAGTATTTGGTGCCAAGACCACGGCCGCCGAGGTAGTCGTTCGCCCATTCCATGTTCAGTGGTTCAACTTTGCATGTGCGCGAAGTTAAATCGACTCTTAATACGCGTTTATGCCAAGTCATGTTGCGACTCCATAGGTAATAGCATCGGTCGGGCAAACTTCGGCGCATTTAGGATCGCCACCGCATAGGTCGCACTTGGTGACCTTGCCTGATCGTGTGTTGTAGTTAATGGTTCCGTATGGGCAGGCCATCGTGCAGACTTTACAACCAACGCAAAGACTCTCATCAACCACCTTCGTGCCGAGCTCGCTATTTACCGAGATGGCTTTGGTTGGACACACTTGCATACACCAAGCTTCTTCGCATTGAGTGCAGGTGTAGGGGATAGAGCGTTTGCCGTGTTCGAATTCAAATACTTTTATTCGAGAAAACGCAGGAGAGAATAGGCCCTCATGTTCCAGCGAACAGGCCATCTCGCATTGAAGACAGCTGGTGCATTTGTCAGCGTCCAATATCAAAGTTTTAGGAGTGGTCACGATGCCTCATTTTCCCGTGGTTGGCTGTTGCTAAAGAGTAACACTTATTTTTTGACGCTAAAATGCCTAAGAACCCGAATCGCAGGCGTTTTGTCAAAAACGGCACGCAAATGAGTAACTTACTCGTCGGGCTGCAGGGATTTTTTCTGTTGCATTGGCTGGCTAACGCGCAGTGGTGAAAGCCGAAACCGAATACCGTCTTCGAGGCCGCTGTAGTAGCGTGGCAAAACCCGCAGCTTGCGAAAACCAGCGGCCGCATAAAATTGTTGGGCGCTTTTGTTGTTGGCTCTAACTTCCAACGACATGTCCGCAAGCCCAGCGGTAAGCCCTGCGCGCAGTTGCCAATCGAGCAGTTCGCGGCCAATGCCGCTTTTTCGCCAGCGTCGATCAACCGCCAGCAAAACCAGATGAGCTCTGGCATCGCCCAGGCTTGCAATGGAAAAACCAACTACGCGCGAATCGATTTCAGCAACGTAGATGTTAGTACTGGCAAGCTTAGCGAAGCGACGGAGCTTATCGGGTGTCCAAACCCACGGCAAACCCTGTTCAACTTCGCGTCGAGACAGGGACGCCATCGCGCCGAAATCGGCACGTCGAGCTAAGCGAATTGTGAGATCTTCCCTCAGCGGAGCAGACCTTTGGCTGCCATACCGAGTACGTCGTCCCAGATAGAGCCATCTTTGTCACTGTCGAGCAGCATACCGATGATGCCGCCAGAATTGCCGCGGTTAACTTGTGTGCGTGAGTTGCCACCGCCCATGACTTTCTTACTAATTGCACCCATGACCAATGATGCGACCACGGGCAGCATTTTTTTCAATATGGCACTGCTAATACCTGACTGCTTGGATACCTTTGCCGCCACATCGCGACTGACTTGTTTGTTGCCGAACAGGTGGCCAAGAATGCCGTTGCCATCTTCGACGGTTTCAGGCCGGCTAAGCGTGTTGGGTTGCTCCATGTATTGACCGTGTTTGCCCGTGCGTAGAGCATCGAGTAAGTCGTCCATGCCAGCTTCGCTGCCAGTGTTTTTTTGCATGCCGCGTGACAACGCCGGAATCAGACCTTCAACCGCATTGCGGGTTTGCTCTTCGTTGAGGCCGAAGTTGCGTGAAATTTCGTCTAGCGCAGGCTTGTTCTCGTTCGAGAGCAGCATATCGAGAATGTTCATGAATTTTTCCTTAAAAGAATGAAGACGATACTAACACTTCCACCGCTGCAGACCTAGCCTGCAAAAGCACAGTTGTTGGCTTTGATTATTGTGCGAATAGTGATCACCGGCGAAAATTGATCACGAAGCAACCAACACGCAATGGCTAAGCTGGTGATTGATCATCCAGAATAAACGCTTCCCAATCTTCGAGCACTTCGCGGAAGTGCTTCAAGCCGGTTTGGTACTTTTTTTCGTCTGGAATATGCTTATTCGCTGCCGCCTGAGCGGCCATCGATGCACCGGGACCGACGTGTTGTTGGCTTTGCTGCTCAGCATTATCTCCGTCAGCCGCTGCCTTATCGTCTGGATCCTCAATCGTACACTCGATCGTCACGCCTTCTGCAGTCATAACTACTGAGTGCGCATTGCCAACAAATTCACGCGATTCTGCTGATTCGTCTTCAATTGCCGTTATGTCGTCCATGAGGTCATGGCAGATATGATCACTGCCTTGCACATCGGCTTCAAGAAAGGCCATTAGCAGCTTTTCGCTGCTGGGGCCGCGCGCGCGCGGGGAGCCGTCGGGGTCAAAAAATAGTTTTAAATTTCTAGCCATGATGTTGAACGAAGCGGTTCGTCGCCTGGAACGTATGCCTATCGTACTCAAACGGCTGAAAATTACCAGCTTTCTTCGTAAATTCTATACCGATGGCCCCATGCCATTGACCCATCTGAGCCTTGAAACGGCCGTGGACCAACGTTTTAATCGCACCGATTGCGGATAATCGACGCAAACTTAATTTACATAACGCGACCATGCAAGATCTGTCTGGTGTGGCTTAACAAGTCGCGATACACTGGTTAGTTACCGCGAATGAAAAACGTCGTTTTAAAAAAGGCGCGACTGTACGCGTCGTCAGAAACACTTGGAGTGACTGCAGGCCAATGCTTAACCGCCTGCCTAATCGGAGCAATACATGAGCGATTTGATCGCAAGCAATGTCGATATGACTTTCACCATGCCCTCGGGCGAGCAGGTGCATGCTTTAAAGGACGTCAGTTTCACGCTTAAAGAGGGTGAACTGTTGTCGGTGCTCGGCCCGTCCGGCTGTGGCAAAACCACGTTGCTAAATTTAATCGCCGGCTTTTTACGACCGACCGGCGGCAATTTTGAACTCAATGGTGCCGAGATCGATGGCCCTGGTGTTGAGCGAGGTATGGTGTTTCAACAAGGTGCATTGTTTGAGTGGCTAACGGTTGCAGAGAATGTTGACTTTGGTTTACGCATGAAAAAATCACCCAAAGCGGTTAACAAGAAAAAAGTCGATGAGTGGCTTGAGATTGTTGGCTTGCAAGGTTTTGGCGACACACCAACGTATCAGTTATCGGGTGGCATGCAACAACGCGTTGCCTTGGCACGCTGCTTGATCAACGACCCTGATGTCATCCTGATGGATGAGCCTCTGGGCGCTTTGGATGCATTGACACGTGAGAAAATGCAATCGCTGGTTTTAAAGATATGGAAAGAGACCGGTAAAACCATCATGATCATTACGCACTCGGTTGAAGAAGCATTGCTCTTGGGTGAGCGCTTGTTTGTTATGGCGCCGCGACCGGGTCGATTACACAAAGAATACAAGTTGCCCTTTGCTGAGTGGGGTTTACAACAGGACTTACGTGACGTGAAAAAACACGATGAGTTCGGCCGCGTGCGCGAAGAGATTCTTACCATGATTTGGAACATGGAAGAAGAGATCATGGGGAAATCAGCATGAGTGAGATTTTCCAAAGTCCAAGAGGCATTTTTATCGGTGCCTTGTTCATCGTCCTGATTATTACGCTTCTTTGGGCCATTCGTTTTGGCCGAAGGCTGGCGAAAACCGAAGTCACCGATCTGGTTTTTGGTAACCCTCAAAAAGCGATGGGTGGTTATCACTGGGTCGTATCCGGTGTCGCGACCGTGTTGCTGTTATGGCTTTATTTCTCTTGGGATGCGGCGCGTGCGTTTTTTCCCAACGCAGGCAATGAGCTTTGCCAAGTGGCAAAAGTTGAAAGCGCCGTTATTCCCATGCGCACAACGTTTCCGTTTGAAGAACGATTGCTGCGAGGAACCACGTTACTTAACCGAGATGCAACTCAGCTTGAGATTCTGAGAAATCAAATCGATAGTGATCGAACTGACGATGCACAAAAAGCGCAACTATTGCCGATTCTCGAGCGCTTGAAAGCTTTGCAAACCGGTTTGGCCTCTCCCGAGAGTGTTGCACCTGAAACGGTTACGGCGCTTGAGGCTATTGCGGCAAGAGTTGATGCAGTGGCGGTAAAACTTGATGCGGCAGAACTTAGCGAAGAGCAACTTGCCGCTGTGGCTGATGCTAAAGCGAATCAACACGGTTGGGGTCAAGGCAGTCCTGAAATTCCAGATGACCCGGTTACTGAGCGCGGTGCGATCTTCGCAGCCGTAGCGCCTGAGCTGACCCAGATTTCTAGTGACTTTGTAAAAGTACGAAATACCAACCCTGCATTCCTAGAAGAAGTGGCAGCGCTCGACGCTGAAATAAAAGCCATTCCTAAAGATGAGAAAGTGGTCAGTGATTTTGGTAAGCAGTTGAACAAGATGCTAAAACGCATCGATGATGGTGCCGTGTTTCCTCCTGGCGTTTTAGCACCTGTAGAAAAATCCTTGGCCAATTTACATGAAGTTCAACTCGATAAGAAAGGTAGCTTGAACTGGATTGATTCTATCGCTATGCCAGGCGGAAGAATTCTTGCAGGTAACACGGCTTGCAGTGAACAAGGCTCTGGACGTTGGTTGCCAAAACCATCTGACACAGTCGCAACGTTTGCGCGTTTGGCCAATCCGAATATCGGCTTTAAAAATATTCCCTTGTTATCAATCAAGCAAAAACCACTTGCCGAAATGGTTGGTTTTTTGGTACCTGATTGGATTGCCGATTTAGTGCCGGGTGCATATCCGCGTCATGATGAGAACGGCAATATTGGTGAGAACTTAAAAAGTAAAGTGCTCAACATCGCCACCGGTAACTTCCCATCGGTGAGTGTGCCAGTACCTACCGGGCACATCTGGGATTCAATAATGCGTGTTTTGGCCGGCTTGTTTTTCGGCATTATTCTCGGTGTGCCACTCGGTTTACTGATGGGGCTATCGCGTTTGGCCAAAGGCTTTTTCGATCCATTAATCGAGCTGTATCGACCGGTTCCACCGCTGGCGTGGGCGCCGTTGATACTGACCATTTTTGGTATTCAAGATGACGGTAAAATCTTCTTACTGTTCATGGTTGCCTTTGCGATTATGGTTATCTCTGCACGAACAGGTGCTACCGGCACACAGTTGTCGAAAATCCATGCATCACACTCATTGGGTGCATCGCGCTGGCAAATACTGCGCAACGTCATTTTGCCAAACTCACTGCCTGAGATTCTGACCGGAATACGAATTTCCATCGGTGTTTGTTGGGGCACCTTGGTTGCGGCGGAAATGCTCGCGGGTACCACCGGTGTGGGCTTTGTTGAAAATGTTGCGCGTAAGCAGTCTGACTACGAGATTATCTGGATAACCATTATCATTCTCGGTTTGCTCGGGTTGCTGTTTGACTTGATTATGCGTTGGGTTATCAACAAGACAATTCCTTGGCGCGGTAAGGGATAAGACCGCGCACAGGCGTTGTCTAAGCAGTGTTAATAGAAAGGCTTACGTTCTGTAAGCCTTTATTACTTCACAGTTCCAACTTTGCAGTCCGGACAGACATAAGCGCTTGTGTTTGTGTGCGATTGTTTATCGGTATACTGCTGACATGAAATCTAATCCCAAAGCTTCCCCGTGCGCCTGCTAGTTATCGAGGACGACCCTGAATTGGTTGGCTATATGCGTACCGATTTGGCGAAGGCCGGGTTCGCCGTGGATGTCGCGGATAACGGTATAGACGGCGAATTTCTTGGCGACTCAGAACCCTACGATGCAGTGGTACTTGATCTGGGGCTACCGCAAAAACCAGGCTTGGAAATTTTGCAGGCATGGCGTAAGCGCGGTAATCGAGTGCCGGTCATTGTCTTAACCGCACGTGATGCCTGGTATGAGCGCGTTGATGGTTTTAAAGCTGGCGCTGACGATTACTTGGGCAAACCCTTTCATATTGAAGAATTGATTGCACGAATACGCGCGTTAATCTATCGACGCCATGGTAGTCCGACCAATGCCATAGAGACCAAAACTCTACGTCTGGATGAAGACTCCCAGCAAGTGGCCGTGGCTGATGCCGAAACCCATCAACTGACGGGCACAGAGTTTCGTTTGCTCCGATACATGATGCTCAATCGCGGCAAAATATTATCCAAGTCGAATTTATCCGATCATGTGTACGATCAGGATTCTGATCGCGACAGTAATCTAATCGAGGTTTATGTGCGACGATTACGGGAAAAAATTGGTAATCAAATGATCTTGACCAAGCGCGGTCAAGGTTACGTATTTAACGACCCGTCTTAAGCCCTATTGAGCCGCACCTGTGCAAGTGAACTCACTCGAGCGTAGTTTGCAAATTGGCTTGGTGGTGAGTTTACTGGCGCTCATGCTTATCTTTTGGTGGACCGGTGCGTTGGCCAGCCAATTATTAACGAATAGCTTTGTGTTCAGTCGGTTGCAATCAGAAGCCAACATCGTTGTTGCCGCTATTGAATTTCCTGAGCTCGACATTGATGCACCGAAGGTGGGTGAGGGGCGTTTGAGCCCAGCCTATGATATGCCGTCATCTGGTAAATATTTCATTGTGCAATTTCAACCCAAAGGCGAATCTGTTTCGCGCTCAGCATGGGATCAGGCGCTTGAAATACCCGTACTGGCTCCTGGGCAACAGCGCAAAGAATCGCTAGATGGTAAAGCTGGTGAACCTCTACTTATGTGGCTCGGTGGTTTTTCCAAACAAGGTCATGAATTTACTGTCGCGGTCGCAGAAGACGTATCACCGATTCAAAAAAGATTGAACATTTTTCAGTGGTATTTCGCTGCGGTGTCTTTACTTCTATTGCTGGCACTATTGATTGTTCAACACCTTATTGTAAAAAGCTCAGTGCGAAAACTTGAAGCCATTCGCAGCGATATGAACCGGCTCGAACATGGGCGCGCGGTGTCATTATCTGAAGATGTGCCCAGTGAAGTGCTTCCGTTAGTGCACGAATTTAACCGCCTACTTTTACGCTTTGATCAACGCTTGCGTCAGTCGCGCAATGCGGTTGGTAATCTAGCGCATGCGCTTAAGGGGCCGTTGAATCTATTGTTGCGTAATAGCGAAACCGAAAATTTAAGCGAGGAAGAACGGCGTGTATCCGTTGAGCAAAACGCAGAACGCATTCGTACACTTATCGAGAGTGAACTTAAACGTGCTCGACTGGCAGGCCGGGGAACCGCAGGTCAATTGTTTGATCTTGATGCCGAGTTGCCGTCCCTGTGTGGTTTACTCGAACAAGAGTATTCACACAAAACGTTTGATGTGCGTTGGAGTTTAGGGCCGGGCGTTTCTTTAGCCTATGATCGGCAAGACATGCTCGAATTGATCGGCAACTTACTCGACAACGCTGTCAAGTGGTGCAACGCGGTTGTGCTGATCAATGTGCGTCAAGCTGATGGGGTGTTGCTTGAAGTAGAAGACGATGGTCCAGGGTGTTCTCCTGATGAGTACAGCCGTCTCGTGGAACGCGGTGTGCGTTTGGATGAGTCGGTGTCAGGTCATGGCTTGGGTTTATCGATCGTGAAAGATATCGTCGACACCTACAACGGCACGCTCACTTTCGGTCGATCATCACGACTCGATGGTATGCGCGTGAGCGTTTTTCTACCCGATGAGGCTTAGTCTGTAGCGCTTAGATCCGTGCCGATTAGTCTTTGGATAACTCAATAATGGGCTTTTTAACATTGCGTCTGAACAATACGACCATACTGCCAATACGCTGAACCACCTGAGCTTTTGTTTGCTGGCTCATGCTAAGCAACATGGCCTCGCGCGCATCGCGATCATCGGCCGCCACTTTGACCTTCACCAGTTCATGGTGATCGAGCGCGATGTCCAATTCCTTGATCACGGCGTCACTCAGTCCATGCTGGCCCACGCGCACCACAGGGTTTAGCTCATGCGCCAGGGCTTTGAGGGATTTGATTTGTTTTTTCGAAAGTTCAGGGCTTGTCATGCGTAAAGTGATCGGTCTGGGTTGCTTTGGCGTAAAGGGATAAGTGAAACTCATTCATGGCAAGCTGGGCGTATTGCCCCTACACTTGAATGTCCAGTTCTTGTAAGTGTAACCGCCATCTGCCGCCGTGAGTCGAGGTAAAAGCAAAAGTAGCGACCGTTGGCTCAACGAGCACGTCACAGATCCGCACGTAAAGCAGGCTGCGGCGGACGGTTATCGCTCCAGAGCAGTCTATAAGTTAATCGAGCTGGACAAAAAAGATCAGCTTATTGCACGTGGTAGCACGGTATTGGAGTTAGGTGCAGCGCCCGGCGGTTGGACGCAATATATTGCAGAAAAGGTCGGAGATCACGGAAAAGTGGTAGCTTCAGACATTTTAGCCATGGATTCGGTCGCAAATGTAACGTTTATCAAGGGCGACTTCACCGACAATGAGGTGGCAGAGGAAATCGAAGCTGCGCTCGGAAAAAATGGCGCAGACCTTGTTTTGTCGGACATGGCACCCAATATTTCAGGAGTTGCCTCGAGCGATCAGGCACGCGCGATAGGGCTGGTTGAACTGGCGCTCGATATGGCCTCCACGGTGCTGAACGAAAACGGCGCATTTGCGGTCAAATTGTTTCAGGGAGAGGGCTTTGATGCCTACCTTAAGGATGTTCGCGCAAGATTCAAAACTGTGAAGTTGCGCAAGCCCGCAGCGTCACGACCCCGTAGTCGGGAGGTTTATGTAGTGGCAAGGAACTTGATATCATAGCCGTGTACCGGCTGTTTCGGTCTATAACGAATCGCGACTGTTCGACGATTCAGTGGAGTTAACTTTTGAACGACCTAATTAAAAACGTTCTGCTTTGGGTGGTGATCGCGGTCATCTTGATGGCAGTGTTCAACAACCTTGGTGGACAACGCCAGCCGAGTAATACCATCCCTTATTCGGACTTTTTACACAGCGTTAAATCGGGGCAGATCAGTGATGTCCAATTCGATGGTGTAGAAATTTCCGGTATACGTGGCTCAGAACGTTTCACAACTTTTAGCCCAGAAACCGACAACAGCTCGTTAATCGGTGAGCTAGACCGCGCAAACGTTAACTTTCAACGTACGCCTCCAGAAAACCCAAGCTTCCTGCTGAACATTTTTATCAGTTGGTTCCCGTTCTTCTTTTTGATCGGTTTGTGGATTTTCTTTATGCGGCAAATGCAAGGCGGCAGTGGTGGTCGCGGTGCGATGTCGTTTGGTAAAAGCAAAGCTCGTCTGCTCAACGAAGACCAAGTCAAAGTCACCTTTGCTGATGTGGCGGGTGCCGAAGAAGCTAAGGAAGAGACCGGTGAGCTGGTTGAATTCTTGCGCGAACCAGGTAAGTTTCAAAAACTCGGCGGTAAAATCCCGCGCGGTATTTTACTCGTAGGCCCGCCGGGTACCGGTAAGACCTTGCTGGCTCGAGCAATCGCCGGCGAAGCGAAAGTGCCGTTCTTTACGATTTCGGGTTCAGACTTTGTCGAAATGTTTGTGGGTGTCGGTGCATCACGTGTGCGCGACATGTTCGAACAAGCAAAGAAGCATTCACCGTGCATCATCTTTATCGATGAAATTGATGCCGTGGGTCGTCATCGTGGCGCAGGTCTTGGTGGTGGTCACGATGAACGAGAACAAACGCTTAACCAATTGCTGGTTGAAATGGATGGTTTTGATGGCAACGATGGCGTCATCATCATTGCAGCAACAAACCGTCCAGATGTGCTTGATCCTGCGCTACTGCGCCCGGGCCGATTCGATCGCCAAGTGGTTGTGCCGTTACCGGATGTTCGTGGTCGTGAGCAGATTCTTAAAGTGCACATGAAGAAAGTGCCGTTGGCTAACGATGTTCGAGCTGACTTACTAGCGCGTGGTACGCCGGGTTGCTCGGGTGCTGATTTGGCCAACTTGATTAACGAAGCGGCCCTTTTCGCAGCGCGAGAGAATGCCACGCAAGTTGACATGACGCACATGGAACAAGCGAAAGACAAAATCATCATGGGTGCGGAACGTAAGTCCATGGTGATGAGCGAGAAAGAGAAGCGCAACACGGCTTATCACGAAGCAGGTCATTGTATTGTGGGTTATTTGTTGCCCGAATACGCACCTGTTTATAAGGTCACTATCATCCCGCGTGGACGAGCACTGGGTATGGCTTTGTTCTTACCTGAGGGCGATAAGCACAGTCAGAGCCGCGTGGAATGCGAGTCTTGGATTTCAATGGCCTACGGTGGCCGAATTGCTGAAGGGCTAATCTTTGGTGAAGAGAACATCACCAATGGGGCCTCAAGTGATATTCAGCGCGCAACCGATATGGCGCGCAGAATGGTAACCGAGTGGGGTTATTCGGATAAGTTGGGTCCGCTTGCCTATAGTGAGCCTGAAGGTGAAGTGTTCCTTGGTCGAAGCTCGGGTGCGACGAATCAGAAAATGAATTCGGATGAAACCATTAATAATATCGATGAGGAAATTCGTTTAATTATCGATACGAACTACGCTCGTGCGCAAAAGATTCTTGAAGATCACATCGATATCTTGCATGCCATGGCTGATGCCTTGATGAAATACGAAACCATTGACCGAGGTCAGATCGATCGCTTGATGCGTCGCGAAGATGTTGGCGAACCAGCTGATTGGGGTGGTGATAACTCTGATGGCGGTGGCACGATGACGGGTGAATCGGCCAATGATTCGGCCACGGAGTCTGATTCGGCCGAAGGCGATCAAAGTGATGATTCAATTGACGATGGTGAGCCAAGTTTGCATTAGGTTCGTTCTTCATCAACTAACTAAAGAAGCCGCATTCATGCGGCTTTTTTTTTGCCCGTAATAACACTGGGACTTGCCGGTATTGTCACAACGTTCCACGCTTGCAACAGCGCATACTATTGCTTACCAGCTACAATCACTGCCCATGCAAACGCAAGTTTTAAAATGCGGTTCCCGGAGTCTGAGTCTTGAGCGGGCACAGATCATGGGCATCCTCAATGTCACGCCGGATTCATTTTCCGATGGTGGGCAGTTTTATGATTTGGATGATGCGCTAAAGCAAACCGAACACATGATCCATGCTGGCGCTAGCATCATTGATATTGGTGGGGAATCAACCAGGCCGGGTGCGCAAAGTGTCGATGACCAACAGGAGCTGGATCGGGTGCTGCCAGTGTTACAGGCAATCGTTCAGCGCTTCGACGTCATTGTATCGGTCGACACCAGCAAGGCGATTGTGATGCGTGAGGCGGTAGCTTCAGGTGCTGGCATGCTCAACGATGTGCGTGCGCTTCGCGAGCCGGAGGCCTTGAGCGCAGCAGCTGAGTCTGATTTGCCCATTTGCCTTATGCATATGCTCGGACAGCCACGCACCATGCAGAATCAGCCCAAATACAGCGATGTTGTTAAGGAAGTGGCTGATTTTCTTAAAGAAAGAGTGGATTCGTGCCGCTGCGCTGGTATAGACCCAAAAAACTTGCTGATCGACCCAGGGTTTGGATTTGGCAAAACATTGTCGCATAACATCGAATTGCTAAAAAATTTAGGCAAACTGGCCGATATTTCTCCTGTATTAGCCGGTTTATCCCGCAAAAGCATGATTGCCGGGATGCTCCAAGACGAGCACGATAACCGAGTCATTGGTAGCGTTACAGCCGCCATGCTTTGTGTACAAAACGGAGCAAGCATTATTCGAGTGCATGATGTGCTTGAAACTGCGCAGGCTTTAAAGGTAGTCAACGCCGTGGAATACGGCATCGAAGAAGCAGCTTCGGCTGGTTGAGCGTTAAACAAATTTATAAAGTGATGACAACGCATTATGTCTAGAAAATATTTTGGTACTGACGGAATTCGAGGCCGAGTAGGGCAATTTCCAATGACGGCAGAAACTGTCATGAAGCTCGGTTGGGCTGCGGGAAAAGTGCTTGCCTCGAAAGGGAATCGCGAAGTACTCATCGGCAAGGATACCCGCGTATCGGGTTACTTGTTTGAATCTGCGCTTGAAGCCGGTCTGGCATCAGCGGGTATAAATAGCGGCATGCTTGGACCAATGCCAACACCTGCGGTAGCGTATTTGACCAGCACATTTCGTGCGGCCGCGGGCATTGTTATTAGCGCCTCGCACAATCCTTATTACGATAACGGGTTGAAATTCTTTTCGGCCGAAGGCTCGAAGTTGCCGGATGAAATTGAAATAGAAATTGAAGCGATGATGGACGAGAACATGACCACCGTTGATTCAGCCGACTTAGGTCGTGCGGTGCGTATTAACGATGCGGCTGGTCGTTATATTGAATTTTGCAAAAGCACCTTTCCATCAGGCCTAAAGCTGACCGGTATGAAGATCGTTGTTGATGCGGCCAATGGCGCAGGTTATGACATTGCGCGTCGCGTATTTGAAGAGCTTGGTGCAGACGTGATTTCTGTTGGTGCTGAACCCAATGGCTTAAATATCAATAAAGATTGTGGTGCAACGGCGCCGGATAATCTGCGTGCGCATGTGCTTCTGGAGCGGGCCGACATAGGTATTGCTTTAGATGGTGACGGCGATCGTCTGATCATGGTTGATCATCGAGGTGAAATCGTTGATGGCGATGAAATCCTATACGTGATTGCCAAAGCTCGGCATGCCGATGGTTCTATGGTTGGTGGGGTTGCCGGTACGTTGATGACAAACCTTGGTTTGGAGCACGCATTGGCAAGCATGGACATTCCGTTTGCCCGCGCAGGTGTGGGTGACCGATTTGTGATGGAGTTACTTAAGCAAAATGAGTGGCAGCTCGGCGGCGAGAATTCAGGCCATATCATTTGTCTTGATCGCGTGACAACGGGTGATGCTATTGTTGCCGCTCTGGAAGTGCTATCCGTTATTCGCAACACGGGTGAGCCGCTGGCAAAACTACGTGCTGATATGCAGCTCTATCCACAGGTACTCAAGAACGTACCACTAACCAAAAAAGTCGATTTCAGCGAGAACACCGCGATAAATGCAGCGGTAAAGCAGGCCGAAGATTCATTAGGCGACAGTGGCCGCATTCTGCTTCGTCCATCCGGTACCGAGCCACTGGTTAGGGTTATGGTTGAAGGGCAGGTTGCTAACGATGTTGAGCGCATTTGCGAACAGGTTGCCAAGACTGTGGGTGATGAGCTCGGCTAACCGGCTTGTATTGATCTAATCGAGCAGCTTCCCTCTGTTAGGGGCGGCTTGATGATAAGAAAAGGCTCCCTTGCGGAGCCTTTTTTACGTCTTCAGCATCACCTGCACAACAGTTTGCCGAGGAAAAGCCGCACAAACCATCCCGTGAGCTGGACGAAACACGCTAAAATCAGTTATTCTTCGCGGTTTTGCCGGACGGACTTCTAACGTGAGTGCGCGACAATCATTGGTAGCTGGAAACTGGAAGCTTAACGGCTCGCGGGCGTCCGCCACAGCTTTGGCAAAAGAGGTGGCTGACGGTGCAGCAGCGCTTTCGTGCGATGTGTTGGTTTGTCCAGGCTTTGCCCATCTGGCTGATGTGCAGGCCACGTTAGCTGATAGCACGGTGGCACTTGGTGCGCAGAATTGCTCGGTCGAGCCTAGTGGTGCATTCACTGGCGAAGTAGCAGCACCCATGATTGCTGAATTTGGCGCGCAGTACATCATCGTTGGCCATTCAGAGCGGCGAGCCTTGTTTGGCGAAAGCAGCGCTTTGGTTGCGCAAAAAGCCAAAGCTGTGCAGCAAGCGGATATGCAGCCTATAGTTTGCGTTGGCGAAACCTTAGAGCAGCGTGAAGCGGGTCAGCTGCAAGCGGTGCTGGACGAGCAATTGGATGCGGTAATCGATCAGTTGGGTATTGCTGGGCTTGCCCATAGTGTTATTGCTTATGAGCCGGTTTGGGCTATAGGTACTGGCAAATCGGCCACGAGCGCGCAGGCGCAAGAAGTGCATGCCATGATCCGAGCGAAGTTAGCCGCCTTGGATAGCGAGGTCGCGGCAGGCTTAAGAATTTTATACGGCGGAAGCGTTAAGCCCGACAATGCGAAAGAGCTGTTTTCGCAGCCAGATATCGATGGCGGTTTGATCGGCGGCGCAGCCTTAGATGCCAAATCATTTTTGGCAATTTGTGCGGCGGCGAGTTAGGCGGCCACAGGGCAATAGCCCGATTAACTATTTTAGAGAGTAAGTATGCAGTCCATAGCGTTAGTGATTCATGTGGCATTGGCCGTTGCCGTTATTGGCTTGGTGCTCATTCAGCACGGCAAAGGCGCTGAAGCGGGGGCTGCGTTCGGTAGTGGTGCATCATCAACTGTGTTTGGTGCTCGTGGCTCGGCTTCATTCCTCACGCGAGTTACCACCCTATTGGCCAGCTTGTTCTTCCTTACCAGCCTAACCCTGTTCTATCTTGCTGCCCATCGTGAAGGTGGTATCAGTAGTGTGACGGATTTGCCTGCATTACAAGAATCGGCTCCAGCGGTTGAATCAGATCTTCCGTCAATCACGCCAAGTGGTGAGGATGTACCTGCAACTACCGGTACAGAAAGCGATCTGCCTAGCGCACCTGCGCCGAAATCAGAGTAAGTTGAGCTCCCCTCGCCGTTACGAGTAACGGTCATGAGCTCGAATAGTACCCACGCCGACGTGGTGGAATTGGTAGACACGCTATCTTGAGGGGGTAGTAGCGAAAGCTGTCCCGGTTCGAGTCCGGGCGTCGGCACCACTAATATTGGTCTATAACCATGGCACAGGTTTAAATTTGCCATGGTTTTACCAGCCATCTTTGTTCGAATCTAAACCAAACCATTTTTAATTCGCTTTTTACGCTCGATAGCGCTGTCGTGCTTTGCAAAAAGACGCATGTTTTTGCAGCACAGGTGGTTTTTATCTGCGATAATTGGGGGTTGGGTGCGGCTTTTTCGGAGATCCAAATGCTAGCTAACTATTTTCCAGTGTTGCTGTTCATATTGATTGGTATAACTGTCGGTGTGGTGCTGCTCACGGCCGGTCGAGTGATCGGGCCATCCAACCCGGATGTGCAAAAAAACTCTCCGTACGAATGTGGCTTTGAAGCATTCGAAGATGCGCGAATGAAGTTCGATGTGCGCTACTACCTGGTTGCCATCCTGTTCATCATTTTTGATTTGGAAATTGCGTTCCTTGTGCCTTGGGCCGTTGTGCTCGATAGCATCTCAGGCGCTGCATTTGCGGCGATGGCGTTGTTTCTGTTTATCCTCGTTATTGGTTTTATTTACGAGTGGAAGAAAGGGGCACTTGAGTGGGAATAGAAGGCGTATTGGAAGAGGGGTTTGTTACCACCTCTGCCGACAAGCTGATTAACTGGGCGCGTACCGGCTCTATGTGGCCGATGACGTTTGGCCTTGCCTGCTGTGCTGTGGAAATGATGCACGCAGGAGCTGCGCGTTATGACCTCGATCGCTTCGGCGTAATCTTTCGTCCCAGCCCGCGACAATCTGATGTGATGATCGTGGCTGGCACCTTGGTAAATAAGATGGCGCCGGCTTTGCGAAAAGTCTACGACCAAATGCCGGACCCGAAATGGGTTATTTCGATGGGCTCATGTGCAAACGGTGGTGGTTACTACCACTATTCCTATGCAGTTGTGCGGGGGTGTGATCGCATCGTGCCGGTGGATGTGTATGTACCTGGTTGCCCACCCACAGCTGAAGCTTTGTTGTACGGCATTTTACAGCTGCAAAACAAGATTCGTAACACGAACACAATCGCGCGTTAATAACTTAAAAGAAGCTAATGACGTTGAGAAACCTGAGGAAGACAGCATGAGCTCTAGACCAGAGCAGATGTGCGAACAGTTACAAGCGCTGTTCCCGGACAACGATTCTATTCATGTTGATATCGATCTAGTCAGCATGTCAGTTGACCCTGCAGATCTGCTTGCGGTTGCAACTGAACTTCGGGACAACCCACTTTGTGCATTTGCGCAACTAACCGACCTCTGTGGCGTTGACTACGCAACCTATGGTCAAAGCGAATGGTCCACCGATACCGATACCGACGCAAGTTTTAGTCGTGCGGTTAACGCGTCATCGGTTGGTACACTTACGTTTAATACCGGTGTCGAGCTGCCGAAGCTAAGCCATGCACGCTTTGCAGCGGTAACCCATCTGTTGTCGCTTGATCATAACGTACGCTTACGCGTGCAATGCATGGCACCGGATGACGATATCCCTATGGTGCCGTCACTGACATCGATATGGAGTTGTGCTGATTGGTTTGAACGCGAAGCGTTTGATCTGTTCGGTATCTTGTTTGAAGGTCACAACGACCTGCGTCGTTTACTGACAGACTACGGTTTTACCGGTCACCCCTTCCGCAAAGACTTTCCACTGATTGGCAACGTGGAAATGCGTTACGACCCCATTAAAAAGCGCGTGGTATACGAACCGGTATCGATCGAGCCACGTGTATTAGTACCACGCGTTATTCGTGAAGACAGTCGCTACGAGAGTGGGGAAGTACCTGCCGAGGAAGACGCAAACAATGCCTGAGATTCGTAACTACACACTAAACTTTGGCCCGCAGCATCCTGCCGCACACGGCGTTCTGCGCTTAGTGCTTGAAATGGATGGTGAGGTTGTAGAACGTGCAGACCCGCACGTTGGCTTGTTGCATCGTGGTACTGAAAAGTTGGCTGAGAGTAAGCCGTACAACCAAAGCATCGGTTACATGGACAGACTCGATTATGTATCAACCATGTGTAACGAGCACGGCTATGTACTTGCTATCGAGAAATTACTCGGTATAGAAGTGCCGGAACGTGCGCAATACATTCGCGTGATGTTCGACGAAATCACTCGAGTGCTTAATCACTTAATGTGGTTAGGCGCGCACGGTCTTGATGTTGGTGCAATGTCTATGTTCTTGTACTGCTTCCGTGAACGTGAAGACTTAATGGATTGCTATGAAGCCGTGTCTGGCGCGCGTTTACATGCCACTTATTACCGACCGGGCGGTGTTGCACGCGATCTACCAGATCGTATGCCACGTTATGAAGCATCGAAGTGGCGTAGCGTAGCTAACGCTGAAAAAATGAATAACGCGCGCGACGGTTCCATGCTCGATTTTCTCGAAGACTTCACCAAGCGTTTTCCTGGTTACGTCGATGAGTACGAAACCTTGCTTACCGATAACCGTATCTGGAAACAACGTACGGTGGGTATCGGTGTCGTGTCACCTGAGCGTGCTTTGCAACTCGGGTTCACAGGCGCAATGCTTCGTGGTTCAGGCATAGAGTGGGATTTACGTAAAAAACAACCCTACGAAGTGTATGACCAACTTGACTTTGATATACCCGTGGGCACTAACGGTGATAGTTATGACCGTTACCTGGTTCGTGTGGAAGAGATGCGCCAGTCGAATCACATTATCAAACAATGCATTGATTGGTTACGTAAGAATAAAGGTCCTGTACTAACCGAAGATCATAAAATCGCACCACCACGTCGCGCGGATATGAAAGGTGATATGGAAGCGCTTATTCACCATTTCAAACTGTTCACTGAAGGTTTTTGTTTACCAGCAGGTGAAGCCTATGCAGCGATTGAACACCCCAAGGGTGAATTTGGTTGCTACCTGATTTCCGATGGTGCGAATAAACCTTACCGGTTAAAGGTACGCGCACCGGGTTTTGCTCACTTGGCATCGCTCGATGAAATGGCTAAGGGGCACATGTTGTCTGATGTGGTCGCCATCATTGGTACGCAAGATATCGTGTTTGGTGAAATTGACCGATGATCAACATTAAAAACAAAACTGTTCGAAACAGCGGAGGCACAACCGCATGAGTTCACTACCTTCAGATGTGACACTGCCCGATCCAGCATCGGTGCTGAGCCAGCATTCCATTGATGAAATCAATGAAGCCATGGCTTTGTTTCCTGACGATCAAAAACAAAGTGCTGTGCTAGCCGGGCTGCACGTTGCCCAACATCAAAACAAAGGTTTTTTAACCACGGAACTCATGGATGCAGTTGCGGCCATGCTTAAAATGCCACCGATTGCTGTGTACGAAGTGGCAAGCTTTTATTCGATGTATGAAACCAAACCGGTCGGCCGACACAACGTGGCCATTTGCACCAACATCAGCTGCATGTTGATGGGGTCTGATTCTATCGTTGAGCACGTTGAAAAGAAGTGTGGCATCAAGCTCGGTGAAAGCACACCCGATGGACGCATCTATTTAAAAGTTGAAGAAGAATGTTTGGCCGCGTGTGCCGGCGGGCCAATGATGCAAGTTGATCATAAATATCACACCAATCTCACACCTGAAAAGGTTGATGAGATTCTGGATGCACTGGATTAGGGGCGAGTAAAGCATGAGTGTTCCTCCACAGAATCAGGTTTGCTACACAACCTTGCAGTTCGACGAACCGTGGACGTATGAAAACTACCTGAAAACCGGTGGTTTTAAGGCGCTGCAGAAAATCGTTGATGAAAAGCTATCGCCAGACGATGTCGTTGACATAGTCAAAGCCTCTGGACTACGTGGTCGTGGAGGTGCGGGATTTCCTACCGGGTTGAAATGGAGCTTCATGCCAAAAGAGAGCCCACAGAGTTACTTCGTTGTAAATTCTGACGAGTCTGAGCCAGGCACCTGTAAAGATCGTGATCTTATTCGTTTTAATCCGTTCGCTTTGGTTGAAGGCATGGTGATCGGTTGTTATGCGATTCGCGCAAGTGTTGGTTACAACTACATGCGCGGCGAATTTATGGATGAAGTGTATTCGCGTTTTCAATCGGCGCTGAAAAAATCGTACGAAGAAGGTTGGGTTGGCAAAGACATTAAAGGTAGCGGAATCAATATTGATGTTATTGGTACCTTGGGCGCAGGTGCATACATTTGTGGTGAAGAAACCGCACTGCTTGAATCCCTTGAGGGTAAGAAAGGCCAACCACGTTTTAAGCCGCCTTTTCCAGCAGGCTATGGTTTGTATGGTAAGCCTACCACCATCAACAATACTGAATCGGTTGCATCTGTACCGGCCATCATTCGAAACGGCCCACAATGGTTTGCCGATATGGGCATAGAGAAAGCCGGCGGTCAAAAATGCTTTTCAGTGTCGGGTCATGTTGCCAAGCCCGGTAACTTTGAAATTAATTTGGGCACACCGTTCAGCGATTTACTTGAGCTATGCGGTGGCATGAAAGACGGTATTCCGTTGAAAGCTGTTATCCCGGGCGGTTCATCTGTGCCGGTTGTACCAGGTGATCAAATGATGAAAACCAACATGGACTACGACTCGATTGGTCAAGTGGGTTCTATGCTGGGTTCTGGTGCTGTCATTGTTATGAACGAAACCACTGACATGGTGCAAGCACTGCGTCGACTATCGCGTTTTTATTATTCTGAAAGTTGTGGTCAATGTACACCTTGTCGTGAAGGCACAGGTTGGTTGTACCGCATGCTTACGCGCATTGTTGAAGGCCACGGTATGCCAGAAGATATCGAAAAGCTAGAAGATGTTGCAGGCAAAATAGCTGGTCGTACTATTTGCGCCCTGGGTGATGCCGCAGCTATGCCGGTGCAGAGTTTTGTTAAGCACTATCGACACGAATTTGAATACTACATAGAGCACAAGCGCAGCCTCGTCGGCGACAAGCTTGGTGCTGTAGCTTAAGACTTGCAGATACCATGAGCGACGATGACATTCAGATAACGGTAGACGGCCAACCGCTTACAGCAAAGCGTGGTCAGATGCTAATTGAAGTAACCGATGCAGCCGGCATTGATGTGCCGCGTTTCTGTTATCACAAGAAACTCTCAGTGGCAGCTAACTGCCGCATGTGTTTGGTTGAAGTTGAAAAAGCACCCAAACCATTGCCTGCATGTGCAACACCTGTCATGCCTGACATGGTGGTAAAAACGAAATCAAAATTAGCCCGTGAAGCGCAACAGGGCACGATGGAGTTTTTACTGATTAATCATCCGCTCGATTGCCCCATCTGTGACCAAGGTGGTGAATGTGAATTGCAAGATGTCGCCATGGGTTATGGCGGTAGTGCATCGCAATACACCGAGGGCAAGCGTGTTGTCATGGATAAATACATCGGTCCGCTAATCGCCACAGAAATGACACGATGCATCCACTGCACGCGCTGTGTTCGTTTCGGTGAAGAGATTGCCGGCATTCGCGAACTCGGTGCAACGGGTCGTGGTGAGCAAGTTCGTATCGGCACGTACATTGAAAAGTCGGTTGTTAGTGAAGTTTCTGGCAACGTTATCGATATATGCCCGGTAGGTGCGTTAACGGCGCGACCATCACGTTATAGCGCGCGCTCTTGGGAACTAAACCAAGCGCCAAGCGTGTCACCGCACGACAGTGTTGGTGCAAATGTGTTTGTACACTTAGACGGTAACAAAGTGAATCGTGTTATCCCACGTGATAACGAAGCGGTTAATGAAGTCTGGATTGCTGATCGTGATCGCTTTAGTTATCAGGGTTTGGGTAACAGCGACCGTGTGACCAAACCCATGGTAAGAGTGGGTAACGAATTGGTTGAATCAGATTGGTCAGCGGCACTTGAGAAAGCCACTGAAATCTTAAAGGCTGCTGGTAGCGATCTTGGTGTGCTTGCATCTGCCTCGCTTCCAGTAGAAGAGTTGTTTGTAACGCAAAAGCTTGCCCGTGCGATGGGCACATTGAACATCGATCACCGGCTTGGACAGAGTGATTTCAGTGCGCAAGAGCAAAGCCCCGTTATGCCGTGGTTGGGCATGCAGCTTACGGATTTAGAGACCTTGGATTCAGCACTGCTTGTTGGTTCTAATATTCGTAAAGACCAGCCGATTGCTGCTTTGCGTTTGCGAAAGTCTGCGCTTAAAGGTGGCAAGATCAGTTTTATAAACCCGAAAACATTTGCGCTGCATTTCGATGCGTACGAGCTTATAACTGCACGCTTCGATTACATGGTTGAACAACTTGCTTGTGTAGCCAGCGCCGCTGGTGCTGACATATCAGGTTTAGACAAAGCACCAATGTTCAATGTGACCGAACAACATCAGCGTATTGCTGATGCATTAAAAGACGGTGAAAGATCGGCCGTTGTACTGGGCAATATCGCCGTTCAGCACCCAGCTTTTGCACAATTACAGTACTTGGCTGGCAAGCTAAGTGTTGCCACAGGCGCTACCTTCTCGATGTTGCCGGAGCGTGGTAACACCGCTGGTGCATGGCTCACAGGTGTGTTACCTCACCGTTTAGCAGGTGGTAAAGCTGCATCAAAAAGTGGTCTAAACGCACACGAAATGTTGGAAAAGCCATTGAAGCACTACTTGTTAGTGGGTGTTGAGCTTGAATTCGATGCGGCTAATCCTGCACAAGCTGTTAAATCTCTATCCGATGCTGATGGCGTTGTTAGTATCAGTGCATTTTTAAGTGATAGTTTGCGCGAACATGCAGATGTTGTGTTGCCAATGGCCACTTTCCCAGAGAGTTATGGCACCTACGTGAATGCAACCGGTAATTGGCAAACCGCCAAGGGTGCAAGCTTAGCGCCGGGGGATGCGCGTCCGGTGTGGAAAATCATGCGAGTGTTAGCCGAAGCCCAAGAGCTTGCAGGGTTTGGTTATGAAAGCCCGGAGGAGCTAACCCGAGAAGCGCAACAGACGTGCAGTTCAATTGAATTGAATAATCTCACGGACATGCAAGGTGTTACCTATACTGCACATTCTAATGATGCATTGATGCGTGCCGGTGAAACCCCAATTTACGCGACAGACCCTTTGGTGCGGCGTTCAATACCCTTACAAAAATCGGCTGATGGCAAACAAGCCTTTGCTTCAATGTCACAAGCTGAGCTGGAACGTGCAGGCGTTGCTGATGGCGATAAGGTGAAGGTCAAGCAGGGCGGGGGTGCAGCCACGCTGACTGCGAAGTTGGATAATGGGGTACCAGCAGGTTGTGTTTGGGTACCAACAGGTATTCCGGAAACGCAGGCGCTCGGTGAAGTGTTTGCAGCGGTAGAGGTGTCAAAAGCATGATTG
The DNA here is from genome assembly GCA_938035945.1 of uncultured Granulosicoccaceae bacterium. Lineage (GTDB taxonomy): Bacteria > Pseudomonadota > Gammaproteobacteria > Granulosicoccales > Granulosicoccaceae > Granulosicoccus. The sequence goes on from CALHOU010000157.1 coordinate 33,180, forward strand.
ATTCCATCCTGCATTTACTTTGGACGGTGATAAAGATTGTCGCCATACTGTTGCCGCTGATTATCAGTGTTGCTTATCTCACACTGGCTGAACGAAAAGTTATTGGCGCGATGCAAGTTCGTGTTGGTCCTAACCGCGTTGGCTGGAAAGGTTTGGGTCAACCGTTTGCGGATATGTTCAAACTGATGACCAAAGAAGTCATCATCCCAACCAATTCATCGCGCTTTCTATTTTTAACAGCACCGATATTGTCGTTGGCTCCGGCGCTGGCTGCGTGGGCGGTGGTGCCATTTGATGATGGTTTGGTGCTAGCTGATTTGAACGCCGGCTTACTCTATATTCTAGCGATGACATCGATTGGTGTTTACGGTGTCATCATTGCCGGTTGGGCATCGAATTCCAAATACGCCTTTCTGGGGGCGATGCGTTCAGCTGCGCAAATTGTTGCCTACGAAATTGCGATGGGCTTTGCGTTGATTGGTGTGTTGATGGTTGCTGGTAGTTTGAACCTTGGCGATATTGTTCGCGCCCAAAGTGGCGGTTTCTTTAGCTGGTTTTTAATTCCGCTGCTACCACTAGCGGTTGTTTACTTTATATCGGGAGTTGCCGAAACGAATCGTGCACCGTTTGATGTGGCAGAAGGCGAATCAGAAATTGTTGCCGGCTTCCACGTTGACTATTCTGGTATGGCGTTCGCGGTTTTCTTCTTGGCCGAATACGCCAACATGATAATGATCGCCGCCTTAACCGCCATCATGTTTTTAGGTGGCTGGTTGTCGCCAATCGATGGTTTTGGCGACGGTATACACTGGTTTTTGATCAAAACTGCATTCTGCTTGTTTTTGTTTCTTTGGTTTCGCGCCACTTTCCCGCGCTATCGCTACGATCAGATCATGCGCCTGGGTTGGAAAATATTTATTCCGGTAACTATTGTCTGGATTGCGGTTGTCGGCTTCGCCGTGTATTTCGAACTGGGCCCTTGGTTCCAAATACGCGCTAACGGAATTTAATCATGACTGGTTCATTAAAAGATTACGTCAAAACGTTTGCGCTTTGGGAATTGCTCAAAGGCATGAGTTTAACCGGCAAGTACTTTGTCTCTAAAGGCATCACGATTCAATACCCGGAAGAGAAGACGCCGCAGTCCCATCGTTTCCGTGGTTTACACGCGCTTCGTCGCTACCCGAATGGGGAAGAGCGTTGCATCGCCTGTAAATTGTGCGAAGCCGTTTGTCCGGCCTTGGCCATCACGATTGATTCCGAACAGCGCGATGACAACACACGCCGTACAACGCGTTACGACATTGATTTATTCAAGTGTATTTTTTGTGGATTTTGCGAAGAGGCGTGTCCTGTCGATTCAATCGTTGAAACGCGCATCTTTGAATACCACTTCGAAAATCGCGGTGAACAAATAATGACGAAGGACAAGCTACTTGCCATTGGCGACAAGTATGAAGATCAGATCGCGGCTGATCGTGCCGCCGATTCGGCTTTTCGTTAGGGGGCTATGGTGAATTTCGAACTGTTCGTTTTTTACGTCTTTGCCGCCATTCTGGTCTTTTCAGCGTCGCGGGTTATCACTGTACGAAACCCTGTTTTCGCGGCCATGTTTCTGGTGCTCACGTTTTTCACGTGCGCTGGCATCTGGCTGTTGCTCGAAGCGGAATTTTTAGCCATCACCCTGGTACTTGTTTACGTAGGTGCTGTGATGGTGTTGTTTTTGTTCGTAGTCATGATGCTTGACGTTAACGTGGAACCGGGACGCGAGGGCTTTGTAAGTTACTTGCCGGTGGGTTTGTTGGTCGGTGCAATTATGCTGATCGAGATGATCTTCCTGATCACACAACGTTACTTTAAGAGCGAGAATTTTCCGCCTCCGGCGCGCGCCGCTGAGGATGTGAGCAATACCAAAGAGTTGGGACGTTTGCTCTATAGCGAATACCTGTTCCAATTTGAAATCGCTGCAATCATATTGCTGGTGGCGATTGTGGCCGCCATTGCACTCACTATGCGACGCCGACCAGACACAAAATACCAAAAGCCATCTGAACAGATTGGCGTCACTAAAGCTGAGCGTTTGCGTGTTGTGCAAATGCCTTCTGAAAAACGCTAAGGGCTGGAATTACATAACATGATTTCACTGTCTCATTATCTTGTGCTTGGTGCGCTGCTGTTTTGTTTAAGCGTGGTTGGCATTTTCTTGAATCGCAAAAACGTCATCATATTGCTTATGTCGATCGAGCTGATGTTGTTGGCGGTTAACTTAAACTTTGTAGCCTTCTCGCATTTTCTTGGTGATGGGGCAGGGCAAATATTTGTTTTCTTTATTTTGACGGTTGCAGCTGCTGAAGCGGCGATTGGTTTGGCTATATTGGTTGTGCTGTTTCGTAACAGACAAACCATCAACGTGGCCGATCTTGATGAGCTAAAGGGGTAGGCGCATGAAATTTATCTATACGCTTATACCGTTAGCGCCTTTGTTTGCAGCAATTGCTGCAGGCTTTTTCGGTAAGAAGCTAGGCCGAGTTAATTCGCACCGCGTTACCATCGCAGGTGTTGGCGTTGCCTTTCTACTGTCGTGTTTTGCATTCACCAAAGTCGTGATGGGTGATGCGCCTGTTTTTAACGAAACGCTATACACCTGGATGGTGAGCGGTGGTATCTCTTTTGAAATTGGGTTTTTGGTTGATAAGCTAACTGTATTGATGATGCTGGTGGTTACCTTTGTGTCGTTAATGGTGCACATCTACACCATTGGCTACATGGAAGAAGACCCTGGATACCAACGATTCTTCAGTTACATCTCACTGTTTACCTTTTCGATGTTGATGCTGGTCATGTCGAACAACTTTCTACAACTGTTCTTTGGTTGGGAAGCGGTTGGACTGGTGTCCTATTTGTTGATCGGTTTTTGGTTTAAGAAAGAAACAGCGATCTTTGCCAATATGAAGGCATTCCTGGTTAACCGTGTGGGCGATTTTGGTTTCTTACTCGGCATTGCCGGTATTGTTTACTACACCAATAGCTTATCTTACGCCGATGCCTTTGCCGCTAAAGATGTGATCGCGGGTGAAACGATGACCATCCTTGGTAACGTTGAGTGGCAGGCGATTACGGTCATTTGTATTTGCTTGTTTATTGGTGCGATGGGTAAGTCAGCGCAAGTGCCATTGCACGTTTGGCTACCAGATTCGATGGAAGGTCCTACACCTATCTCTGCATTAATCCACGCAGCCACCATGGTAACGGCCGGCATCTTTATGGTGTCGCGTATGTCGCCGTTATTTGAGTTATCCGAAGCTGCGTTAACCTTCATCCTGGTGATCGGTTCAATCACTGCCTTGTTTATGGGATTGATTGGCATCATTCAGAACGACATAAAGCGAGTAGTTGCATATTCAACGCTTTCGCAATTGGGATACATGACAGTGGCGCTAGGCGTGTCTGCATACTCTGCCGCTATCTTTCACCTAATGACGCACGCATTTTTCAAAGCCCTGCTATTCCTTGCAGCGGGTTCAGTGATTATTGCGCTGCATCATGAGCAAGACATTCGCAAAATGGGTGGATTAAAGAAATACATGCCCATCACATACTGGACATCCTTGATTGGCTCTTTAGCGTTGATTGGTTTTCCAGGGTTCTCAGGGTTTTTCTCAAAGGATATCATCATTGAAGCGGTACACAAGTCAACAATACCGGGTGCAGGCTTTGCCTATGTGTGCGTCTTACTGGGTGTGTTTATTACCGCGTTCTATTCATTCCGTATGTTTTTCCTGGTGTTCCATGGAGAAACACGCATGGATAAACACACGGCCGAGCACGCCCACGAGCCACCCGGTGTGGTGACGTGGCCGTTGATACTGCTGGCCGTTCCGTCGATCATTATCGGCTGGATGACAGCGGGCAGTGTGGTGTTTGGTGATTACTTTAAAGGTGCGATTGAAGTGGCGTCTGAACACGACGTCATTGCCCGGCTAGGCGAGTATCACGGTGGTTTTGGTTTTATTAAGCACGGATTCCAAACGCCAGCCTTGTATCTTGCAGCCGCTGGTGTGATCACCGCTTGGGTGTTCTATTTAGTCAGGCCAGATATCCCGGCCATGCTTGATAAAAAACTTGGGTTCTTTCGCCGCATACTCGAAAACAAATACGGCTTTGATGACTTCAACCAAGCCTTTTTCGCCAACGGTAGTGTAGGGCTAGGCCGAACACTATGGAAAGTGGGTGATCAAAATATTATTGATGGCGCCATGGTGAATGGTTCTGCAAAAGCGGTTGGATTGTTTGCAGGTTTTACTCGCTATTTGCAATCGGGTTATTTGTTTCACTATGCGTTTGCCATGATTATCGGATTGCTCGGCATGCTCACGTGGTTCCTATTTAGCTAGGGCAGAGCAGATGCCAACATTCTTATCGCACATGACGATTATTAAGACGAACTTATTCGGACTGAAGCCGTGACAGACTCAAGCTCAATCATACTCAGCCTGACCATTTGGATTCCAATCCTAGGTGGTCTAGCAATCATTGCGATGGGCAATGCTAAGTCGCGTCCAATAGCGCTTGGCGTTTCAATTTTGACGCTTCTTGTTAGCCTACCGTTGTATTTTGGTTTTGATAAAACCACGGCTGCCATGCAGTTCACCGAAAAAGCCAGTTGGTTAACAAGCTTTGATATCAACTACGCGTTAGGTGTAGACGGCATATCAATGCCATTGGTTATTCTGACAACCATCATCAATGTGATTGTTGTGATATCCGCTTGGGAAGTTATTAAAGATCGGCCAGCAATGTACTTGGGTTGCTTTAACATCATGACCGGCTTAATGGTTGGTGTTTTCTCCGCGCTCGATGCCATTTTGTTCTACATCTTTTTTGAAGCCACACTCATTCCAATGTTTCTTATTATTGGTATATGGGGTGGGCCTAACCGCGTGTATGCAACGATCAAGTTCTTTTTATATACGTTCTTAGGTTCGGTGTTTATGTTGATCGCTTTGATCTACTTATACACACAGGGACAAACATTCAGCATTCTTGGTATGCACACGCTTGAATTGGGTCCCAAACAACAGTTCTGGATATTCCTGGCTTTCTTTGTAGCTTTTGCCGTAAAAATTCCAATGTGGCCGGTCCACACTTGGTTACCTGATGCGCACGTGGAAGCACCAACCGCAGGTTCTGCTGTACTGGCGGCGATTATGTTGAAGATGGGTGGTTACGGATTCTTGCGCTTTAGCTTACCGATCACACCCGATGCGAGTTCACGGCTCGATGGGTTTATGATCACGATTTCGTTAATTGCCATTGTGTATATCGGTTTTGTTGCGCTGGCTCAACGTGATATGAAAAAACTCATTGCGTATTCTTCGATATCGCACATGGGCTTTGTTACCTTGGGTATTTTCATCGCGTTCATTCTTATCGGAAAAGGCGATACCGCCGGTGTGGCACTGGGTATTGAAGGTGCGATCATGCAAATGATTTCGCACGGGTTTATTTCAGCTGCCATGTTCTTGTGTGTGGGTGTTATGTACGATCGCGTGCACAGCCGCGAAATAGCGGATTATGGTGGTGTGATAAACACCATGCCGTATTTCGGCGCATTCATGATTTTCTTTGCCATGGCAAACGCTGGTCTACCAGGCACGTCTGGTTTTGTTGGCGAGTTCATGGTTATTCTTGCCAGCTTTAAAACCAATTTCTGGATAGCGTTCTTGGCTGCCTTAACACTCATCTTGGGCGCGGCTTACACGCTGTGGATGGTCAAGCGTGTGATATTGGGCGAAATTGCTAACGATAAGGTAGCGGCGTTAACTGATATCAATCGACGTGAATTCTGGATGCTAGCCATCTTGGCCGTGTTTGTATTGCTACTCGGCGTATTTCCAAGCTTGGTTGCCAGCGTTATGCATGCGTCGGTGGAGAATCTTGTGCAACACATTTCAATTCCAAAGTACTAGGCGCGCGACATGGATAATTTACAGATTGCTTCGCCAGAAATATTTCTACTTACAGCCACCTGTGTTGTGTTGGTCGTTGGTTTGTTTTTAAAGCCTGAGCAACGACAATTAAACTATTGGATGGCGCAGGCGACCTTGGTGATCACCTTGATCATTGCGTCTTCGCAAATCAATAGCTCGCCCATGACAGCGTTTGAAGGTGCCTATGGTATCGACACCATGAGCGCAAGTTTAAAGTGCTGGATTTTGGCGATTGTGTTTGGTGGTTTTCTTTATTCTCGCGACTACCTGGACGAGCGTAAAATCGCCCGCAGCGAATACTACGTGTTGGGATTGTTTGGTACCGCTGGCATGATGATCATGGTGTCAGCCACTAACATGCTCAGTATTTATCTGGGTTTGGAACTGCTTGCATTATCCTTGTATGCCATGGTCGCCTTGTATCGCGATAACAGTCCATCGGCTGAAGCTGCCATGAAGTACTTTGTGCTTGGTGCATTGGCTTCAGGTATGTTGCTGTACGGCATATCGATGATTTACGGCGCAACAGGTTCGCTGAATTTGGCCGTAATCAATGATGTGCTGAGCAGTGGAAACGAACGCAGTGTGGGTGCACGTTTCGGCTTGGTTTTTGTGATTGTTGGATTGGCGTTTAAGTTAGGCGCTGTCCCGTTTCATATGTGGGTGCCCGACGTTTACGATGGTGCACCAACGTCGGTTACATTGTTTATTTCTACCGCTCCAAAAATTGCCGCTTTCGCGATGACGGTTCGTCTGTTAGTTGATGCATTGCCTGTGTTGCATGCTGACTGGCAACAAATGCTATCGATACTGGCCGCGCTATCAGTCATCGTGGGTAATTTGGTTGCCATTGCGCAAACCAACATCAAGCGTATGCTGGCCTACAGTACGATCTCGCACGTTGGATTTTTATTAATGGGCTTTGTTGCAGCAAGCGCGGAAGGGTATAGCTCCGCTATGTTCTATGCCATTGTGTATTCGTTTACAACGCTTGCCGCCTTTGGTGTGTTGTTGGCCTTGTCGCGCGATGGCTATGAAGCCGTTAATCTGTCTGACTTGGCAGGCCTTGGTAAGCGCAACGCTTTGCTTGGCGTGGTTATGATGCTTGCGATGATTTCACTGGCAGGTGTGCCGCCGCTAATCGGCTTCCATGCAAAGCTTGCGGTACTCAAGGCTGTGGTTGACGGTGGCTACATGTGGTTGGCAATAGTCGGTGTGTTCATGTCGGTTATCGGGGCTTTCTACTACCTTCGCGTAATCAAACTTATGTATTTTGATGAGCCGATTGTACAAACCGAGGTGGAGGCTTCAAGCGATGTGTCGGCCGGTCTTGCCGTCAATGGTTTAGCACTTCTGGTGTTGGGCTTTATGCCTGGTTTGATCATGGGTGTTTGTCAGCTTGCATTTGGCATAATTCAGTAGGAAAGGGCTTGTTTAAGTTGGATTAGTCCCTTATAATTCTCCAACTCAGATGCGGGGTGGAGCAGTCTGGCAGCTCGTCGGGCTCATAACCCGAAGGTCGTAGGTTCGAATCCTACCCCCGCTACCAACTGAGTTCTTAAGTCGCAAAATCTCCTACACTGCTCAAACCTATCTACGAACCTACGACCGGTCGTAGACCTAGGCGGCCCCGTTCAATCCTACCCCCGCTACCAACTGAGCCCTACAACGTCGCACTAGTATCCTCACCTGATTAAGTTTATCTACGAACCTACGACCATGTCGTAGACCTAGGCGGCCCCGTTCAATCCTACCCCCGCTACCACTGAGCCCTACAACGTCGCACTAGTATCCTCACCTGATTAAGTTTATCTACGAACCTAC
>CALHOU010000158.1 GCA_938035945.1 uncultured Granulosicoccaceae bacterium
CGCCAAAGCATCAGTTAGCTTTCTCGTTAATCGCACATCAGTATCACTCGGCTCAGCAACTCCTGATGGGTGATTATGAGCAAAAATAACTGCCGCTGCATTCGACGCCAAACAACGCTTAACCACTTCGCGCGGATATACGGCGGCAGAATCAATCGTCCCTTCGGACAACTGCCGGTATTCCAATACTCGATGACGATTATCTAAAAACAAACCTGCAAAAACTTCGTGCTGCAAACCACTTAAATGTAACGATAAGTATTCACGCACCAATCCAGGGGATGTCATCACATCGTATTCACGCACTTCACAAAACACATGGCGCCTACTCACTTCTAATGCCGCTTGCAACAACGCATAGCGTGCTAAACCAATTCCCGGGCAAGCACAAAAGCTTTGCTTATCAGCCATTAGCACATTGCGTAAACCATCGAAGTGCGTTAACAATTCGCGCGCTACATCAACCGCAGAATGCCCCGGTCGCCCGGTTTGCAGAAACAAAGCCAACAACTCAGCATCACTAAGTGACGACACACCTTTTTCTAGAAGTTTTTCTCGCGGCCGCTCGGACTGCGGCCAATTTTGAATGGACATGATCACCTTCCTTGTTGATCTAAAATAGTGCCTCAGCCTTGAAGCAGAATTTATACTAGCACGGTGTTAGCGATAGATTGCGGATAGAATTATTAATGAACCTGCAGGTACAAGCCATTGTGCAACTGAATACCCAGACCACCCAGTCAAACGTCTATTAGCGCGCTATGCCTGCCGCATATGTCAAACCACCTAATAGGTGCGTACGAAAATCACTTTCAGAATAGCTCTCTACCGTGTGGCCACCACCGGTATACCAAGAACGGCCACCATCGTACTCGTGATACCACGCACTGGGATGATCGTCACCCATAGCACCACCTGAATAACTTGACTCGTCAAGACTTAGCAACACGTTCACTTGCGAACGCGGGTTGGTGCGGTAGTCGTACCATTCGTCTGTGCGTCTCCACGTTGGCGGCAAATGCAACGTTGACTCATGCGTTGAGTCTTCTACGTTTTGTGTGGCTGCCTGAATCTGAGGATGACTTTCAAAATAAGCACCTACCAATCCACCATACCAAGGCCATTCATATTCGGTAAAGCTGGCGGCATGAATACCTGCATACCCGTTACCGGCGCGAATATAGTTCTCAAATGCCAATTGCTCTGCTTGATCTAAAACATCACCCGACGTCATTACCCAGACAACGGCATCATAATCAGCAAGGTTAGCATCTGTGAAAATACCAGTTGAGTCATTTGCTCTATCTGTCTCTATGTTGGCCGACGCCGCCAGCTCCTCCAGTGCAATCAATGCCGACTCAGTGGAGTCGTGGCGGAAGTCACGCGTTTCACTAAAGAGCAAGACTCGATACACCGCTGCAGGATCAGGCGCAATCGTTTCAGGCATCATCGGCTCTATGTCAGGTTGAGCATCATCTGAATCAACATCACTCATTGACTGGCCTTCAACGATTGGCATCGCCACTACTAACGTCGAATCATCAGAACCACCCGAACTGGAGCAAGCTGTAATCGTCATTGTACTTATACAAATAACAACAAGCAGTTGGGAACAGTGAAAAAAGTTTGAGCGCATGTTATGTCCTAGACTCGGCTGCTTCGTTGGTTAACAGGCCAACGGGTTCGCGATGAGCACAAGTATAAAACTAAACAGCGATTCGAATTCACGAGCATGACAACAATTGTGACGGTACTAATACCTGAAACCGACCAAGCGATCCGAGTACGCGCTCGTCTTTAAACCGCAAGCAATCGAGCTTCGACCCGCAAAGCGTTAATAAGCTCTGTATCCATCACCTCTGGGTACACACTAAAAAAACGAGCGACCTCCGTTGCGTAGGGTTCGCAGCTCTGCTCTAACCTTGCACGCTCACCCTGCATCAGTGTTTGCAGCATCAACAGTCTTGGTGCCTGCCTATCGATATAGCGCTTACAAATAGATGCATGTTTCGGTTCTGGCCAATCTTCGCGAACAAGATAGGGCGGAAACAATTCCGGCGTATGTTCTCGTCGGTCCACCCACTTAGCGCGTCGACTAGTACCTGCACGTTCTGAAACCAGACTTTCGAGCTGATAGTTGACTGGCGGTGCGCCCGACGCTATTTCACTGTCTGTTTTTTGCACATGCATGGCTGCATCGGGCAAGGAATTCCAGTCTGCTCGGCTAGGAAATTTTTCCATTTCTTGCTCCGTTGCACAAGAGTAAATAAGTGCGAGCGGCGCTTTTTCCTCACGATCTAGCAACCAGTATTCAAAATGATCAATAGCTGTAAACGGCAGCTGGACGGTTGCTAAAAAATCAAATAACTCACCCAATGCTGGGTCGGCAACATCATCCACGGTTTGTGCTAGTTTACTGGAACGGGCTTGTAACTCCTTCGCACTCATCGTGCATATACGAATATGAATTCGATTAAGGTACTGCACTTCCCATATCTGCCCATCCAGTGTAAGCGCTCGATACGTATCGGTTTCAACAATCTGTATTTGGCCAGAGTATGGCGGGGTGAGTCTTTTGGCGAATGTTTTCATTTTTGTTGGTACCGTAGGCTTATTTATGCACACTTAATTTAGTTGTACACGCTGTCCCCAAGGAACACCAGCACCACCTTTTACCAGCCAAAGCGTCTCAATATGAGCTGCATGAGATGGGAAGCGCCCCACGGCATCGGTAAAATAAATAAGCAGATCAGGTGAAATTGCGTTCGACTTTATCCAATCAAATACCGGATTAAAATCGGTCCCTCCTTTTCCCTTTAACGACTTTGGCGGCTCCATGGGTTCCCAAGATTCATACACCCACGGACCATCCTCATCTAGTTTTGAATCACAAGCCAGCAAGATTATTCGAGCATTAACCAAACCTTTAATGGCATTGACTTCTGCCATGAACTCAGCGATTTCTTCTTGCTCGATAGAACCGCTGGTATCTAACGCAATACAGACGTTAATTTGCTCAGTGTGCAGACTAGGCAAAATCGCCTGCCCTCCACGGCGCCGTGATGGACGCATTAGATTGTAATCGGTACGACTCGTACCGCTCATGTAGTGAGCGAGCAAGTTTCGCCATGGCACCGACGAATGCAGTAAACGCTCCACCAACCTCGCCACACTACCATCCAGCTTTCCCGCGGCCGATGCTTGCTGCACTGCACCTGCAAGCCGTTGCTGCCATTGTGTATTGAGTCGATCCTTTTCTTGTGCGCTTAATGGCGGCGGTTTTACGCCCGCCGTATGATTTATCCTGCCCTTATCGATTGGCGAGCCAGAATCTTTATCGTGGTTGTTACTTTGAGCTTGATTAAAATCTGATCCATCAAATGCTTCCCGCTCTTGGTCTGCGGATTGATTAGCTTGTGATGCTTTTTCTGAAGACTGATTGGAGTTTTGGTCAGTTTGGTTCTGTTGTTGGTTCTGTTGTTGGTTGTGATCTGGATTCGGCTCGTTCTGCGGTGGTTGATTATCTTGTCCGTGATCTTCCTGAGCATCGTACAGATGCTGATCCATGGTTTCCTCATCGGAGTCTTTCTCAATCAGCGGATAAATTTCTTCCGCACTCAGCCCTTTATAGGTTTCATCATGCAATGCACCAGGAGGCAGTTCCAGACCATCCTCTACAAGCAATTGATTGACCGCGTAGTCGCACGCAAGATTCCAGCGATTCAAATCACGGTACTCTCGCCGAGCGAAATGAGACAACCCGCAGTGCAATGCTTCATGAGCCAGCACGAACTGCACCTGGCTAAACGACAACGGTTCGATATATCTGGCGTTATAATAAATTGACCGTGCATCGGTAGCGGATGTGGCACACCAGCTACCCATTGCTTCAATGAGCGGCAACCGCAATACCAGCGCACCCAGAAAGGGCTTATCCAATATAAGACGCGTTCGCGACGCGGTTAGCTTTCTAGCAACATCATCCATCAGTGTTGATCGTATAACAGCACATCAGAAATTGAGTTTGCCCATTGCTTAAATTGTGGCAATGAAAATAAACGCCTGCCAATAGCTCGATGCATATCAGACACCAGCATAACGCCCATCTCGCGCTGCGCAAATCGCTGGGCAAAATTGAGGATATGACCCAATTTCTCATCCGCTCCTTGCTCACTAGCCTCAGACAATACTACCGCTTGACTCACTAGCGATGATGCCAGTGCGTATTGCAAGTCAATCGAATCAGGTACCACTACATCCTCACCAGCTAGAATGGCATTTACATCGGGCAAGTTATGGAGGTTATCGATAAATGCATTTATTTCTATCCCTGCGGCCTCCCCGACGCATGCTTGCAACGCACTGGCCAGCACCGGACTGTCTGGGTCAAATTTTTGTAAAGCGTGATGCGCAAACTCCCATGAGCGTGGCGTTGGAAAAGCAACAGGGTCAGTTGCCGGATCAAAATCAAATAGCAATTCGGGTCTAAAACGTAAAAACGCTATTACTCTTTCATCGATGCCTTGCTGGTGAGCCCACATAACCCAGTCATCAATATTCACATCGAAATTATAATGGGTGAAACGATTGGCCAGTGGTGACGGCATTGAATAAGTCACGCCTCTGTCGCCCTGACGATTGCCAGCTGCAAATATCACCCATTCATCTGGCACACGGTACTCGCCCAAACACCGATCCAAAATTAGCTGGTATGCGGCAGCTGAAACTGCAGGCGTTGCGGATGTAATCTCATCAAGAAAAAGAATACCTTTTGAGCCGTGCCTTTGGGCGTCAGGCAACATACGAGGAACTGCCCATTCAACAAGCTTATCCACTTGAAAAGGTATGCCTCTGAGGTCTGTAGGTTCCAATTGTGACAAACGCACATCTACCAAAGGCACTCCATTTTGTTGTGCTAAACGTGCGACCAATTGCGACTTACCAACACCGGGTGGCCCCCAGATCATGACTGGTGTGTGGTGTCGGTCGAGCGTACTCGAAAATTCCGTTTCGAGAATGACCTGCAGGTGACTAGGGCGCATATTGATGTGACAATTTATTGGAATCACTTAGCTTACGAAAAAGCGAAACCGCGAGATCACTCGAAAAACGAGTCGACTGCTCTTGACAACAATAGTAACAAAGGCCAATCTTTGATGATACGGTTGGGTAGTTGTTACCGGATACTGTTCATGGTGAGAAGGATAACGCGTGTATCACTTTTAAAGCAATTTGAAATATTGACTATGGGCATTTTTTCCAATTCGCATGAGTAAAGCATTACGTAAAGATCGTATATCAGAGGACGATATCAGGCAGAGCTATTTTAGGCATGCTGCGAACGCCCAACTATTGCGTTGGTATCAGTTCGACGAAAATCCGGTGGCATCTATCAAAAATCAACTTGATTTGTTGACCGATGAAATTGTTATTAAATCACCAAGTGGCAGAATCTGCGGTAAAGAACAATACCTATCCGCGATGAATCAACGCCCTTCTATACCTCTCAATGCACATCGCGTTAAAAATACAGCATTAAAAGTTGTGGAGAACAATGCGCTATCGCTTAGCGCCGACATTACTTATTCAGAAGAGATAGATTCACGCAATTCACAATTGCACACGCAGCATTTAACGTATCAGACAACCTTGGTCTACAACGAAACGATATTGCCGCGATTCAAAAGTATTTCTATCTCCGAAGCCTCCACCGCTATAGTAAAAAATCAGCAGTTTGAGTGCACTTACAGCAGCAACCGATTAAAAAGCCTTGTGCACTATTTAATGGCTATCGTAGAACACCCAGGCCGAGACCCAGAATACTTACGCGAAATACTAGCGCCCAAATTCGACATCCGACTAAGTGAAGCTAAAGGAAACTACACAAGCTTTGAAGAGTTAGCAGGCTGGATGACAGGACCAGTTGCGTGTATGTCTGCCACCAGACACATTGCTCATTCTATGCGCTCAAAACAAGTGGATGAGAATGAATATGAAATGAGCCTGCTTTTTGACTGGGACGGCATTCGACTCGATGGCGCGATCTTAACTGCTAAGACGCGCCACACATGGCGAGTGGTAGATGACCCTAGTGAGCGATTCGCGCGCATCAAAAAAATTCGTGTTCGCTACCTTGAGCCCTATGAACTAGTTACTACGTAACTAACTTGCACCAACAAAAAATCCATATTGCTCAGCTAACACATGACGCGCGTCAACACCGAGTGCCTTTGCAGCATTGAATGCCCAATGCGGGTCACGCATCATTTCGCGGCCGATTAAAACAATGTCTGCTTTACCCTCACTCACTAACTCATCGGCGTGTTTAGGATCTGTTATTCCACCAACTGCCATCACTGCTATTCCCGCGCCTCCACGAATAACACCAGCCATATCGGGTTGTTCGGCAGTACGATTTCCAATTGCCCCTCTCGCCTCTGGCACCGCTCCACCACCAGAACAGTCAATAATGTCTACGCCTAAATCTTTTAGCCAAGCACTTACTTGTATTGAATCGTCTAGTGTGAGCCCACCATCAACAAAATCATGAACCGATAGACGCACCGATAAAACGCGTTCCGCCGGCCAAACATTACGCACTTGAGCTACGGTCTCTAAAAGAAACTTTGCCCGATTTTTCAAGTTGCCACCATAGGCGTCGTCGCGCTTATTAACTAAGGGTGTTAGAAACGAATGGAGTAAATATCCGTGCGCACAGTGAATTTCTAAAAGATCGTAGCCTACATCACGGGCCAGCTCAGCCGACTGCACAAATTGTTGTTGAATGGCTTCTATTTCATCGATAGATAAGGCACGAGGAGCTCGCCATAGACGGGTGCCGTCTGGGTCGAAAGCTTCATCAGTTGGCGCAACGGTTTCCCATGCATTTGCATCATCAGCGTCTAAGTGACTACCACCTTCCAATGCCGTGGCAGCACTGCCTTTACGACCAGAGTGCGCTATTTGAATGCCAGTAACAGCACCAAACGATTTCTGATAAGCGACGATTGGCTTTAATGCGTCAACATGCTTTTGTGCCCAGAGACCGGCACAGCCCTGCGAAATTCGCGCAGTAGGCGATACCGCCGTGGCTTCAGCCATGATCAAACCCACACCACCTATAGCCTTCGAACTTAGGTGCACCATATGCCAATTGGAAGCAACGCCATCGTCTGAGCTGTATTGGCACATTGGCGACATACCAATGCGGTTTTTGAACGTGACGTTGTTAATTTTTAATGGTGAGAATAGCGTGGACATGTCGATTATTTTTGCGTGTAATTAGAGTCAAGTATACGACACCCATGGGTATAATTAAAAAATTTTAAACAACTTACAACAAACCATCTGACGACGCCTCTATCTTACTCAACACAAAAATCGGCCGCATCAAAATTTAAATACTTACAATATCAAACTTGGTATTCAAAGTTTTTAAACTTGTTAGGCATGACACCTCGCCTGACAACGCAAACCAATTTTGTTTGCCTCGTCACAGAACGCTATTACCTCTGTGTTCGCAGAATTTTTACTTTCCTAAAAAACGCCAGCCTTATCTCTAACCAGGAATATCGCTGGTTTAAGCATGCGCTAAGCGACATAGGCGACAGGATCAGTGCACGTGCCCTATCTACGCCTAAAGTTAAAGTCACAAATACTGACGGCAACCCCGCCAGCCAAATGCAGGCCTTGCGAGCTAATGCTAATCAATTTAGTTGTTGGAGCACAGCGGTCACGATGCAAAATGCAAGCGCGAATTTAGCCGTTACTAGCAGCTCCCACACTGGTATAACCACAGTGACCAACTCCACCCGATCCTCTATAGGATGGCGACCGAGTTCAGACTCGATTGATTTTTTACTGATAACTGATTTCCTTACTCGACGGCCATACTAAAATGCAATACTTCTTCACGCATGCCCAAAGACGTGTACAGAGCAACAGCCGGCTCATCGACGTAGTCAGCCTGCACAAACACTTCATACACACCAACTGATTTACCGAGCTCCTTTAAAAATACTATTAACTCAGTGGCTATGCCTTGACGCCGATAGCCCTCATCAACAGCTAAGTCATATATGTATATTTCACTGCGTTGCTGTTCGAACTTTTCCAGTTGATAGGCAGCTAAACCGGCAACCACCTTATTGTCAGCTAACGCGACCACAGTATAAAAATCCGGCTTGGCCAATAAGCGAATGAGATAATCGTCGCTTGGAGGGCGCGCGGTGTAGGTATCTAACTCGTCGAATGCTCTACCGAAGCAAATCAATAGTTCGCGCAACAATGGCAACTCGTTCTCACTTACACGTAATATTTGCCAACTGCGTTCATTCGCCATGGCCAACCCCTTTTGTTTAGTTCATCCAAAAGTCTAGTTTCTAATAAAATTCATCGCATAGTTGTCGATTCTGTGTCCTAAATTTCACCAACCAATAAATATCATGGCAAACTTCACTCCGTATGCATTACACCTATAGAGCACAACATAATTTATATTAAGAGTATCTAGCATGATTATAAGGAATAAAAAACTCATCGCAGGAGCATTCGCTGTCTCCCTAGGTGTTTTAACCGGTTGCTCCGGCTCCGAACCAGCAACACAATCACCCGGCCCTATCATTAACGAAGTACCGAACACACAGCTTCCAGAAACAATGGCTCCTGATATACAGCAGCCAGATGTACAGGTTCCAGTAGTTACTGAACCAGAGGTGGCGATTCCGGACGGGCTTATCACAAGTGTTGCCGTCGGCACTGTTCAAGGTACCTACTACCTTGGAACTCCGCCTGAGCAAATTGGTAGCATCGAGATTTCACCATTAACCAATGGCGAAGAAACAACTATTTTCATTAGCGGTGGTTCAACCCAAATTCCAGTGAGCTCTGCCACTGAGTTCACCACCATTTTTGTCACTACTGATGAGAGTGGTTATTTTCAGATCGACTTACCCGTTGCTGCGCTAGCAGCAGATGTCATCGCGACCTACAACACAATTCAACTCGATGGTGAAGAGGCCAATATTGACGTTAGTGTGCAATCAGCGACGGGCGACGTTAGCGCTGATGCTTCATTACCAGTGGCAAGTGTTGTCGTAGGTACGGGTGATTTGCAGATTAGCGTAAGTTGGGATACACCAACTGATGTGGATTTAGTACTGCTTGAACCAGACAGCACACTCATCTATTTCGCTGACCCACTCAGCGATTCAGGTGGTGCACTTGATCTTGACAGCAACGCTAATTGCGAATTGGATAATATAAACAACGAGAACATCACGTACGAAAACACTATTCCACCTTCAGGTGAGTACATCATCGCTCTGAGCTACTATTCAGCGTGCGGTGTGACAGGGCCGACAAACTACGTAGTCACTCTGCGATACAACGGCAAAACCGATACGTTTTCTGGCGTATTCGTACCTGCCGATGAACTCAATGAAGATACTGAGCCAACTCTTATAACCACATTTCAAATTCAGTAGCAGTAGATCGTTACCTAGCAAACCTGCCAAGAGTTGGCAGGTTTGTCTTTCCCAATTTCCCGACCTGCTTCAAAAAATAATTCGTATTTAGACTTGAATCATTTTTTAATTTGCGTACACTTGCGCTCCATGAAAACTTTAAACACCAATATAAACATAAACGGCACCAGTCGATTCCTGCCAATGGCGGATGAAGGGGTGCGCGCGCGGGTTTAATAGTTTTTAGTTTCATCGCAAAAATTATTAAAAGCCCGCTAATTAGCGGGTTTTTTTTTGCACGCAAGAAAGGAAAAGGAAATGAGCCAGAAGATATACACAGGACAAGATTTAATCGAATTGGGTTGCGTTGAAGGCCCCGAACTAGGCGATGTGCTGCGCATTGTTAACGCACGTTCGCATACGCGCGACGAAGTAATGTCAGTGATAAAGCAACACGAGCCGGCACCTGTGCTTAATCAGCATGATAAGCCTGCGCCGTGCCAATACAACATCAGCGCAGACAACGATCTGGAAGCGAATAACATCGCAAGCGTTCGTGCCACGATGGATATCGTACTGCGTACACCTGTAGTCGTTGAAGGTGCAGTCATGCCCGATGCTTGTCCGGCAGGACCCGTTGGAACCATACCGGTGGGCGGGGTTATTGCCGCTGACAACGCCATTATTCCTGGCATGCATTCAGCCGATATCTGCTGCTCGTTAATGGCAACGGTATTTGAAGGCTCGACACCTGCGCAAGTTATGGAGGCTGCACATCGCTCCACGCATTTTGGCGCTGGTGGCCGAGAGCGTGAGCGACAACTTGCGTTACCGGATGAATTGGCTGCAGCCGTTGCTGCATTGCCATACCCTGCTGTGCGCGCTACTGCACACACACATATGGGTACGCAAGGAGACGGTAACCACTTCCTCTACGTAGGTACGCTCGAGTCTACTGGACAAACCGTGATGGTAACGCATCACGGCTCACGTGGAATCGGCGCACGTTTGTATAAGGAAGGTATGAAAATGGCGATGCAATGGCGCGATAAATTGTCACCGTCAACCAAAAATGCAAACGCATGGATTCCATTTGATAGTGATGATGGACGTGAATATTGGGATGCGTTACAGGTTGTGCGTGCGTGGACAAAGCAAAATCACACGAGCTTGCACGATCTAACGGTTGAAGCCGTGAAAGGTGACATTCATCATCGTTTTTGGAACGAGCACAACTTTGTGTTTCGTGAAGAAAAAGATAATGGGCAAAACTTGTTTTGGCATGCAAAAGGAGCAACACCTATTCATAACGATTTCATGCCTGATACAACGGGTGTGCAAATCGTTCCATTGAACATGGCCGAGCCAATTTTGTTTGTTAAAGGTGAGCGCAACGATAACAACCGCGGATTCGCACCACATGGTGCTGGGCGCAACATGAGCCGAACCGCACACAAGAAAAAGTTATCCAACCGTTCTGATGCGGAAATATTAAAAGCCGAAACGCAAGGTTTGGATGTGCGTTTCTATACAGGTGTTACCGATATTTCAGAATTGCCTAGCGCATACAAAAACGCCGAAAGCGTGACGGCTGCAATGCACGACTTTGATTTGGCTGACGTGGTTGATCGCGTTCTACCCTACGGCTCAATCATGGCAGGCGATGGTGGGCGGGATGCACCATGGCGTAAAAAGCGTAAAGCCCGCGACTTAGAGCGCAAGCAAGGCCAGCGCAATAAGCATGATCGTCAGTCTCGTTAAGAATCGGACCATCGTCAGCTGACGTTGGTCCTTTTTTTATGCAACCAAGCCGGTGTGTAGCTGTCATAATTCGCGTATCTACTTATCCTCGCTCTATTCATGGCCACACAAGACGGCGTAAATATCAATAAGCAGCTAAAGCTACGCAGTATCATTTTACTCATCGTCGCAGAAATCTTGGCCATGAGTCTTTGGTTTGTGTCAGCCGCCATCCTCGGCGATATGAGCAAAGAAGCAAACCTCTCCGCAGGATCACAAGCTGCACTGTCATCGGCCGTTCAAGCAGGCTTTGTGCTTGGTGCTATTTTATCGGCCATACTCGGGATTGCTGATCGTTACGAACCACGTTTCGTGTTCGCCTTTTTTTGTATCGTCGCAGCCTGTTCAAATGCCTTACTGCTATTCACGCCACCAGGCAGTGCAATAGCTATAGGCTTACGCGCAATAACCGGTGCATCGTTGGCAGGTGTTTATCCTGTGGGCATGAAAATCGCGGTCGGCTGGGGTCAAAAAGACCGTGGCTTGTTGGTGGGTTTGTTGGTTGGTGGGTTAACCTTAGGCTCGGCTTCACCACATCTACTGGCCTACTTTGGTGGCACTGATTGGCGTAACACAGTAGCTGTTGCCTCTCTTTTGGCAACCGTAGCAGCGTTTATTGTGTTGGCAGTACGCAATGGACCATTTCATTCCAAGGCCGCAAAGTTTAACCCAACTGTGATAACCCAGGCCTGGACCAACAAGTCCATTCGGCGTGCATACGGCGGTTACCTTGGACACATGTGGGAGCTCTATGCCATGTGGAGCTGGATAGGCGTTGCTCTGGCCGTCAGCTTTAGTTTCCAATTACCAGAATACCAAGCCGCCGAGTTTGCAAAGCTTATGGCTTTTATAATTATTGCAGCGGGCGCACTAAGCTGCGGCATTGCCGGATGGGTAGCCGATAGAATTGGCAAAGCCGAGCTCACTATTATTGCAATGGCCTTTAGCGGTGTGTGCGCATTGCTCTTTGCACTGACCTTCGGCGGTAATATATGGATAACTGTCATCATCGCGGTTATTTGGGGCATCAGCATCATCCCAGACTCGGCACAATTTTCGGTGCTTGTGGCAGACCATGCACAGGGTGAACAAGCGGGTTCACTTTTAACCTTTCAAACCGCTCTTGGGTTTGCCCTCACCATTGCCACGGTGCAGTTAGCGCCTTTGGTTGCGAGCAAAGTTGGATGGCCTGTAATGATGGGACTGTTGGCGTTGGGGCCACTGTTCGGGATATATTCCATGTGGGGACTACGTCGACAAACCACGAAATAGCAAGCACATGCTGAACTACAATCAACTCTGTTGCAAATGTAAAGCCCCAATATTAGCCGTTATCATTTCCAGCGCGCCAAACGTTTGTGCTAATCAATACCAGAAATCATATCCCGTCACCGGCTCAACCGCCCAAGCACTGATCAACAACATGGGTGATAACACACACGTACCAAAGGGCGCGTTTGGTTACACCAAGTTAGAAACACAAATAGGTTGGGTTTCTTTTATCAACACAGACGGGCTGTGCGAAATCGAATCGGTTGAATTCGACTACGACATCACCATTTACATGCCCGAATGGCAAGACAAGCATACGGCCAAACAATGCTTGCAAGATAGTTGGGACACCGTTTGGGCAGACATACAGTTGCACGAAGAAAGACACAGAGACCTATTTCGCTTACTCGATCGCCAACAAATAGAACAACAACTCGGCGCAATAGCGCCGCAAGCATCCTGCGCTATCTTAAAAAAAACAATCAATCAACAACTTGCCACAATTCTTGAAGACAACGAACAATTGCACATCGACTTTCACAACACCAACACACCACCCACACTTTGGGATTGCTAAGCGTTTAATAGACCATGTTATTCTGACGACGGCGATATAGGCTCACCGTAGCAAACAGCAATACAACGACCAACATAGCCCACTCACGTGGCTCTGGCACGGCCGATACAGATAGGTTGTCGGTAGGCACTCCCACTGCTTGCTCACCATTTTCATTTTCCCGGTCGAATCGATCATCTTTTTCAGACGCCTCTTTAAGTGCTTCCTTTTGCCGATCGTTTATCAGCACAAGCATGGACGACAGCTCGGTCACAATTCTATTTTCGAGTGCCTGTACATGTAATTCATCCAGTTGCTCCAATCCGAGCACATCCCCACTTTTAGTCATACGTTGTATTGCTTTCGCTGCACCCAGTTTTACCAGCGCATCCCCACTGGCCGAATCGCTCGTGGCTGGCCCATCAAACCAAAGCCAATCAGAACCTACGCTAGCAAGCGTCAATCCATTCTTGTCAGCAAATTTTGACTCTTCGAGCGCGACGTCAACGCCATTTTTTAAAATAGATAATCGCGTTTTTAATTCCCTTGGCCCACCTGTTAAAAAATCACCACCAGATCGATTAACCGTAGTTAGCCAGGCATCGGCATAAGCTTTAGGGTAAGCGCGGTTGAGATGCAACACCCAAACCGGCACACCGGAATCGACCACGGCTTGCGCATCATCTGCCAATTCATAACCCGCAGAATCAGTGAGGATCACAATACCTTCACTATCGGGTTGATCGCGCTGGGCAAGGAAACTTTCCAAGTGCTGAATCGGTTGCGTCTTTCCCCAATAGACCTGGTTAGACACATCAACGACATCAGTACGCTTGCATTCAAGCTTACAAAAATAGATTTGTGCATTAGCAAATTCTGCCACTGCAGCTTTCACCTCTTGCTTGAGCGTGTGCATACTACGAGAGCCATCTACCAACACAACATAGTCTTCTATAGCGTTCACTAGTGATAGAACATCTGCACGCACTTGTGCACGAGGTACAGCCCAAACGGAGCGCTCATCTGTGGCCGGTATATGAGTAATGGATGGCTCAATAGACTTGAATCGCCCGACCTCATCGGGTATCCAACCACCATCACCGCTAGCAGCAAGCGCACCGCCATTAAGCTCATTAATCGTGTCTGTATCCCAAAACAGATTTCGTCTTTCTAATAGTTTTGGTAGAGGCCATGTCCCATCTTTAGTTGCCAGCGTTGCATATTCAAAGGTCACGTACATGGGTTTGCCAGGTTTTAATGAGCTAGCTCCATCAACTGTGGCACGCTCAATGGGATAGACCCGTAGCCGATACAGTTCGGGCCCCACTTTTTCCAACAATGCAGGGTCGATTCTTCTAGACACTTCAGCGTTGTAAACTTCCTGAGCAGCGCCTCTCGGGGCGACCATACCTGCGTTTTGTTCCAAGTTTTGTTCCGTATCACTAAGCCAAACACCTGTTAAGACAGCAAACTCTGGCAAACTAAAATGTGCCACTGTTTCCAGAATCCGGGTTCTATGGTTAACCAGTTTTTGGGTGATTCGGATAGTGGCAAGCTGATCATCAACGCTTACGTTTATTTGCTGTTTTTGCAAATAAACCGCTTCCTGATTAACATCAAGCACACCAGCGGCGTTCTGCGCACTTGATTCATCATTGAACCTCAGCGTATCCCAAATGGCGCGGTATTCTGCTTGTTGAATAGGCTGATCGAATATTTCGCTATAGAGCTTCGCAGCTTCAATTGAATCCTGATAATTCGCGCCATCATAAATAATAGGGCTAAACATAGCGTTGAATAGCTGCTGAGGATAGTGCGCAACATCTTCACCCAGATCAAATACTTCTTCATACAGAGCCGTTAAACTCATTGCAGAACCGGTTGACGAAATATAACGGTAACGAGAAAGGTAGGCATTCAGCAGGCCTTCTCTAATATCATCTAAGCGACCGATCATATCGTGCTGGTCGGAATCGGTTATGGCTTCTTTCTCGAGCAGTGCAAACACCGCTTGCTGTGGCTGCCGATTAACCCGGTGATGCACACCCACTAACACACCTAACACCACCACCACTATCATGGCATTGACTAGTGACGGTCTAAGCATAATTCGCGCTATGAACTGTTGCATATATAGAAATAGTAAAACCACCGGTAGTGCAATAAACAATAAAAAGGAAGTAATGAATAAGAACATTGCGGCGATCAAGATGATGCCTTCGGCCTGAAACAAACCAAAGAACAGTTCAAGCCAATCGATTGAAATAAGCGCATCCCAAAATTCCTTAAAGCTAAATTCGGCTATAAGCGTGAATACTTCAGCGATAAGGCTTGCAAAAATCGGAATAACGAACAGGGACAGTGCAACTGACACAAACAAGCCGACCGCAAATACCACACTCGATCCGACCATAGCAAGTGGATTGCTAACGAAATACACACCATCTTTCACAGGACCATGTATACGTTCACAACAAATAAACACGAACCACACACACAAGGCGATTAATGCAATAAGTAAAAACCAATAGGCGCCAAAACCAAAGTCGCGCAAATTAAGTAAAAACAGGCCAATCAACAACACAGACGGCAATTCAAAGCCGTAAAAAAACTTTAGCAATAACGGCATGCGTGGTTTGCGTTCAGAAGTGAGAAGCCAATAAAACATACCTAAGCAAACAAAGGGCAACAACATAAGTACAAGCCCTAGCCCAAAATAGTGCGCAGGCATGGAATAGTGTTGATACCACATCCACATCGATGGAATCACATAAGGGAACAGGAAAAACAAACTAAATACAACAAGTGCAATTTGCCAAACCCAAAAAACACCGCTCGCGCCAAGCATGAACAGTTCTTTAAACGATATTCGTTTGAACCACGATTTAGAATCGCCACTGTTATCGTTAGTTGCTGAAGCGTCAGATTCAACCATGATGCTTGATTTCCTTGGAAACAATTTCCCTGATATTGATTAACAATTTCTCTCGAGCTTGATCTGGTACTCCGTCATGCCACAGCACAGAAACCATTGCCCAAGGCACCGCCCGATTTTTTAATTGTGAAAGCACACGTCTGGAATAATTAACCGTAATTTGATCGCCCGACTGAAACCAGTAGTCGCTGGTATAGGCCTGTGAACCGTTCTTAACTAAACTCAGCTGACGAAACGGTGTGAATGCATTTGACGTGTTGATCTTTTTGGTATTGCTAGACACCACCTTGTAGCCTTGTGCAATGTAGCAATGCTCTGGTAGATGTTGCGCTTTCCAATGCCCGCTTAGCACAACGAGTACGCTGGCCCTGTGCTGTATACCAGCATGCTCGGCAACGGCTGCGTATTTATAGGCACTCGCACCATTGTCTAAGAAAAATTTTGCTTCAATCGCATTCAATGGCTCTTTGTTAAAACCTTGTGATGGAAATTCAAGCACAAGCGTATGCACTGGATCTGCTGGCTCGGCATTCGATGGGGGTGATACCAAATAGCTAGAAACCGTTACTATCGCAAGCAACATTAAGGTAACGCTCGACCGTATTGGTGCTTGCTGACCGGCTTTAGCAATTGCACGGGGGTCACCGACTCGAGATACAGGACGTTGCGCATACCTTCGAAGCAAAAGCCAACTGCACAGCAGAGCCAGTGAAAAAAAGAACAACCCTAAAGTTTCATGTAATGCCGATGCCACGTGCGCTTGATCAAACACCAAATCCAGCAAAACGAGTAACACCACCCGAAACACGTTACCTACAAACAGCAGACTCGCCGCTATTGCCGCTAGAACCAACCACCGTAAATCAACCCGATAACGTTCAATCCAGGTTATTGCGCAATAGAAAATTCCGCCAATCCAAAATCCCCGGATGCCACTGCAATCAATATCCACAATGGCAGCTCTGTTATCAATTAACAAAACCGTATCACTGCTAACAGTCTCAACTCCCAATGCATGCAGTAGACTCACTGCCGATTCGGCACTTAACAGACGCATTGGAAACCCAAGAAAAATATCCAAGTAACCTTCAAAAGGCAGCACTAACATGGCCAGCATAAAAGGCAGCACACAAGTTCGCCACGCAGATGCAGTTAAGAAGTGACCAAGCAGGCCAAAGCAGAACATGAGGAACAACGCGATCGATAACGCGTTAAATTGTAGATAGCGTTGGTTTAGCACATAAGCAGTACTGGCAACACAAACTATCAGTGTTGCGTAAACATTTTTTCTCGCAAAGGCAAAGCTATATCTATCGGCTGCCAGGCGGTAGGAACACAATGCAATAAAGCAAAGTGAAACAAGAATATGATACTGACGATCGGGGCGGGCAATTTGTCGCCAAGCCCAGTCTAAGGCTGGGCTAAACAGAACAACAACAGCCACAAGTAAACAGGCGCTGAGCAAGGCATTAATCCAGAATGCCAGCCGGAAATTAATATCAAAAGGTTTGATTAACCAAAGACGTTTAACGCTTGAATGCATCTGTATTCCATTGCATTGTTAGAAGTCCGCAACACGTGTGCTTGCCTGCACCGCAGCTCACCTTACGAAAGCTTTGCGATTCGAGAGGTCATTCAACGCTATTCGCAAGAGCTTGATGTGAACCAATTAAGCTCAATTATGACAAATATGGTCAGTAATCCCGCCTATGTAGATTGATACGAGCTCGAAATTCATGTATCTTATACATGAATTATTTGTCAGTCGCTGCTTACATCGGAACCTAACGTTTTGCAATCCACAGCAACACCACTCGATACCGCACCGCTCTACCAACGCGTTGCCAGCAGAATTGCCAATCGAATTTACGATGGCCATTGGCGCCCTGGTGAGCCGATTCCAAACGAATTTGCGCTAGCCGAAGAGTTTGCCGTCAGCCAAGGCACCATCCGCAAGGCCATGTCAGTGGTTGAAGAAACAGGTCTAGTCGATCGGCAGCAAGGTCGTGGCACATTTGTACGAAAGCTATCGGATGAGCGCTCCTACTATCATTTTTTCAGATTAGCTCACCCTCAAGGCGCGCGCGTCACACCTGAACCGGATGAAGAAACCGTCTTAACACGAAAAGCCAATGAGTCGGAGCAGAGAAGCTTTAAATTAAGCGCGAACGATTATGTGATTGTTATTGAGCGCTTGCGTAAAGTGAACGGCACACGAGCAACATCGGAACACATAGTGGTTCCAAAAAATCTGTTTAGCGATTTGAACGACCTATCTGATGATATCCCGCAGGCTTTATACCCTTTCTATCACCAGCGCTACGGAATTTTTGTGTTGCGTACTGAAGATTATATTTCTGCCATTGCCGCGGATAAACAAACCGCCGCAGATCTTAAAGTAAAAACAGGCAGCCCTACCTTGCAAGTTAACCGCACTGCGTTTGACATGAAAGATCGAGCTGTAGAAATTCGCACAAGTCGGTTCCGTGCTGATTTGTTTCAATATAATGTCAACCTAAGCTGAATAAACATGACTAAATTATCTAGTGTGTTGTCCAGTCGAGTGCAGCTATCATGAGTGCAGGCGACGTCAACCAGGCATTACTTGCCGAACTAAAAGCAAACGGTGCCGACTTTTTCGTATCGGTTCCTTGTAAGCTACTTGATGGATTTATCCCAACATTAGAGCAGGATAATGAAATCACTTACCGTGCAGTTAATCGCGAAGAAGAAGGTCTTGGCATTTGCACCGGCGCATACTTAGCTGGCCGTAAGCCAGTTATAGTGATGCAAAACACAGGCGTAGGCACACTAATCACTTCATTGTGTTCGCTTGGATTGTATTACCGCCTGCCTTTCTTAATGGTTATCTCGCATCGTGGCTCACCAGGCGAACCTATTGGCGCGCAAGTACCCATGGGCACTTCAGTTGAATCGCTATTAAAAACAATAAATATTCCAACTTATATGTACAGCGATCCAGCGGATGTAAAAAAGATTGGTCAATTAGTGCCATTCACGGATGTGGCTGAAAGTCCGGTTGCCGCCATTTTAGATTATGATTTTTGGGGAGCGCGATAAGTATGAGACGTTACGAACTACTACAATCGATCGTGCCTGTACTCACCGATGAATTCATTATTTGTAATCTTGGATTTCCATCGCAAGAACTGTATTCCATTCGCGATTCAGACCATAATTTTTACATGCTGGGGTCAATGGGCTTATCTTCATCAATAGGCCTGGGTTTAAGTATGGAGATCGATAATACGGTTATCTCTATTGATGGCGATGGCAGCGTGCTAATGAACCTAGGCACATTACCAAGCATTGCGCTGGAAGATAGCAAAAACTTTATTCTGTTTATTGTTGATAACGGCTCATACGGCTCAACCGGTGACCAAGCAACACAAACGGCGAAAGGCACATCGCTTGCGGCCATTGCAAAGGCCTCTGGAATTGCTAGCAGCGTCGAAGTACCCGGTGAGCAAGCAGCAGAAACATTGGCAAAGTGCATTAAAACACCTGGCCCGCATGTGATCGTTGCCAAAGTAGAGCCAGGCAGTCCAAAATTGACGCCTATCCCGATGACTTCATTAGCCATTCGGGATCGATTCCGCGAGGCGGTGAAGCAGGCAAAAGCCCAAGCGTAGTCGCAAAAGGTACAATCCTTGGCGCTTAAGGTATACCTTAAGCGCCAATGATATCAACTAAGACGCGGCCGAGAGTCTGGTTGAGCAGGCTATCGGCTGTTACTATAGCCCTATGCAATCACTACAAAACAAGAAAATACTGCTTGGCATATCCGGTGGTATTGCCAGTTATAAGACGGCCACCCTGGCTCGACGACTTATCGATGTAGGCGCGGAAGTTCGCGTAGTTATGACATCGGGCGCGCAAGCGTTTATCACACCACTCACGCTGCAAGCCTTAACCGGAAACCCTGTTCATACCGATTTGCTCGACCCGGCAGCCGAAGCTGCCATGGGCCACATTGAGCTTGCACGATGGGCCGACATCATCGTAATAGCACCCGCCAGTGCAAACTTGATGGCGCGTTTAGTTAATGGCTTTGCCGACGATCTATTAACAACTTTATGCTTAGCCACCGATGTTCCAATCCTAATTGCGCCAGCAATGAACCGGCTCATGTGGAGTAATGCTGCCACGCAAGACAATGCTAAAACACTAACCGCACGCGGTTATACCCTGCTCGGCCCTGATGAAGGCGCACAAGCTTGTGGTGAAACGGGGGCTGGCAGAATGTTAGAACCAGAAGATATAAGAGACCGTGTTGTGCAATTTGCCACTAACAATGGCGTTACACCAATTTCCAAACACGCTGGCAGCCCAATGCCAACTCCATCTGAACACAACCCCGCTGCGAATCAACCGAGCGCATTTGCCGAACATCACAAATCACTCGCTGGTTTGCATATTGTTATCACTGCTGGCCCCACCGTAGAACCGATAGATCCTGTTCGCTATATCACCAATCGTAGCTCTGGAAAAATGGGGTTTGCTCTGGCCACAGCTGCAGTTAAGCAACAAGCAAAAGTAACGCTTATTGCCGGTCCAGTGTCCTTATCAACACCGCCAGGCGTGACACGTATAGATGTCGATACAGCCAAGTCGATGCACGCAGCAGCACTTAATGCTGTGCATGGTGCAGATGTTTTTATTAGCGTAGCAGCAGTGGCAGACTACAGAGTTGAACAGGTCGCGCAAGAGAAAATCAAGAAAAACGATAACGCCATGACGCTCACATTGGTGCGTAACCCAGATATTTTGGCCAGCATTGCTGCCATGCCCGAGCGACCCTTTTGCGTAGGTTTTGCAGCTGAAACGGAACATGTAGAAAAATATGCACGCGGCAAATTGACGAAAAAGAAGCTCGATCTGATTGCTGCCAACCATGTTGGCCAGCCAGATAATCCTGTTTTTGGCTCAGATACGAATTCCTTAGAAGTATTTTGGCCAACCGATGGCCATCAACATATCCCGGCTGCACCAAAAAAACAGGTGGCAGCGCAACTACTCGATATAATTGCGGAACGACTACCCACAAGCTGAACAAGCCGCTATGCAATCTGTTGATTACACCATCGTCGATCCTCGCATCGGCGATACCATTGAACTGCCCGCCTATGCCAGTGAGGGTTCAGCTGGTCTCGATCTTCGCGCTTGCGTAGACAAAGAGCTGGCCATTTCCCCTGGCGAAACTCATCTAATCCCAACTGGGCTGGCGATATACATTCGCGATCCTGGCTATGCGGGATTAATTGTGCCGCGATCGGGCTTGGGCCATAAGCACGGCATTGTGTTGGGTAACTTGGTTGGCCTTATCGATTCAGACTATCAAGGCCAACTGTTTGTCTCTTGCTGGAACCGAGGCGATAAAGCATATACCGTGAACGAAGGTGAGCGTATAGCGCAATTGGTAATCGTACCAGTTGCCCAAGTTGCGTTTAATCAGGTAGATTCATTTGAAACCAGCGACCGCGGCGCAGGCGGTTTTGGCTCTACCGGCAAGTCGTAAAGAAGAAGTGTTCTTGTGTCAAAACCGTGGCGAATGTGTCCTATTCATTGGCGCTCAAAGGCACGGGTGTTGCAACATTTGAGCTAGTAGGTTCGATGCATTGAACCAAAACCAAACTGGAACCGCACTAACAGGATAACCATTACTATGCCTATTTCTTCAGCCATTTTTCGCGCGTACGATATCCGAGGCGTTGTCACCGATTCGCTCACGCCCGAAGTTGTACATGAAATTGGTCGTGCCTTTGGCACAGAATGCCACGAGCGCGGTATTGAAACAGTAGTGGTTGCGCGTGATGGACGCTTATCGGGGCCTGCGTTAATTGAATCGCTAAGCAAAGGCATAAATTCAACCGGCGTAAATGTTATTGACATTGGCATGGTGCCAACGCCTGTTCTGTATTTTGCAACTTATCATCTTAAAACCGGTACCGGCATTATGGTGACCGGCAGTCACAACCCACCTGAATACAACGGATTAAAAATGGTTATCGGTGGCGACGCTTTATTTGGTGATGGTATAACCGCGTTATACGAACGACTAAAAGCTGGCAAGCTGCACAACGGTAAAGGCTCTTTAACAACGCAAGACATATTGCAAGACTACCTCGATAGAATCTTGGGCGATATCAAACTAAAGCGCCCGATGAAAATTGCCTACGATTGCGGTAATGGTGTTGCAGGCGCTGCTGCTCCTCAATTGTTTGATGCACTTGGTTGTGAAAGCACGGCATTGTTCACGGAAGTTGATGGCAATTTTCCTAACCACCACCCAGACCCCGCAAAGCTTGAAAACCTAAGCGACTTGATTAAATCGGTTGCCGACAATAAAGCCGAAGTCGGCCTTGCGTTTGATGGCGATGGAGATCGCGTTGGTGTGATAGATGACAAAGGCCAGGTTATTTGGCCAGATCGGCAAATGGTGTTGTTCGCACAAGACGTGTTATCACGCAACCCGGGCGCTAGAATTATTTATGATGTTAAGTGCTCCAAGATTTTGCCTGAAGCGATCAAAGCTGCTGGCGGCGAACCGGACATGTGGAAAACCGGTCACTCTTTTATAAAAGCACGCATTAAAGAAACGGGAGCTTTGCTCGGTGGCGAAATGAGTGGACACTTGTTTTTTAAAGAGCGTTGGTACGGATTTGATGATGCGCTTTATGCCGCAGCACGTTTACTTGAAATTCTATCGAACACAGATCGAACCGCGAGTGAGATTTTTGGCGAAATACCCGATAGCATCAACACCCCTGAAATAAACGTAAAGTTTGAGCGCGATGGCGCACATCATGAGTTTATTGAAGCGTTTGTGAAAAATGCGAATTTTGATGGTGCCACACTTACTACTATTGATGGTATACGCGCCGATTTCGCTGATGGTTGGGGCTTGGTACGTGCATCCAATACGACGCCGTCGTTGGTTATTCGCTTCGAAGCCGACAACGAAGAAGCTATGACTCGCATTCAAAACGAATTTCGCGATACTATGCAACGAACCGACGCCAGCGTCGATACTCCGTTCTAGCAAAAATAACAATGGCAAATGACTGAACCCAAGGATAACTCGACCAAAACGCCTCCATCAGTCGATCTACAAGCCGCGCGCGACACAGCGCGTGTGCTTAACGAGGCGCTACCTTACCTTCAACGCTATTCAGGTCAAACCGTTGTTATAAAGTATGGCGGTAACGCCATGACCGATGAACACTTACAACGCTGCTTTGCACAAAACATCGTTACCTTAAAACACGTTGGTATTAATCCAGTTGTAGTTCACGGCGGTGGTCCACAAATAGCCGACATGCTCAGCCGTTTAAATATACAAAGCGAGTTTCTCGACGGTATGCGCGTTACCAATGCGGCCACTATGGAAGTGGTTGAAATGGTGTTAGGTGGTGTGGTGAATAAGAACATTGTGTCTTTGCTAAATCAGGTCGGTGGCAAGGCTATTGGACTTACAGGCAAAGATGCTGATTTGATTTTAGCCGACCCTTTGCACTTAGCAGGTCGTGCAGCTGATGCTTTGGGTTACGTAGGTCAAGTGCAACAAATTAAAGCAGGTGTTGTAAAACGCTTGCAAGAGCAAAATTTTATTCCCGTTATCGCACCAATCGGAACCGATGCCCAAGGTGCAAGCTACAACATCAACGCAGACCTGGTCGCTAGTGCTGTCGCGTCTGCGTTAAAAGCTACACGACTCTTATTACTGACTAATACGCCGGGCATTCTGGACAAGCAAGGTAACCTACTAACCGGTATAACTCCTACACAAATTTCATCGTTAATTGCCGATGGCACTATTCAGGGCGGCATGCTACCGAAAGTGCAATGCGCCTTAGATGCGGTTGCGGCAGGTGTGGGTAGTGTGCAAATTATTGATGGCCGCGTGGAGCACGCAGTACTGCTGGAATTGTTTACTGACCAAGGTGTGGGTACATTGATCAGAGCAGACGAACCGGCTTAAGGGTTCGTCTACGTACTAAGTCGAAGCTCTAGTAGCGACCCATATCTTCTTTAAGCTCTCGATAACGCATTAAGTCATCTTCAAACTTAGTAGCAACAACGCTTCGCTCAGCCGCCTTTGAATCAATCAACGACCAGGCGTTTTCGATATTGCGTTGAATGCTGTGTTGTTCAGCATATAGGGATTCTTGTGCGTTATCCTCACCACGTGATTTCTCTTGCTGGAGGATGCGTTTTTCAACAACGCTTAGACGCTCAGATAAAATTCGAATGCGATCATCAAGACGGCTTATCAAACCATCGATCATACCCACACGGTCATCGCGTGTACGGGTTAAATCTTCTTCTGTCGTAAACGTTGCAAGCAGTGCACGGTCACGAATCTTCGCTAGCTCTTTGTCTCGCTCATCACGACGCTTTTGACGACGCTCTTCACGACTGAGTATTTCTTTAACGACCACGCCCTGCTTACTCAATACCGCATGGCCATTGTCTTGGGCAGAGCTTGGCGCCCGGTCCTGATAGGTAGTTAGGCCCTGATCTTGATAGCGATACACTTTGTTCCGCTGCTGAGCCTGTGCTGTTGAGCACAATACAAGTCCGGCTACGACAGCTGCGCCGACCTTGATCAGTGATTGAGATTGCATGCTTCTCATATATGATTCCGAAAGTAATGTTTTGCAGATCCTCGGGACTCCGATCCCGACACCATCTAATCCGCGTCCAGTACGGTTTTACCCGCACATCACTGGTATCGTCCGTAAAAGAACTGCTTTGAGGCCGTGGGTACTTTTATGTGCGCAGAATCAAGTGTTAGCTAACGTGTACAATCTGAGTTATGAGAATAATCACCGTAAATGTGAACGGCATCCGATCTGCGGCTCGAAAAGGGTTTTTTGCGTGGCTTTCACGGCAAAAAGCCGATGTGGTGTGTATTCAGGAAACTAAAGCCCAAATCGATCAATTGGACGACCCGATATTTCAGCCCAAGGGGTTCCATTGTTATTACTTCGACGCGGTAAAAAAGGGCTATAGCGGCACCGCCATTTACAGCCGAATAAAGCCACGAAAAGTATTAAGCGGTTTAGGCATTGATTGGGTCGACAATGAAGGGCGTTACCTAGAAGCACAGTTTGGCAATGTGGCAGTGACCTCGCTTTATATGCCATCAGGGTCAAGCGGCGATGTTCGGCAGGGGTTTAAATTTGAGATGATGGATGCCTATCTGCCACATTTACAAAAACGCCGCCGATCAAAAAAATCTCAAATCGTTTGCGGCGATTGGAACATCGCTCACACCGAAGCCGATATTCGCAATTGGAAAAGTAATCAAAAGAATTCCGGCTTCTTACCCGAAGAACGCGAGTGGCTAACTGAGCTGTTTGACAAACACAAATACGCGGATGCGTTTCGACAGTTGCCACAAAAAGAACATGAATACACATGGTGGTCTAACCGCGGGCAATCCTGGGATAAGAACGTAGGCTGGCGACTCGACTATCAAATCATTAGCGATGACCTAAGCGATAAAGTAAAAGCCACACGCATCTACCGCACAAAGCGATTCTCAGACCACGCCCCGTTCATCGTCGACTACGACTTCGATATAGAACCCTAATGCGGGGGGGGGAAATGCGGGGACAGTTTACTTATATCCTCATACATTTCATGTGCGCGATAGCCTACGAGGATATAAGTAAACTGTCCCCGTATTTCCCCCGTCATCTGGTTTCGGTATCGGCTTCGGTGCGGTGCCAGTCCATGGCCAGAGCAATGGCTTCGTGCAGTTCGAGGATATCGCTGCGGGTGGTGCGTTCTAGTTGCAGTGGCGCTGGTTCATTCGCGAGGAAAATATCCAGGCGGTAGCGGGCGCTCATGGCGAACGCGACATAGGATGAAACAACTAACAAGAATACGCATAACAGCAGTAGCACCCAATTAAGGGCGACCGGTGGAGTTTCCTGGTAGATTCTGTACGCCTGCCATGCACTTAATATCAAAGAAAACAAAAACACGATGCCAGCAACAATGCGCGGTGGCTCCACACTTTTTAGGGTAAGTTTTTGAATATAGCGTATGGCGTAGCTGGTGTTTTTAACTTCCAACCAAGATGGGGTGACAGTGATCTTCTTCCGTTGATAGAGCACTTCTTCGTCAGGCAATGAACGAGACGCTATCGATTGCATTAATGCAGTACCGGTGGTGGCTCAGGTATATCGTCGAAATCATCAAAGTCTTCATACTCAGACTCTGTATTAGCATCAGGCTCGTGGGACGAATGATGTAGCAGCATTCTCCAGCCACCATCTTCAAGGTGATAAATATTGGTTGATACCATCACGCTCACAATCTCACCGTCATGTTCTATCTCTTCACGCACTAAATGTATAGCCAATCCATCGGCTTCAGTTTGCAGCGCATCTGAAATCGAGAAGCTAATTGAAGGGGACACGGAAAACAGGTCAGAAAAGCTCTCTAATACTTGCGAGCGCCCTTCAATCCGATTGGCACCCGGATGAATACACACGATATTGTCATCCGATGACCACACTCGCCCTAGGGCTTTGATGTCGGTCTGCTCGATTGCCTCATAAAAGGCAATTTCTGCTTCCTCGGGAGTGTTAAATTTCTCAGCCACAAATAATTGATTAATGATTTATCGGGTGAATCATACCGCAGTTACGCAGTGCTTCGATGCCCGTAATGTTCCGTGCCTACTGTTCAGGCCGAATCAGCGCTGAGATACTCACGCCAATTGTGCGTCTCGTCACCAAACACCATGAAGTGAGGATTTAACAAAGATTCGCCCGTATTGTATTTTAAGTCGCGCATATCCGTGTCTGTGATATGGCCGCCGGCTTCTTCAACGATGCACTGAGCGGCCGCGGTGTCCCACTCTGATGTTGGCCCCATACGTACATACACATCGGCAACACCTTCAGCGACCAGGCACGACTTCAAAGATGACCCCATTGGCACTTCCTGATGCGCACCGAGCTTGTCTAAAAATGACTGCAGTCGAGGGTTTTTTGAAGGACAACGGCTACGAGCAACGGTGAGTTCACCTTTGCCAGCAGGCGCTGCCCGCACATGAATCGGTTCAACCTCTTGGTTACCAACCTGCTTCCAGGCACCGTGCCCTTTGGTTGCAAAATAACTCAGATCAAGTACCGGCGCGGTAACCACACCTAAGATGGGTTGTCCGTGCGCGATGAGCGCAATATTTACGGAAAACTCACCGTTTCTTCGTAAAAACTCGCGAGTACCATCTAAAGGGTCAACCAACCAATAGTGCGACCACTTGTGCCTTTGAGCATAGGGAATCTGCTCAGACTCTTCCGAAATTACCGGTAGCGCATTGGGGAGTCTTTCAAGGGCATCAACGATAATGCCATTGGCGTCAATATCGGCCGTTGTGACAGGCGTGTTATCGGACTTATACGAAACATCGTAATCGTTTTCGTAAATTTCAGCGATACGTTCGCCTGCCGTGCGAGCGATGCTCAGCACTTGTTGCGTTAATTGCTTAGTTGTAGAAGGGTCGAGAAGCATCCTATCTCTTTAGCGGTTGCTTACTCTAATACTAGCGGTCATTTTGAAATTTGTTTAACTAATACACTGCGCAACAATACGCAAGAATGAAATTCGTGCGTGCCTAACAGGTAAATAACTGTAACAGATAAGATCAGCGTGGAATGTTAAGTCCCTTGGTTAACATTGCCGCTGTGCTGAATCTTGAATCGACCGCCGCCATCTGGCCGTGTCATACGTTGTAGTGTTTGTACAAGCTGTCGTGGCGCATTCGCCGATGGCGTCAGTAACAGATTGGTTTGGTAGTCACCGTTGCCTGCCATCGCAACCGTACCGTCGAGCGATAAATCCCCACCCGCCGATTTGATGGTAATCATATGAGCGGCATTGTCTTGTGGTTCGATGTTGATGTTCAACTTCCCTAGATTCGCTGCGAACTCTGGCCCATAGAGCCTGGTAACGATAATAGCGTCGTCCCAATTCAACTGACCTTCCAATGTTTGCAATAGGTTATTGGCTAATTTAACCGTAGAGAAACGACCGGTGATTTTGCCGGCAAAGTCAGCAACTGGACCCGGTAGTAAAACTTCAAGCTCTTTTGCGTTGGCATTGAAATCAGCATCGGAAACGATAATGTCACCGTTTATCTGTCCGCGCACTTGCGCCACACCACCGCCGCCATAACCTTCAAAAGTTACGTTTGCACCAGCCCCGCCTTTAAGCAAGGTTGCGGGAGCCAGTTTCCACGTCACATTTTTAAATTCAAGCGGTAGTAGATCATCGGCATATTTAACGTCGCCAACTTGGCCGCTGAATAGCTTGCCAGATACGTTGCTTAGCTCTACCGGCTTTATTCGAGGCTTAACATAGTCTGCTATGGGTGCAACCGGGAACAAAAAAACAACCGACACAATGTAGGCAAGCAAGCCGAGCAGAATCAAGCGCACAACGCGCATCAGTTCTTCTCCATATTTATGCGTGCACTGACCTTGCCTTCCAATTTAGGATTACGCGAAATATTTAATGTATCAACGGTTAAACCGTATTGCTCGAGCTCGGCTAACACTAACACTAATTTATCGAATTCAACTTCTGAAAATTGCACGCGTGCACCATTGTTACCACGCGGTTCAACTCGATCTGGGTTACCCAATTTTGCAGCTCGAATGCGTTGATCGATTAAAGCGTAGGGCTGAAGGTCTGAGTTTTTCTGCGCTGGACCACCGGTGCCTCGAAGTGCTTGTAACTCAGCACTGAGCACTTCCATTTCCTGCAGTGTTCCGCGCTTAGAATTGATGAGTGTTCGATTGTCATCGATCTTGGTCACCATGGGATGCCATACAAACGCATAGAACAAACCAACCAGGCTCAATGCACCCACAACGAGCACAATGATTCGATCGCGAGGTGTTTGTCTTAGATACCAATCTTTCATGTTCTTCGATTATTGAATTCTTATGCTACTGCGCAGGCCATCGCTGGTATTGCGCGTTGATTGCACGGTCATTTCTAAATCACCGCGCTTTTTTAATTCTGTTTTCAGCAGATCCAGGGTCGGAATGACATCGGTCGTAACATCTAAGTCAAATCGCCCTTCACGAAAGTTAACAGAGCGAATTTTTGTTTGCGGTTGTGTCGCCATGCTTGCTGCGATTTGACTCAAATTGCTGGTGAAACCACCGCTTGTGCCACCACTAAACTTTTTGATTTCAGTTTTGAGTTGCTGTGACGGGCGCACCATGCGCGCGCCTGGCATCGCCTCTTGAAACACTTGCGCAATTTGTGCGTCGATTTGCTCAACTTCTTGGTTAAGCTCGCGGAATTCCATCCACTTACCACCCATGAGCACCGCTGCTAACACCGCTGCCAATGCCATCGTCCAACGCCAGGGCTTCCAGGTTTTATCAAACTGTGTTTTAGGGCTGTAGTCACCTTGCAATAAGTTGATGCGCGGCGCACTGGCCAGTCCACTGGCGTATAAGTTCAGGCGATGATCAATCGAGCGATTTTCAACATCCAGATTTTGAAACGCGGGCACGCGTGCATGATCATCGGTTTGATAAACCACCATGGCAGCACTGGTATTTTCAGGCAGCTCTTGCTGCGCACCGTTCAGCATCATGCCGGCCATGGAAGTATCAGTTACAAAGCCTTTATAGCCATTCAATCGCACCACGGCATTTTCGCTATCGACCAAGGCTGTCCACGTGGCCTGATTCAATTCTTCGGAATCAAATTTAGGTAAGGCCAGTGTTTCAGGAACAATCTCTGATGGTCTTAAGCCCGCGTCCGCACATTGCTCGCGCACCGTATCCATTGCCTCGCGACCGACAACCGCCACCGGGTATACATCGTCTTTACCCTTAGCACCCAAGGCAAAGTGCAAGGAGTCGATATCATCGGCAACTTGATCTTCAAGCATGTTGGGCACAGCGAGCACGGCACGTGCAGCCGAACCGCCTGGTACGGCTGCTTCAGCAAGCAACACATCGTTACCCGGTAACACCAAGGTAGAACGACGGCCTTCAACTTGAGTCGCGGCCTCACTTAATGTGCCACTTTGCACCTCAGATGTGAGCACACCACGATCATCAGCGAAAGCCCACATGACGTGGTCTTCACCGATTCGCGGTAAATGTATGATGACGTTTTTGGCCAATGCCTTTAATTCCAGTAATAATTTTTTATAACGTATCGCGACTTCGAAAAATCACTTTTGAACGCCCTGAATCATCGCGTTCGAGCAAAGAATACTGCGTAAGCTTTGCCGTTTCACCCAACACATCAACGCGAATTTGAAAATACCGCGACGATACCGAAATACTGTTAGGCGGTACAACTTCATCACCCGTATCGGCCGATGCTTCACTGATAAACTCTTGCACAAACAAATACGGCGTTAAGTCTGCAGCCTCACCCAACACTTCTGTTTCTTCTGCCGCTAAATCAAATATGTCTTCACATTCCGGGTAGTCTTCATACTTACCCGTATCCCAACGCGACAAACCCGATGCCAAAGGCTTCAAAAATTCAGACAGTGACGCGATGACTTCGGGCGTTGCCGTGTTCACATTAACCTGCGTTTTGCCGTTGGTTGTTGGTAATGCCGCCACGTGTGGCAGCAACAATTTGTAGTCATCCTTCTCTGCTTCAACGGATGGGCTGAAGCCTTTTACCAATTGCAGTTCGCTAATAGAACTGATTGGGCCATTATTTGTTCGATACGGCGGCGTTAGCCCCGTGTAGTAGTCGTCTTCAGCACCCTCCGGGATGGTTGCGTTCAGATCTTTATCTATCCAATCCAAAACAGCATCAGCCTTTTCTTGGGCAATACCCAGCTCGGCAAACAGACGCTTCAAAATATCAAAGTAAACCTGATCAACATCGCCTTCAGCGTTGACTATGTTATTCACATTAAAACGCCCTTGCATGTCCACAATGCAACCCTGTAAAGACATTTGATCGATAGTGATCGGCGGAATCGTTTGCGCCCAATCATCATCCAGTGAATCACTGTTCTCGCGTAAACCCGCCTCTCGATCAAGATATAGCAAGGCAGAGGCAAAGCTTTCACCTGCATTGGCAAAACTTCGCGCGTTCTGTATCAACACTTCGTTGCGTTCTCGGTGTAAATCGAGTTGCTGCCGACTCATTATCGCTACAACAGTTATAGTCCCTAATGCGACAACCAACAGAGCGGATATGATCGCTACACCATTTTGTGATGATTGATGACGCATTAACTAACCCGGTAACCCGAAAACCCGCACTACAGAGCCTAGGTCGGTCAGGGTAAAAGTAAACTCCAACGCGCGCGGCAAGCCGGGATCCTCTTCAACATTCAACGGCGGCCATTGTTCTTGCCAGGCACCTTCAGGGTCCATAAACCGTACCGTCAAATCTTCGACGCCGCTGAGTAGCTGTCGACGCTTTATTGGTTCTTCACTGAGCGAGTCCAGGTGATACCAATAACTTCTCAGCAGGCGATCATCTTCAATGGAATAAGACACGCGCTGCAGGGTTGATCGTGGCGGGAGTATATCCCCTGCAGGGTTCGCCCAACCGGCTTTGGTAAAATCAAATAAGGATGAACCCTGCAGATTAAATTGAAATGCTGGCAATACCGAATCGACCGATGAGCGCACTGGGCGATCAACTATTTGGGTTATGTCTTCGGCCAGGTAATAAAACGTACGCTGCAATTCGGTGATGCGATCAGACTGATTTTCAATACGCGCACGTGAATCATTGATCTGTTGCAACATTCTAAAGCCAGCTGCACCAATGATGGCCAACAAAAACATGGCCACCAATACTTCGATTAGAGTGAAGCCGCTAACCGTGATTGGTTTCTTCGATTGTCGCTTGTGATGCAATCCGTTCATGTCAACGACTGTGCTTTGGGTTACTGGCAAAACCAGTCACCGAATAAATATAGCTCTCGCTATCTGGATTCAAACGCACTTCAATATCCATACGGCGTAAATCCAAATCTTCTTTTTTTGTACGGGTGCGCACGTACCAGGTTTGCTTGACCATCTCGACTTCGATGTTTTTCGCGCCAAGCTCCGGCCAGGTTGGTAGGGCTTGTAAAGTATTGAGATGATTAACCGCGACCCACCTTCCCACTTCGCGCTCTCGCAATTTAGCGCTTCTAAACGCGCTGGCACCGGTCGATGAAACCAGCGCTGATACACCCACGGCCAAAATGGTCATGGCTACAAGTACTTCTATTAAAGTGAACCCGCGCGATCGCTGTACACGGCCGCCAACACGTCGCTGCGCAGACTTAGCGATAAATGAGTGCATTAGTTCAGCGCCTCAATAACCACAGGCTCAACTTCACCAGTAGCGATAGCGTGCTCGTGCTCGGCTTCGATATCACTCATTATTATGCGAAAATCAGGCATCATTTCGCCATTGGATAAAAATAAAACGTGTGGCTTGAGCGGATCTTCATCTGTTGCAGCGGCGATCTCATCCTCGAGTTCTTCAAGCACTATCGGTATACCCTCAATGTCTACCCGAAATTCAATATCGATATTCTCTTTGCGAAAACTTAAACGCTCGTCTTCTAAAATTTGCCAGTTTGCGTCACCGGTTTTTTCATCCGCACCCAGAATATAAAATTCGTAACTGTTCGGATGAAAACGTATGCCTAGTTGCTGGCGAGAATAAATCGCTTGATCAGACGCTAAGATCATTAATAAGCGAGTTCGTTGAGCACTGTCGCGGATGGTGGTGCCCACGTTTTGAAAATCCACTTTCAAAACAATAACACCAGTCATGATGGCGATGATCGCCACCACGACCATGATTTCGATAAGCGTGAAACCCGCAGATCGTCGTGCTGTTTGCAGGCGCATAAAAATAGCTTATCGAGTCAAGTACTAATGATTATTGACCGTTAATGATGTCTTGACCAAAGCCTTCACCACCTTCAGCACCGTCCTTCGCCAGTGAAAGCAAATCGAAATCACCATTCTCGCCTGGGCTTACGTAAACATAGTCACGGCCCCAAGGGTCTTGCGTTAGCGCCTTCAAGTAACCGCTCGACCAATTAGCCGGTTCTGGATCGCCTGTTGGTTTTTCTACCAACGCTTGCAGACCTTGATCGGTTGACGGGTAAGAGAAGTTGTCTAATTTATACATTTCAAGCGCTTGGGAGATGGACGCGATATCCGATTTCGCTCGAACCACGCGCGCCTTATCTGGGTTATCCATAATTTTAGGTACAACGGCGGCGCCCAAAATGGCGATAATTGCCACAACGACCATAATTTCAATCAGGGTAAAGCCAGCTTGGCCCGACCGTTTCATACTCTTGACCATAACGGTACTGTCTCCAAAATATTCCGGTTAACTCTATTTTCAACCTATCCCAACA
>CALHOU010000159.1 GCA_938035945.1 uncultured Granulosicoccaceae bacterium
AAACTTGTGAATATGGCAAAGCCTTTGTCTGAGATGATCATTGATTGACGAAACGCTTCTTCCATACTTGATGTTAGTACGAATGCAATAATGAACGCAGCGGCCGAAAAGTTTGTTCGGCGCATAGCGTATCCAATCACACCGAACAGCAACGCGAAACCCACATCCCAAATCGATGCACGTGAAGAATAGCTAGCAGCCAATGCTGTCATAAAGATGAAAGGGTAGAGGTATTGTGTTGGCAGTATGGCAATCATGCGTCCGATAAATGGCGCGGCGAAATATCCGATAAGCGCGTAGCACGCTATACCAATTAAGCCTGCGGCGAATACGCCGAAGATAAATTCTCTAGGACTTATTAGCTGACCGCCCATAAACAAAGGTGGCTCATCAGCAAAGATGCTTGGACCGGGTTGTAGACCATTGACTAAGAACATACCGATTAATACAGCGGCGATGGTTGAGCCTGGTATGCCTAAGGTTAGCAGTGGAATCATGGATGGACCCGATACCGCGTTGTTAGCCGATTCGGGTGCGGCTATGCCTTCGACAACACCGGTACCCCATTCATCTTTATTTTTAGCTTTGCGCTTCTCTTCACCGTAGGCTACGAAACACGCTACTGACGATCCCAGCCCGGGCATCATGCCAATCAAGGAACCGTAAATAGATGAGCGAAACATGAGTGGCACGCAGCGCTTAAATTCTGCCCATGTGAAGTAGTGTGCTGTTGGGTCATCGACTTTATCGGCTGCCAAGTCGATCATTTTTACTTTTGCGGCTTTTTCTGCCTGGATAATTACCTCGGAAATTACGAATACACCTATGAGCAGGGGCACTAAGGCCATACCGGATTCGAGTTCATCGATGCCCATGGTCATTTTAAATTGACCAG
Source organism: uncultured Granulosicoccaceae bacterium (assembly GCA_938035945.1). GTDB lineage: Bacteria > Pseudomonadota > Gammaproteobacteria > Granulosicoccales > Granulosicoccaceae > Granulosicoccus. Next base: position 896 of record CALHOU010000159.1, read on the forward strand.
TGATGATGTCTTCGCCGATTAAACCGACTACAGCACCAAACAGCGTTGAGATGATGCCTTTAATAATACTGTCGCTCACAACAGAGCCGATGACTACGAACGCCATTAAGTAGATGGCAAAGTTTTCTGGTGGTCCGAACTGACGCGTGAAAGCTGCAATGGATACTGCGCCGAAGATCAAAACGATTTCGCCAAAGTAGTCACCATAGGCCGATGCAACAGTCGCAGTTTTAAGTGCTTTACCGGCCTTACCTTTTTGAGTCATCGGGTAGCCGTCCTGCATGGTTGCAGCGGAGGCGGCGGTGCCGGGTGTATTAAACAATATGGCAGCGATAGACCCACCGTAACGACCTGACTTACCAATAACATAGAGAAAGGCTAAGCCTGCCAAACCGCCAATGTCGTCGTTATAAGCGATGAGTATGGGCAGCATCATTGCAATCGCCGCCGCAGCTGTTAGTCCGGGTAGGGCGCCGAATACGATGCCAACAAAAGCGGCAAGCACCACGAACATGAGAGCGTAGGGATCGTTAAACAAGACAACGAAGCCACAAGAGATATCGAAAAAAATCGATAGGAAGCCGAGTGAGTCGAAGAACTCTTCAACACCTGCACATTGATTTTGCAACTACTTTGCTCCCGTGATCCAGTTTGTGTAGGGGCGCATGTCGAACACCGCACCTTTAGGATCGTTTAATAACATAACACCCATGAATACCCATTGAAAAACAATGGCAAGCACAATGGCGCCTACGATCATGGCAAACCAATTTCGCACACCGAAGGTCAGTAGCATGGCTATGAGCGTGACGATAACCGCACAGAAATAACCGAAGGCCCAAAACACGGTAACGAACAAAACGCCGCAGGCAACGATGGCAAAAATGCGCTTGCTATCGCTTTCCAGAAAACCATAGCCCGGTTGTAAGACACCAACTTTGCCGAAGAAAGCGCGCATGGCTAACCAAATTCCGCCAAGGACTAAGGAGACCGCCAATATGAGAGGTAAAGTACGAGGACCAATCGATTCGCGTGATGTTTCAATCGTGAAGGCTTGATAAATAAAGAACAGACCAACCAAAAGGACAACGGCGGCGACGCCATATTCCAGTTTGACTTTATATTGATGGTTATCCAATGGATGCGTTCCTGTGATCGATCCAAAACCGATGATGTATGTTACACCACAACTAAAAGAGGCAAGCCCGAACGGACCTGCCTCCTCACTGACACAAACCTCTAACTTACTGGTTTGCGATGATTTCTGCTACTACTGGACCCATAACACTGAACATAGTGTCTTGTGCCGCGGTTGCAGCTGCTGAGTCAGTGTAGAATGATGCTAGATCGTTACCAGACATGTAACGCTTGTAGCCATCCAATTCAGCGATGTGCGCGATTGCAGCGCCAACATCAGCTTTCACTTCATCAGGAACACCGGCTTTACCGAATAGGCACATTAGACCCGTGAAGTCGATACCGTCAGTGCCTTGCTCTTTAAACGTGGCAAGGTCAGCTGCCATTGGGTCGCGTTCAGCACCGGCAGATGCAAGAGCGCGGATGTCGTTTTCAAAACCAACAACGGTGTTTACACCACCAAATACGGCTTCAACTGATTGAGATACCAATGCAGCACGGGCTTTTGAACCACCTTTGAAAGGTACTTTCTTGTGCTTGATGCCGTGGGTATCGAAGAAGATGTGGCCGATAGTCGCGTGCATTGTTGCAGCGCCTGAAGTACCCCAAGTGATCTCTTTACCTGACGCTTTAGCATTTGCAATGAACTCTTCCATTGTTGCAGCTGGGTTAGATGCGTGAACTTGCAACGAAGTAACCAGTTGTGATGCACAACCTAGATTTACGAAGTCATCAGGAATGTGATATGGACGATCGTCGCCTTTGGCAAGTTCGCCGGCGATAAAGGTACCTATGTTAATCATATATAAAGTGTGGCCATCGGCATCTTCGTCGAGCACCGCTTTTGCGGCTTTTTGGCCAGATGCACCAGGAAGATTCACGATGTAGGCGGGAAGGCCGTTCATGCTTGGTGCTTCGTGCATATAAGATGCGAAGCCGCGAGCCGTGGTATCAGTACCACCACCTGCTGAGAAGCCAACCATAATCTTTACAGGTTTTTCAGGGTAGTCAGCCAAAGCCGCCGTGCTCACAAGAAGAGCGGATGCCGCGAGGCCAGTGGCAATTTTCTTTGCAAAAGTCATTATTTCCTCCAAAATGGTGCAACTAGCAGTATTGCAACGTGCTAGTTGCTTGAAATCCCATTGTAAACCGGAAAATGGGGTCGCTCAAACAAATTTTAATAATCGAGCAATTCCTGCGAGCTACGCACAACTCAGATTCATCAATCGAGCGAAAAATGAGGCTCTCATGTCAACATCTCACCCACTTGAAGGCGTTTTGGTCATTGACTTCACGCACGTTTTGGCAGGTCCCGCTACCTCATATTATCTTGGCCTTCTTGGCGCCGAGGTTATCAAGGTTGAGTCTGAGTCTAAGGGCGATGCCATTCGGCATCGTGGTGGTACGGATGCCGATGCGGCGAAGGCTGGGATGAGTACATCCTATCTTACGCAAGCTGCGGGCAAGCGCTCCGTTGCTCTTGATCTTGAAACAAGCGCGGGCTTGCAGGCATTTCATGCGTTGCTGTCGCGAGCCGATGT
>CALHOU010000160.1 GCA_938035945.1 uncultured Granulosicoccaceae bacterium
ATCCGGTACCGCTGTACGTGAAATGCTAAGCGAAGGTAAAGCGCCTCCGGTTGAATTCTCGCGGCCAGAGGTAGCAAAAATTCTGATGGATCATTATCAGTCGTAGAGCTGTTGCAGTCGTAGAGCTTTTGCAGTCATAAAACAATTTTTATCGTAAAAACAACCGTGGCCCGATGAGCCACAGCGCTCATGCGGCATGCCTAGCTTGACAGCTGTGTATGCCGCGCTAGTTTCATAGTCTACTGATTAATACTGGACTGTATTAGCAGGGCAACGCTCGTCAGAAATATCTATTAGAGCTTATTGTATTTTGTCGATTTACCGCGCGACTTTTCCACTGGATACTTAACAGCGTTTGCCTGTATCTTTTCAGCTGCTGCTGCATATATATCTATTCCACTTCGCTCTGCCACTAGCAACAAATATAAAAAAACGTCTGCACACTCTTCGCGCAGACGCTGCTGCATTGGCTCTTGTTTCGCTTCATCTTCGAAGGCTTGTTCAGATTTCCACTGCGTCAATTCCAGCAATTCGCTCGCCTCTAAGTTCAAAGACAAAATCAAATCTTTCAAGGAGTGAAACTGACGCCAGTCCCGTGCGTCGCGAAATTCAATTAGTTGCTGGGTTAATTCTGTTACTGTTGGTGGCGTTTTTTTCATGTCTATTGGCATTCTTGAGTTTACGTGGTAGCTTGCAGCTCACTTAAACTTAAATCAACTTCGACGGAGCGTTTAGCGCTGGCTCGATCAGAAAAAATGACTTTGCACATCGTCCAAGTATCAGATACACACATATCCAACGACTTCCCTCAACGTCTATTGGATTTAGAGAAGTGTATTCAAGCGATTAACGAACTTGAAAAACAACCTGAAGTCGTAATTCACACTGGAGACATCTCTCACGACGGATTGGGCGAAGAATACCATAGTGCGCGCAAGGCTCTGGATAAACTGAATGCGCCCTACTTCGTCATGGCTGGCAACCGGGACAAACGAGAGACTTTGCTAAATGAATTCTCAGATGATCGTTATCGATTGCCGCCGGGAGGATGGGTGCAATATGCTGTCGATACTTTTTCGGTTCGGTTAATTATGCTTGATACCGTAAGCGATCAATCTAACAAAGGTAAGTTGTGCGATGAACGGATTGAACATCTAGAAGCCATGCTTGCGGCTGATTCTACAAAACCGATCGCCTTATTTTTGCACCACCCACCCTATGAAGCAGTTGGCATACCAGACCCTTACCAATACGAGCAGTGGAGCGATGTTGATAAATTAAAGAACGTGCTTGCACGATTTCCTAACATCTGTGGGATGTATTGTGGCCATGTACATCGGCCGATCGACGGCTCGATTGCTGGCATTCGTGCCAGTGCTATCACCTGCTCTGCGGGCGATTTACGCAAAGGGGATGTCACTGAGGAACAACGAACGCAGCCCGTTTTCAAATCCATCACCCTGCCTGAGTAATCTCACACGCGCGTGTCGATTTGCTTGTTGGTATTGTTGTGAAATGGAAGCTGAAGATTGAGCCCACTCAACATCAGTAGTATTTCCACACGCACATATTGGATGACCGGGCGCTTGAATGAGAAATATCATCAGCAGCTCGTGTTGCTCATAGCCACGTTCAGCCTTACACTCTTCCATCAATAAGCAATAAATTCCACAAGGATATAACCATGCCAGTATTGAAAGAGATCGCAGCGTACGCCGAGGAGCTAGTGGAGATCAGGCGCGACTTGCACGAACACCCTGAATTGGGCATGGAAGAGTTAAGAACCTCTGCCATCGTTGCGAAGCTGTTGAAATCCTGGGGTATCACAGTCCATGAAGGCATAGGCAAAACCGGCGTGGTAGGCGTACTCGATGGCAAACAAGCGGGTCGCACGATTGGTTTACGTGCAGACATGGATGCGTTACCCATCGATGAGAAAACCAACCTACCCTTTGCATCAAAAACCCCCGGCGTAATGCACGCCTGTGGGCATGATGCTCATACAACTATGTTGCTTGGTGCAGCTCGTTATCTTGCACAGACTCAAGACTTCGATGGTCAGGCGGTATTTATTTTTCAGCCTGCGGAGGAAGGCTTAGGTGGCGCACGAGCGATGTTGGCTGATGATCTGTTTGGTCGCTTTGCTTGCGATGAAATTTACGGCATGCACAACAATCCCAACGGCCGACCGAATGTAGTAGGCGTAAAGCCAGGCAAAGCAATGGCAGGTGCAGACTTTTTCGACATAACGATCAAAGCATCTGGAGCACATGCTGCACGTCCGCATGAATCGATTGACCCGATAGTAATCGCAACCTCTTTGGTACAACAGCTACAAAGCATTGTCAGCCGCAACACACCACCTACTGAGCCTTTGGTTTTATCCGTCACACAGATTCACGCGGGCTCAGCATACAACGTGATTCCATCGGAATGCACCATCTCAGGTACAGTCCGATTCTTTGATCCTGAGCTGATTGCGACCGTGCGTGAACGCATGCAGGCCTTGTGTGATGGTGTAGCAAAAGGCTATGACGTTGAAGTCGTCCTTGACAGCCGCAACACATTCGACGTATTAGTCAACAATGAACAGTTATCGCAAGTTATGCTCGATATCGCAGCCGATGTTGTCGGAAGCGAAAATGTGGAAGTCATGACCAAGGTATCAACAGGCTCTGAAGATTTTTCCGACATGCTCCAAGTTGTACCGGGCGCTTATTGCGTTGTCGGCCACGAAGGCACTCTGCCACTACACAACGATGGCTTCATCCTAGACGAATCCATTCTGCCCGTTGGCGCCTCTATCTACGCCCGCCTAATCGAACAGCGCGGGGTCGGACCACAATAAGTAATTGATATCTCAATATTAATAAGGGTAAAAAGCAGTGAAATTCGACCTTACGATGCGTTTTTACACCTAAAAATGCGTTGTAAGAAAGGAACATTCGATTAATGTAATTGAGCGTTAGCCTACAGCGGCAGGCTCGTTAGTAGCGGCGCAAGTCAAACAACGACGGGGATAAAACGACTGTGCATCCTCTGGCTATAGATTCGATGATAAGTATCATTTGAGCTGGCGTGGCTTACGGCATGCGTAAACTTAGCAAAGCTCTCACCTCTTAGTAACTTCCACCGGCAAGCACCGTCATCAGAATTTAATGAATTTTCATCGATTGAAAAACCGTATTGTATCGACAATTCAAGCTGCCCGTTATGACGTTGTCATCGAGTATTTCTACAAGTTAAGTTATTGTTGGATTGAACTAACGATTCATCAGGTCATAAGCAACATGCGAATGCCAAAGCTCTTTCATCGCATCGATATTGTTCTAGCTACCCAAAAATTGACTATGAAGAACTTGAAGGTCCTAGAAATTCACCTATACATATCCCAGTGATTTGATCGCTTCCGGCATCATCCTCTTTTTTTTGAAAAAGTATCTCGCACTCTATATAATGCCCGCGAGTAGCAGGGTATTCGCCGCAAAATAAAAGCGCTGTTGGTCTGCTATGTTCATCCTCTGCAAACCTCCATTAGTGGCACCCGCACATAGCAACATACAATCGCAATCGTACCCAATTCCATCCCTAACAAAACGATACAACTTGAACAAATTGAGCTATGCGACTGTCTATTAACATTTCCATTAGCGACATTTCCAGATCCGTTTTCTTTTTCGCTTACAACAATTTGGGCATAGGCGCTAAAGTTAAAGCCGCGAAAAACGCAAGCTATAGCCCCGAGTCACTCAATGGTAAGAAGATCAAAACGAGGCAGGTCAACATCTAGCGCGCGCACCAAACCTATATCTGCACCTTATATAAAACGACAATTACCATTCTTCGATCCACTGGATGAAGAGCAACTTAATAAAATTGATGACCAGGTCGACTGGATGCTCGAGAATATTGGTTTCGCATTCAGAGAAGACCCGAACGCGATTCGCATATGGCAAGACGCCGGGGTAAAGGTTGTAGAGGATAAAGTCTTCGCCGACGCCAAGTGGGTTCGAACACAATGTGCGAAAGCCCCCAGCGAATTTACGCAGATTTCACGCAACCCCAAACATTCCGTCACCATCGGTGGCAGCAATCAAGTTTTTGCACCCATCTATGGCGCACCATTTGTTCGTGATCTGGAAGGCGGTAGACGCTACGCAACCATTAGTGATTTTGAAAAATTAGTCAAGCTTAGCTACATGCACCCCAATTTGCACCATGGAGGCTTGGTGATTGTGGAGCCAACTGATGTGCCCGTATCTAAACGCCACCTCGATATGGTTTATGCGCACATGACGCTAAGTGATAAACCACACTTGGGTGCAATTACTGAAAAAAGCCGCGCTCAAGACAGTGTTGATATGGCGCAAATTCTTCACGGACGAGAGGTTATGGACAACAACGTTGTGATCATGGCCAATGTGAATACTAATTCGCCTTTATTGATTGATCGAGTCGTTACCGAAGCCATTCAAGTGTATTCATCGCGCGGGCAAGCAATGGTAGTAACACCGTTTATTTTAACCGGTGCAATGGGACCTGTTTCCACAGTAGCCGCAGTAGCGCAAGCCATGGCAGAGGCCATGATCTGCTGCGCGTTCACTCAACTTGTTCGCCCAGGTGCTCCGTTTATTATGGGTAACTTCTTATCGTCGATGAGTTTAAAGTCTGGTGCGCCAACGTTCGGTATGCCGGAGCCTGTGTTATCCAATTACATCATAGGGCAGATGGCGCGCCGAATTGGTTTACCACTTCGCTGCGGTGGTTCACTCACAGCCTCTAAAATTGAGGACGCACAAGCTGCGTACGAAAGTGCCGACTCCATGCATTCCACAGTGATGGGTGGCTCAAACTTTACGCTTCATGCCGCTGGCTGGCTAGAGGGAGGGCTTGCCACAGGGTATGAAAAACTCATCATGGATGCCGATAGGCTTGGTGGCTATCAAAAGCTAATGGCTGGACTTGATCTGGATGAAGACCAATTTGCCCGAGATGCTTATCGCGAAGTGGAACCCGGCGGACATTTTCTAGGATCGGCGCATACCATGCGTCACTACCAAAATGCGTTTTACGACGCCACATTGAGTGACAGTGAGAACGTGGAAAGTTGGGAAGAAAAAGGCTCACCAGACATGCGTCAACGCGCATTTTACAAATGGAACAAGATGCTCGAAGAGTATCAACCACCAACGCTTGATGAAGCTGTAAAAGAAGAATTAGATGCGTATGTTGCCAAGCGCCGAGAAGAACTTCCCGACGCTTGGTACTGATTAAAAAACCATGAGTGAATGCACAGCGGCGCTATGTGCCACCAACATTCACATTGGCCCCTTACGAATGTTGTCCGGCAACCATGTAGCAAGCTCTGGCCAGACAACCAATATGACCACCATCAACAGCATAAGTCCAACCATCGGAATAGCCGTTTTCGCGATATAAGAAATTTCGTGATCGGTCATGCCTTGCAACACGAATAGATTAAACCCTATCGGTGGTGTCACCTGCGCCATCTCTACGACAACAACGATAAATATTCCAAACCAAATGACATCAATACCGGCTTGTCTAATCATCGGTTCGACAATTGCCATTGTTAACACAACAGATGATATGCCGTCGAGAAACATACCAAGCACAACATAAAACAAAGTTAGTGCAACAATTAACACCACTGGCGACAACTCCATTGATTCAATCCATGCAGCCAATGCACGTGGCAGACCAGTAAAACCCATCGCCTGCGACAAGAACGCAGCACCCATAAGGATCAAAGCGATCATCGCCGACGTGCGAGTTGCACCCATTAAACTCTCGGTAAAACTCTTCCAACTCAATGAGCGTTGCAAAGCGGCCAACGCCAATGCACCAACAACACCCACAGCTGCCGCTTCGGTTGCCGTGGCCCATCCGAAATACATTGAACCGATAACGGTGAACACCAGCATTAGTACAGGTATTAAAAATCGACTCTCTTTTAACATCGCACCAAAGCTCATAGCGGGCTCTTTAACGGGGCGCTGATCTTTACGAATAAAATGCCAACCAACGATGTACGTCATGAACAAACCAGCAAGTACAAGCCCGGGAATTATGCCTGCCATGAACAGCTTAGTAATACTCTCATTGATAGAAACGCCGTATACGATAAGCGTTAATGAGGGCGGAATCATCAAGCCTAGGGTTGCAGCCCCAGCCAAAGTCCCGACAATCATGTATTCAGGATAACCACGCGAACGTAATTCAGGAATAGACATTTTCCCAACCGTTGTAAGCGTAGCAGCAGAGGAACCCGACACTGCAGCAAAAATAGTACAGCCAGCAATGTTAGTGTGAAGTAAGCCACCGGGAAGTTTGCGCATCCACGGCGCTAGACCTCTAAACATATCTTCCGATAAACGGGTTCTATAAAGAATTTCACCCATCCATATAAACAAGGGTAAGGCCGTTAAGGTCCAGCTACTTGAGCTTGTCCAGATGGTGGTGATCATTCGGTCCCCCACCACACCTATGGGGCTATTTAAGAACAGTGCCATACCAACCCAGGCAACACCCATTAACGCAAGCCCTATCCAGACTGAACTACCTAGCAGCGTAAATAAAACAACCAAGAATACGACCGTTGCAAATATCTCACTCATGATGCAGCTCCATCAGCAACATCAACGCCATCGGGCTTGCTTAATTTCTTTTCTTCGTCTTTCACAGTTTCAACAATGATTGGATTCACACCAGTAACCAATAATCGATATAGGTTATCCCACAATGCAATCGCTAATAAGACTGTGCCAATCGACATAGGAATTTGCGGTAACCACATTGGCGTAAACACCCACTCACTTCCGGCCGCCTCCCACATTGCTCTCCATTCCGATGGCGAAGAACCAAACATTTTGACAACAACCAACAAAGTTTCAGGCACTTTATCTATGCCTTGAGTCCGATCATTGATCATCTCAGACATAAAGTTTGTTTTAATTGCATAACGTGCAAAGTACGTTGCTGTAATCGCCGCTACGAACAGCGCGAAAACGTTTATCCACTTACGAGTGAAGCTATTTAGATTAAGTAGAATCGAAACACGAATGTGTGCACCACGATTTAGCGCATGTGCTAGTGCAAAAAACGACGTTGCAGCCATGGCGTAACCGGCGAAATCGGTGGAACCCTGAAACTGCAAGCCAAGCCACCGAAATACCATTTGCGTAATGATAATAACCAGAATGGCGATCATACAAAACGCTGCCAACACGCCTGACGCCAAATAAACGGCATCAAGTATCTTCCAGATAGGTTTTAAAATCACTTGCAGCTTACGGCGTATTATCAAACACAATATGGCAAACAGTGTTGGAAAAACAAATAGCCAAATCCACAAAGGCAAACCGATAAAAGGTTTCCAATCCATAGCGATACTCGAATTAAGTAATTTATATAAAGCTAAAACAAACCGGGTTCCCTAAGGAACCCGGATATTGCTACAACTTTGAAGTGGATTACATGCCTTTGTAGGCATCCATGATGGCCTTTCCATCTTCGCCTGTAGCCGACAACCAATCGGCTTGCATTTTCGCACCAATCGCTTCTAGCTCTGCGAAAAATTCAGGGCCCGCATCAACAACTGTCATGCCATTAGCTTCTAATTGCTCGTAGTACCAAAGCGATAACTCTTCTGACTTAGCAGTACATAACGCACCGATTTCGTCGGCAGCTTTTTGCAATCCAGCTTGTGTTTCAGCATCAAGCCCATCCCAAACACCTTTGTTTACCATGACGTAGTTTCTTGGCTGCCATGCACTTACTTTATAGTAGTGAGACAAGTGCTCCCAAACCTTACGATCGTAGCCGGTAGAACCTGAGGAGATAAAACCATCGGCAACGCCTGTCGCTAAGGCTTGGGTCAATTCAGCAGCTTCGATTTGTACGGGTGTTCCACCTAAGCTTTCAATAACCGTTGCTGTTGCTGCATTATATGAACGTAGCTTTACACCAGCCACATCTTTTGCGGAGTTAACTTCTTTCTTAAAGTAAAAACCTTGGCCAGGCCATGGGCACGTGTACAAGGCAACCAAATTAATGTCGTTAAGGTGCTTATTTACTGGGCCTTTAGCAGCTTGCCATAATTTTTCGCTATCGGCATAAGTCGTGGCTAGAAACGGTAGGTTATCCCAGTTGTAAATAGCATCTTCATTCGCGTGCGCAGACATGATGCGCTCACCGATTGGCGCTTGACCTGTTTGCACCGCACGCTTGATATCTCCGCCACCAAACAATGAACCACCCGGGTGTATAGTGATGTCAATCTTGCCGTTGGTGTATTCTCTGACTTTGTCAGCGAACATCACACCGTGCTCTGAATGAAAGTTGGTTGCAGAATAAGCCATCGGCATATCCCACTTTTCGGCGTGCGCTGCGCTGGCAAATAGCATGCTCGCACTGGCCGCGGCTAGTAGTACTTTTTTCATGTAATCCTCCGAAGGTACTGGTTTTTTGCGCAGGCAAACCTGCGTGTGTCTTTGGCGGCAGGCTAGCGTGTTTTCACCGAAAACCTGACTACGACACACCAATTGAGCCTGTTTTTGGTAACGTAGTCAAGTCGAGTGAGAGCAAGCTATTTCGCTCCAGCATAATTAGTTGAAAAACTAAAGACAATTAGTCACTATGGATAGTAGATATACACGAGTTAACGCATGAAGAACCCTAAGATTCGCGGTGGAGCACTACTTGCACGAGCACTGAAAGAAAAAGGCGTAGAGCATGTGTTTACGCTCGCTGGCGGATTCTGCAATCCAGCACTCGAAGGCTTTATGGAAACCCAAACGCCGGTTATCAATTGTCCTCACGAACAAATCGCAGGGCATCTTGCTGATGGCCATAGTCGAATCGGTCGCAAGCCAACGGTATGCTTAGTTGGTCCAGAAGGATTTGCAAACGCCGTGCCTGCCATGCTTGAGGCTGGCGGTGAACGCTCCCCCGTTATCTTTATCACTGGCTCATCAACTTTGAAGCGTCAAGGCGCTGGTGGCTTTAAAGAAATTGATGATGTTGCTATAGCCGCACCGCTGGTTAAACATTCAGAACAAATAACCGATGGTGAGCGCATAAGCGAGTTTGTCGATCGCGCTTGGGTTGCAGCAACGTCAGGGTATCCTGGCCCGGTCCACATAAGCTTGCCTGTCGACATCATGTTTTCATCATTCGATGAAGATGCTGGTCGGACAGAAAGACCATTTAATAGAACCAACTTGCTACCGGCTCGAGCATGGCCCGACCCAACCCAGCTGGAAATTGTTTTAAGCACCATCAAATCTGCTCAGCGACCCGTGGTAATAGGTGGTCATGGTGTGTGGTGGTCAAATTCTGAAGACCAGCTTGCCAGCGCATGCGCCAAGCTGCGCATACCGGTGTTTAATGTGCCCTATCACCAGAAACTCTTGCGACAACGCAGTGAAGCGTATTTAGGTCTGGCAGACTTTCATCAGTACCATCCATCAAAACCTGCGATTCAGGAAGCGGATGTGGTGATTATGGTTGGTGGCCGTCTGGACAACCAAATGAACTTCGGTAACCCACCGTTTTTTCCAAAGGAACAAACACTGATATGTGTCAACGGCAGTCACGAAGAAATTGAATTCAACCGCGCTGCAGATGCCCTTCTGTTATCGGACCCTGGTGCATTTTTCGATGCACTGTCCTTGCTTGATAACAACTGGAGTGATTGGTTCGATCAACAAGTACAACGACGTAAAATCTGGATCGAAGAGTGGAATGCTCACTTAATTGAAGAGCAAGCCAAGGATGAAAAAATCCATCCCCTTCAATTATCTGTCGATGTTCAAGCTGCGATGCGTGATGAAGATTGGTTGGTATTTGATGGTGGCAATACCCATTTTTGGTCCGAAATAGGCGTTAGTATTGCGGCGGATAAAGGGCGCAACTTTGCGGGCATATCGCACCCAGGCAGCTACAGTTTACTCGGCGTCGGTGTGTCATTGGCAATATCGGCAAAGGCACTGCATCCCGACAAAACGGTTGTGCTTATATCCGGAGACGGTGCGTTCCTATCGGGAGGCTTGTCAATAGAAGCGGCCTTTCAGGAAAATTTACCTATTGTGGTCGTTATCGATAACAACGGTGGGCTAGATTGTATTTCGCAACAACAAGAACGTTTGTTTAATAACGGTAAGCACTTCGCAACTGACTTTCGAGACATCCCCTTCCACACCATGATAGAGGGTATGGGTGGTTATGGTGAGTTGGTGGAAACGCGCGAACAACTTGCGCAGGCATTGCAACGCGCAATCGCCAGCGGAAAAACAGCCTGTCTTAATGTTAAATGCAAAGGCGTTATCAGCCCTATTGTCGCAGCCACCTCCGATAAACGCGATAAAGCTTCGATCGAATAAGGGCTAATTTTTTCTTGACTTACTCAGCTAAACAATAGGTGCCTCTACGCCACGCCAAGGCGCTGGCTTTGGTGCGTTCGCATTTGTGGGTACTCCTGCAAACCCTGCGACACCGGGTACATCACCATACCCACGGTCGTTTGCAACTGCGTCAACACATAAGTCTTGCCAACTACAATTTGATCATTGTGTGTATTGTCTTAAAGGCTTGTTACGAGTAAGTTCCTATCGGGTGTTAGTCAATGCCAAACAGATCCAAAAGCGAGTTTCAACGTAAATGTTAGCAACGCCACCAAAATATTCGCAAGCGATGCAAAAGTTCACCACCCTAGCGCTCCTATGCCTATGCCTTGGCCTTGGCTCGGTACAGTCAAGCCAAGCAAACATTCAAATCGACTTTCTCGAAAGCGCACCTAAGGATCGCTTTACTATAATAAATATCGGCGAGTGCGATCTGAGTGATATGGACATAGAGATCGACCTAACTAATAGCTTTGGAAAATTGTATTTTGATACTAGCGCTAAAGGCGCAGGAGTTGAGGTATTTCAACCCTTTGAATCACTTAGTGAAAACTTAAAAGCGTCCGGCACCGTTGGGGATGGGGATACCAGCGTCTCGATTCAAGTCCATCGTTTGCTACAAGATGAATCCATTAGCTTTACCATTGATGTGGATGATGCCTTGGTCAACAGTAGTCTAGGCCAAATCCGAGTCGCCAGAGGGGAACTAGCTGGAGCTCAGGCACGTGTCAAAGCAAACTCAGCTGAGGAAGTGATTGCTGCTTTTGACGCAAATAATGTCGCGATAGTGCTTTTACCCGCTTGCGCATAGAAGCAGATCATCCGTTAGTTAATTCGGCTCAGCGACAGTTCAACGCGTAACCGTGTATTAAAAACAAGGGTGAGCTAAAAATGTGAAACAGATCAACTTTTCACTGATTTCGCTCCCGTGTTTGTGATATTTCATTACACCTGATTTTACAAACGATGTATGGGCCAATGTTTGGGAACCAGTGAACATCTTTGCACACAAGCATTGATCGCCCATGGCCGATACACACAACACATTGAGGGATTCCTTCGTTTCTTAAAACAAGAAATACTAACAACTATATTAAGTGCCAATGGATATGGCGATACCCATGAACAACCCTACATCCACGATTCATAAAGTACGCACGCATGGACGTGTGAACCTGAAGTCTCCTATTTTTTGGCGTATTACAGCTGGCGTCTTCGCTAGTATCCTGCTCATTGAACTTGTACTGTTGATATTCTCTTGGTTTACGGAAAGAGATAGGCTAGTCACGCGGCTTGACGAATCTCTCGTCACCGTGACCTCATTGCTTGACTATAAGAATCCCGTGCCACAACTCGATAAGTTGTTGCAAAACCAAACCAACATTTCAACCTACCGCGTGAACGCTTACATCTATGAATCTGCTGAAGGGGTTAGGCGCACTGGAGGTGCTGACTCTGACATTGATCAGATACTTAACGAACAAAAACCCTCAATGTATTCAAGTCGCCTTAATACTTACTCCATTTATGTGAGTAGAGAACTTGGCAATGGACGAGCTGATAGAATTTGGCTGTGCGTGGATACATCGAATATTAGCGACTACATGGTAGGTTATGTGTGGCGCATACTCGGTATGGTGGTTTTAATCAGCGCATTCGTGACCGGAGCCTGTCTGGTATTCATGAATCCAATTCTAATAAAACCGTTGCAGCGACTCGACAACTTGCTAGTCCAAGGCGAAAAAATGGGCATGCGGACGGCGCACGCAGAAGACAAAGACATTAATCGGCAAGATGAGTTAGGGAGTGTTTTTCGATCATTTGGTCACTTGCGAAATGAGCTCATTAAATCAGAAGATCAAAACACATTTATAAATAACCGATTCGAAGATTTCGCCAATCTGGGAGCGGATTGTTTTTTTGAGGTCGATAGAAATAATACTATTACTTATATCGCTGGAGATGTATCGCGTCTGTTGTCTATCTCCCCTGAAAATATTTTGGGAACTTCTCTTTCCGACTTTCTTGAAAAGATGGCATCACGACTGCCTGCCAGATCTGATATAGCGCGATCACTAAACGCAATCGGCAAATGGGAAGGTGAAATCTTGCCTGAATCAGTTGATTCTACCTGCATTACCGTGCGTGTCGCATCATCAAGGTTCTATGATGCAAAGGGTAATTATGCGGGCATACGTGGAACAATAATAGATACCAGTAAAGAAACTGAGCTAGCGAATAGCTTGCGTTATCAAGCAACGCACGATCACCTGACTGGACTATGTAATCGGCGCGAATTTAGCGATCGAATAAAAGATAGTATTTCAAAATTTAAAGCTGACGGGACGACTTTTTCTTTACTAACAATTGATCTTGATCACTTCAAATCAGTTAACGACACATGCGGGCATATCGCTGGTGACATTCTCCTCAAAGCCATCGCAAAAAGTATGCAGGGTTCCGTAAGAAGTTCCGACACAGTGGCCAGAATTGGCGGTGACGAGTTCGCCATTATTCTTCACGGAGCAAACCTGAGTGCTGCCATGAAAATCGCCGAGCAACTTCGAAAAGGGATAAACGACTACGAATTAAAATGGGAAGGTGTTCCTCAATCAGTTTCGGCAAGTATGGGTTTGGTGGAAGTAAACCCAGAGCTTGCTGACTTAGAGGCCTTAACTATGGCGTCGGATAACAACTGCATGGCGGCTAAGCAGGCCGGTAAAAACAGAGTTCATGTGCAAGACAAATTTTCGCCACTGAACGCTAACAACAATGATGGACGCGCAGCGTAAAGGCCAGTTAATAATTTAACTCTCATTCCTGTTCTTGAGTTGCTCCCACTTCATGAGCGCGCGTGCTCCCACTTCAAGAACCGGGCGCGAAGGTAGTTTTTCCGGCTCACCGAGTGCTTGCATATCGTCGATAAGCGCGTTTTCGCGACCACATGCAAAATCTGCAACGCACAGGCCACTGATAGTACCCTTAGTAACGCCAATGCCATTTTGACATGCAGCTAACCATACGTTATGGGCTATTTCGCCGAAGGCAGGCGCACTGTTCTTCGACATACAAATATAACCAGACCAAGTGTTTTCAAGTTCAACATTAGGAATTGTAGGGAAGCGATCGCGTAGTATCTTGATATGTTGTGATTTCGCTTTTTCCAAACTTGCAGCCGAGAGTTTCTGCCCCATCGACAATTTTATTCCTTGTCTTATCAATAAACGATGATCATTGGTGTAACGCATGGTGACACCACCAAACGCGTTAACAGGCGTGACGCCCCACGGTTTTTCCACAGCGTATGCAGCACGCTCCTCGCTGTTGAGTGGTCTTGTTAAACTAGCGTGTAAACCTAAATGATAAAAGGCATCCGTTCTATAACCAAACTGTTCACTAAATCCATTTGCTGCCAAAATCATACGCGGCGCTTGCACGGAACCTGCTGGCGTTGTTACCCGAATGCCGTTAGCAGATTCCATTTTCAGCACGGGCGTGTTCTCGTATAAAGAAACATTATCAGGCAATGAATCGGCCAAGCCTCGAACCAACGCTGCAGGATTCATCAACACACATCCTGGTGTATATATCGCGTGTTTAAAATGCGTGGTGCCTAATTTCTTCGCAAGCTCTTCTGCCCCAACCCACTGGTAGATTTCACCCAACGCATCTAATTCTTTGGCAAAAGGTTCCAACATACTTTGCGACCCTTCATGGGTGACCGCCGTTTGGTATTTACCATCTACTGACCAATCACATTCTATGTTGTTTGCACCCACAAGATTCGCCAACACGTCGGTAGCGGTTCTTGCAAGACGCATGTGGCGATGCGCACTTTCCAGTTGAGCTAGGCTGGATGAGACTGTGTGTGGCACATCTATCACAAAGCCTGAGTTGCGCCCCGATGCATTTTCACCACACACACCTGCATCAACAATAACGATTCGATCATTGGGACAGTTCTCACTGAGTCTGCGAGCAGCAGATAAACCCGCATAGCCCGCACCGACCACCAACCAATCAGCGTTGATCTGGTCGTGTAAAGAAGCACACGCTTCACGCTTAGATAAAATGGTATTCCAAGCGTTTGTTTTATCGTTCGAGGGCAGCCGGCTTATTTGCCATTCGGTTTGTTTATCTTGCATAGCTACTTACTCACGGCTCGCCCAATCAGTGGGGTGAATAGCATACAACAGCAACGCGCTATCGCTGTGGTAGGTAAGCCTGGTACCGGCCGGCAACCATATTGCTTGATTGGCGCTAGCGATTAGCTCTTGATCATCCATCTTTACCGTAAAGGTTCCTTCCAACACCAGCACAAATTCGTCGTACTTAATAGTCCATGGGATGCTAGCATTCGTGAGTCGAACCACGCCCACGCCTAGCTTGCTACCATCGTCAGCACCGCACAACGGCGCAACTTGCGCTTGCTCGCCATATTCGAAGCGAGGTGCAAAGTTCAGTTGGTCCAGTGACATTACTCGCGCTGGGGATTTATTGCTCATGGCACACACCAAAGATAGTTGTCGATACCCTGTTACCATAACACTGCGCGTACATTGCGCCCAGCATCACTGACTACAATATTGGCTTAGCAAATCAACTAGATTCAATGAATCGGCAATGAAACAATACGGAATATAATATAAGAATGGCCAAGCGACAATCCAGAAGAAGAAAATCCACGAATACTTCTGACGAAAATGCTGTACCCCGCAGTCACGCCTACCGCCAACTCAAGCACCCCTTCGAAGCGCAACGCGTTTTTTCAGACGATGCGATTGAACGCATGCACAACATGGCTTTGCGTTTACTCGAAGAGCTCGGCATCAAAATGCTATTACCCGAGGCTCGCTCGTTGTTCAAAGCTGCCTCGGCCATTGTCGATGACGACACTTTGATGGTTCGTATAGGCAAAGAAATTGTCGATCAAGCACTTAACAGTGCACCTCGTTCAATCAGACTTCGCGCTGCTTCTCCGACCAAAGAACAATTATATGAAAATGGCAGCATGCTGTTTACCGCAGGTTCAGGCTGCCCCAATGCATACGACATTGAGCGTGGCCGGCGCCCAGGCTCATTAAGAGATTTCAATGAAACTTTAATGTTGCAACAGTCGTTCGACATTATTCACTTACTTGGGCCCTCAGCCGAACCACAAGATGTTCCCCCTAATTTGCGCCACTACGAGATGCTGCGCTCGCAATTAACCTTGTGTGACAAACCGATCTTTACCTATGCTCGAGGTCGCGCTCAAGTTCAAGAGTGTTTTGATCTTATAAAGCTGGGTTTAAATCTAAGTGATGATGATTTTATCGATGGGTGCTGGACATCGACCGTTATCAACACCAACTCTCCTCGGCAAATCGACATACCGATGGCTGAAGGGATTATCGACTTTGCACGGGCTGGACAAATCTCAATTATCACGCCGTTTTGTTTAGCCGGCGCAATGGCTCCCGTGAGTATTTCGGGTGCGTTGATTTTGCAACATGCAGAAGCACTTGCAGGAATCACATTAGCGCAGTTGGCGAATCCCGGCGCGCCAGTTTCCTACGGCGGATTTGCATCCAATGTTGATATGAAATCAGGCTCACCAGCATTCGGCACGCCCGAACATATCAAGTTATCTATAGGTTCTGGACAACTAGCACGTTATATCAATTTACCGTGGCGCTCTGCAGCGGGTTCGGCATCCAATACAGCTGACATGCAATCGGCTACTGAAAACAACATGGGCCTAATGGCTGCATTGCAAGCAAACGCCACACTGACCATTCATGCTGCAGGTTGGCTTGAGGGTGGTCTTTGTTTTGGCTATGAAAAATTTATCAATGATGTTGAGGCTTTGCAAACGATCGCTGAATTGTGTACACCCCTACCCGAAGACGAAGATACGATGGGCTGGTCGGCGTTAGCAGATGTTGAACCGGGCGGACACTTCTTCGCAACGGAACATACCATGAAGCGCTATCGCGATGCGTTTTACCCTCCACTGGTGGCAGACTTAAGTAACAACGGAAGCTGGCTTGAATCCGGTGGACTGACGTCTACTCAACGTGCTACAACAATATGGCAAAACACATTGCGTGATTTTAAAAAACCGGCGCATTCGCAAAGCGCAGCTGATCGAATAGCTGGCTACATTGAAGCTGGTATAGCACGTGGTGGTTCTGCACCTGCTGGTGGTTGATTTTTATTTTATTTTTAGAGCTACGCCATGATTAATGCTGACTTAAAGAACAAAACCGCACTTGTCACAGGCGCAGCTTCTGGCATTGGCTTTGCCACCGCTCAATTGTTCGCAGTCAACGGGTGCAAGGTGGCATTGAACGATCTGCCCGGAAATGATCGCTTAACGCAATCTGTTAAGGCTTTGTTAGACCAAGGCTTCGATGTAGTCGCAGCCCCTGGGGATACCGGTAATGAAAGCTCGGCTTTAGCCATGGTTACTAAGGCCGGGCAAGAACTTGGCGGGCTTAATTTTTTAATCAACAACGCAGGTACTCCAGGAACGAAATCCCCAATTCCAGCCAATGATTTAGACACACCGAACATCGATTTTTGGCAGCGCCTGTTATCAGTAAACTTACTTGGGCCATGGCACTGCACAAAAGCGGCTATGCCTATGCTGCGTGCCAGTGGTGGTGCAATTGTGAATACTGCATCGACAGCGGGCATAGTTGGCAACGGCTCGAGCTCGGCTTACTCAGCGACAAAGGCCGCCTTGATCAATCTAACCCGCGAACATGCTCGTGCGTTTGGACCCGATGTGCGGGTCAATGCGATCGCGCCAGGTGTGGTCGAATCCGATTGGGAATGCCGATTTGAGCGCACCGATGAAATGATGGCCAGCATTCCGATGAAGCGGGCAGGATTACCCCAAGACTACGCCGAAGCCATTCTGTTTCTCTGCGCCGGCGCAAGTTACATCACTGGGCACACGTTGGTGGTTGATGGTGGCCTAACCGCAGGCCCATCGGTCGAAGCTTAGCCAGACATAGCCCACAAACCCAATGCCCAAAACGCCGAGATTCGCGGTGCCTTAGCGCTCACTTTTCAACTCAAAAACGCGATTTAACATTGTGTAGAGCACGAATCTGATTAGTTTATTATTAAAAATCAATTACTTATGGTGGTCCGACCCCGAAAAAGGGCGTTTTTTGAATAGCGAGACCTTTGGGTGAGAAAAGCCTACATGTTATGCTGGTTTGGTCAACGAACTCAGATTCGCGCGCAAAGGCATTGATGTTTTGCCATAGGGTGAACGCTCGCACCTATCGCGCTAAGACACACATTCACATCGTTATTGCACCACCGATTGGAGGATTTAATGAGATTTAAGAAAAGAAATGGCCTAGATATGCCGTCGCATATCACTGAGATGGCTGAAACTGTAAAAGGCACTACCAACGGCGTGACCCG
Source organism: uncultured Granulosicoccaceae bacterium (assembly GCA_938035945.1). Lineage (GTDB taxonomy): Bacteria > Pseudomonadota > Gammaproteobacteria > Granulosicoccales > Granulosicoccaceae > Granulosicoccus. Next base: position 17,850 of record CALHOU010000160.1, read on the forward strand.
TCGTGAATTCCTAAGCATGGCCAGTGTATTCGGCGCTAGCGCTGCAACCGCATACGGCATGATCGGCCTTACCGCTCCAACCCCTGCTTTTGCAGCGGACACACCAAAGATGGGCGGCACCGTTCGCTTCCAAACTGAAGTGCGTGCCATGAAAGACCCTAGAACTTATGACTGGAGTCAGATCGCGAACTTTTCACGTGGATGGCTTGAGTATCTAGTTCAATACAACAACGATGCTACATTCGAAGGCAAGTTGCTAGAGAGCTGGGACATCAACGATGACGCAACTCAATACACTCTAAACGTACGTAAAGGCGTTAAGTGGACCAACGGCGATGACTTCACTGCAGAAGATGTTGCCCGTAACATCGTGGGCTGGTGCGACAAGAGCGTGGAAGGTAACTCAATGGCTGGCCGTATGGCGACATTGATTGACCCTGCCACTGAAAAAGCACTAGACGGTGCGATTGAAGTAGTCGATAGCCACACCGTTAAACTTAACCTACCGGCTCCAGACATTTCACTTATCGCGGGTATGGCTGACTACCCTGCCGCTATCGTTCACGCAGACTACGATGCGGAAAACGTTATGGATAGCGTACCTTTGGGTACCGGCCCTTACAAGCCAGAGTCACTTAAAGTTGGTGAGAAGGCTGTTCTAGTTCGTAACACAGATCATAAGTGGTGGAACGAAGGTAATGGCGCGTACATGGATCGCATTGAATACATCGACTACGGCACTGAGCCAGCGTCTCACTTTGCTGCTGCTGAATCAGATGAAATCGATGTTACTTACTCCGCTGAAGGTAGTGAGATTCTTGAATTATTCGCATCCCTTGACGACTGGAACAAGAACGATATCGTTACTGCTGCAACAATTGTTATCCGCCCAAATCAAAACGCTGAAGTTGACGGTAAGAAAATTTACAAAGACGTCCGCGTTCGTAAAGCGCTTCAAATGGCAGTTGATAACTCAATCTGTTTGGAACTAGGTGTTGGTGGCGTGGGCATCCCAGCTGAAAACCATCACGTGGGCCCTATGCACCCTGACTATGCAGAACTTCCAGCACAAATAGTTGATGGTGGCGCTGCGAAAGCATTGATGGATGCTGCAGGTATGGGTGATTTCGAACACGAGCTTATCTCTCTGGATGCAGGTTATCGTAAAGACACCACAGATGCTGTTGCTGACCAACTGCGTAAAGCAGGCATCAAAGTTAAGCGTACCGTATTGCCTGGATCTACTTTCTGGAATGATTGGGCGAAGTACCCGTACTCTTCAACCAACTGGAACCACCGTCCACTAGGCGTACAGGTTCTTGGTCTTGCTTACCGCTCTGGTGAAGCTTGGAACGAAGCTGGTTTTGCTAATGAAGAGTTTGATAAGACTCTATCTGAAGCACTTGCCATTGCTGATGTTGATAAGCGTCGTGAAGTTGTTGCGAAACTTGAAAAGATCATGCAAGACGAAGGTGTTATGGTTCAGCCTTACTGGCGTACGCTTAGTAACTTCACTAAGCCAAACCTTGGCGGCGCTGATCACCACATCACGTTTGAGTACTACCCTCAAGAAATGTACTGGAAAGCTTAACTCCCGTACTTTTATTGAAAAGGGGCTGTCTTTTGGCAGCCCCTTTTGTTTTTAACCGCAGTCACTCCTGTTGTTTGTTTTTCTTTCCGAAGTAGCGGAACTCTTCGGAAAGTGAAATACACCAACACTATGACTCACTGATCTAAAAGGTCTTGCACGCGAATGGGCATCTTTTTACTCAAGCGAACCGGTGTGATGTTGTTCACCGCTTTGTGTCTCACCTTCGCCGTTTTCTTTCTCACCAATCTCGAACCTAATCTGGAAAAGCTCACGAAGAGCGAAGGCAACATGCGCATGACGGATGTTGAGGTTCAATCGTGGCTTGAAAAAAACGGTTATCGCCAACCCTTAATTAAGCGATACGGACAATGGCTTGGGGTAATGCCAGGCTGGACCCGTGTTGATGAAGAAACCGGTAAGACAACTGGCCGATGCGTGCGCTATGCCGATAAAGCAACAAACGAAATACCAACACATTGCGGATTAATCCAAGGTCATTGGGGACGGTCGCTGGTTTTCAAAGATGAAATTCGCGGCATCATTGTTGAAAAACTCGGACATACCGGTAAGTTGATGCTCGCCGTTATGCTGGTGATGGTTCCCATAGCATTGGTTATCGGCATCATTGCCGGTATGCGAGAGGGATCAAAAACGGATAGAAGTTTATCCACGTTCTCAATTCTCACCACTTCGACACCCGAGTATGTTTCAGGGGTTATATTGATCGTTATATTTGCCAGTAAGTTTGGCGGACTGCGTTGGTTTAAAGGCACATCGGCAACGGCGATGGAAAACGTAACGTTTGAAAATTTCACGCTACCCGTTGTTACGCTTGCCCTCTATGGACTTGGTTACATTGCGCGTATGACGCGAGCTTCGATGGCCGAAGTCATGCAAGAACAATATATACGTACCGCGCGCTTAAAAGGCTTGAGCTTTTATGGCGTGGTCATGAAACACGCCTTGCGAAACGCGATGATTGCACCGTTCACCGTTATCGTTTTACAAATTCCTTATTTGTTAACCGGTGTAGTTATCGTTGAAACCTTGTTCAATTTTAAAGGCTTCGGTTGGACGCTTGTAGCAGCTGTTGGTAACAACGACATAGAACTTCTGTTAGCTTGTTCGGTTGTTGCGGTTGTCGTGGTTTTAATAACTCAGTTAATTTCGGATATCGGGTATGTATTCCTGAATCCACGTATTCGGGTGAGCTGAGGAGACAACAATGGAAAGATTAGGCGCATCCGAAATATTTACTGCCATCCTCGGCCAGTTCATGCCGGTATGGATTGGACTTGTGGTCATACTCGTTCTATCGGCCATATTCCAAAAGAAGCTTGGACTCTATGGGCGGCTATTTACAAGCCCCATCGGTTTAGTCGGCTTAACCCTGGTGTTGTTTTGGGTATTGACCGCACTCTTTGCAGATCAGATCATAACGATGGATCCGCTAAGCCAAATTTCTGGTATGAAAAACAAAAAACCGGGTTGGCCCGTGAGCGGCATGGAAGGCAGTTACTATCTACTCGGCGGTGACAATCTAGCGCGCGATGTATTCAGCCGTATGGTTATGGGAAGTCGCATCGTGCTCGCGATTGCACCAGCTGCAACCTTGTTCGCTTTTATGGTTGGTATAACGCTCGGCTTGCCAGCCGGATTCTATGGGGGCAAATTAGATACGGTGTTGAGTTTTCTAGCTAATCTTGTTCTCGCCTTCCCGGTTATTTTGCTGTTCTTCCTTTTGGTAACACCTGAAATCAGATCAACAGGTATTCCATTAGTGCTTTCGGGAATATTATTTTTGTTTCCGATCATATTTTTTGTATTGTTGTTTTGGTCACGCTATCAAGAGCAACCGACAAAGCTGATGGTGTTACTCAGCATCACTCTGGTACTTGGATTGTGGGCTTATTCAGGACTTGCATTTAACGCCGACCCGCTTGGCGTTTTCTATATGGATCCAAACCTACTCAACATATTTGTATCGGTGGTGTTCGTAAATTCGCCAACGGTTTTTCGAATAGTGAGGGGGATCGTTGCGGATATAAAAACCCGAGACTATGTTGCTGCCGCCCAAACCCGCGGTGAAAAACCGTGGTACATCATGTTATGGGAAGTGCTACCAAACGCACGTGGTCCGTTGATCGTTGATTTCTGCTTGCGTATTGGCTACACCACTATCCTACTTGGCACACTGGGTTTCTTTGGTTTGGGCGTCTCTCCTGAAAGTCCGGACTGGGGCATGACAATCAACGAAGGCCGTAAATTTCTTGCTGTGTATCCGCACCCTGCTCTACCACCCGCTATCGCTTTGATGTCGTTGGTATTGGGATTAAATCTTCTCGCTGATGGTTTGCGCGAAGAATCTCTAAGAGACTAAGGGGCGATCAATGAGTAATAACACTATGAGTGCAAGTTCAGAACAAGTCATCGTCGGAACCGATGGCGCACCAATTAACGATGCGCAAACACCGATACTGGAGATCGACAAACTCAACATCTCATTCTTTGTACGTGCAGGTGAAATACCGGCAGTAATGGACTTCTCGTGCAAAGTCATGCCAGGTGAGACCATGGGTTTGGTGGGTGAGTCTGGCTGTGGTAAGTCAACCGTTGCATTAGGCATTATGCGCGACATGGGTAACCGGGGAAAAATAGTCGGTGGAAAAATTAAATTCCACGGCCGTGATATGGGCGAGATGAGCGACGAAGAATTACGCGATATTCGCGGTTCAAAAATCGCGATGATTTATCAAGAACCTATGGCCTCTTTGAATCCTGCTATGAAAGTGGGCAAGCAGTTGATGGAAGTACCGATGATTCACGAAGGTATTTCTAAGGACGATGCCTATAAACGTTCTTTAGATTTACTCGATGCGGTAAAACTGCCCGACCCTGCGCGAGTGATGAATGCGTATCCGCATCAGATTTCGGGTGGCCAACAACAACGTATTGTTATTGCGATGGCTCTGTTGTCTAAGCCCGATTTGTTATTGCTGGACGAACCAACCACCGCTTTGGACGTGACCGTTGAGGCTGGCATCGTGCAACTCATAAAAGAGCTGGCACGTGAGACGGGTACATCAATGTTGTTTATCTCTCATAACTTAGGGTTGATACTGGAAACCTGTGATCGAATCACGGTTATGTATTCGGGTGAAGCGGTTGAAACTGGCAAGGTTAATGAAGTGTTCGATCGTATGCGTCATCCGTATACACAAGGTTTGTTTAATTCCATTCCACTGCCAGGTGCTGATAAAAACACGCGACCTCTTGTTGCCATACCAGGTCAACTACCTTTACCAATGGAGCGACCATTTGGTTGTAACTTTGGACCACGTTGCCCACACTATAATGAGGCGAAATGTAACTCAGCCGCTGTGCGCATGACCGAAGTAGATAGCGACCCGGGACATATGTCGCGCTGTACCCGTATAAACGAAATCGATTGGAACGCGGAGCCTGAACGTCCGGTGGTTACTGACCCTGCCGAACCTGGCGACGTAGTCCTTAGTGTTAAGAATTTAAAGAAATACTATAGTGTTGCTGCGAATGCGATGTTTGGTGGTGGCGATAAGCGTACTGTTAAAGCGAATGAATCAATCACTTTAGAAGCACGTGAATCGGAAACGGTTGCTATCGTTGGTGAATCTGGTTGCGGCAAGTCTACGCTTGCCAAAGTGCTACTGGGTTTAGAAACTGCAACCGATGGTGAAGTTCTATTGAGCGGCACAAGTATTGGTGATACCGATGTTACCGACCGCACCACAGAAACTGTGGCGTCAGTACAAATGGTATTTCAAAATCCATTTGATACATTGAATCCAAGTCATTCGGTGGGCTCGCAAATTATACGCACGCTGGAAAAATTCAACATTGGCGATTCGCTCGAAGATCGCAAACAACGCATGCTCGAACTACTCGACTTGGTAAAGCTGCCACGTGCGTTTGCTGATCGTATGCCGCGTCAATTGTCCGGTGGTCAGAAACAACGTATTGGTGTGGCACGCGCATTCGCTGGTCAACCGCGTGTTGTTGTGGCGGATGAACCGGTGTCAGCGTTAGACGTATCAGTGCAAGCGGCTGTAACGGAGCTGTTGATGGAAATTCAGCGTGAAGCCAAAACAACCATGTTGTTTATCAGTCATGACTTATCCGTGGTTCGCTACATCGCTGATAGAGTCGTTGTTATGTATCTTGGCCACATCGTTGAACAAGGCACAACGGATGAAATC
>CALHOU010000161.1 GCA_938035945.1 uncultured Granulosicoccaceae bacterium
GTGGTGGTATCTGTGTACATGCCACCGCCGTTGCCCCATGTCGTACTATTCGAATCGAACGTTACTTCGTTGAGCGTTACACCTGTACCCCCGACTGCATACAAGCCAGCGCCATTGCCAGTGGATGTGTTCTGAAGAAAAGTGGAGTTGTTAATTACTACTGTGCTGTTTTCGGCGTAAATTCCACCGCCACCAACGCCAATTAAAATTGGGTCATCGTAAGTAGTTTGGTTGTTTTCGACAACTATATCTGTGAGATTTAGTGTACTCGCGCTGACTCTAATACCACCACCAAGATCATTGACGTTACCACCCGTGATGGACAGGTTTGTCAGATTCAATGCTGCGCCATTATGTACATCAAATATGCGCATTTCACGAACGTTATCGACGGTATCCGCATTGATCGTTGTCACAGCTGCACCGAGACCAACGATATCAATTGACTTGGTGATATCCAAATCTCCCGTCGCACCGAGATCTTCATCTACTCCATGAACGTCATCCGGCACGTTAAGCACGTAGTTTGAAGTAGCGCTAAGATTTATTGTTATCGCTATCCCCGATGTATCATTGTTAGCTGCAACGATTGCTTCGCGAAGAGAAATGATTCCACCGGTATTGGCGTCGGCATGTTGTATCAAGTCATCAATAGAGTCGTATCGATTTGAACCGGGCGCTAAGAACTGATCCCCAGTGTGATCGATGGTGAGTACGCCTGTTGTAGGAACCCAGGTAGCAAGAACGTGTTCCCATTGGTTTTGCAGTGCAGCACTAACGAGCGTCTCCGTTTCGATCGCACCGGTTGATGTTTCCAGTATCCAGTCGCCATCAAGCGATGCGTGCCCGGTGTCGTTGGTACTTGCAGCAACATCAGCCCCTGTAATGCTGGCGAGTTGACTCATCAAGTCGATACCGTTTGCGCTGCTGCCCAAATCGCAACCATAAATCAATAAGTCTGCATCACCACTGAGCGATAGAGCCCACAGCTTAAGTTGATCTGTATGTTGATCGATGGTGCTCGTAGAGAGAAAGTCTGAACCTAAGCGGACTCCAGACCCGAAGCTATGCGAAACGATATGCACAGCGTCAACCGAATCATACTGAGCTAAGGTGTCGTTGATAATCTCAATGCCGCTATCACCGTGATGGATAACAACAACTAAAACAGTTGAATTTTTATTCTCGGTTATATCGTCTACAATGGATTGCAATTCTGGCACGCGTGAATCGATAAACACCAATTCGACGTCTTCACCGTTTTCGCTTTGAGTGATATCGGCATCCAATGCATTCGGCAACTCGATGTCAGGATAGAGTTCGCTAAGGGTGTGTCTTTGCTCAGAATGCTCGGGCAGCAATGCACCGCCGAGCGCGCTGAGCGAATCGGCTGAAAATAGCATTCGAGGTTCGAGCAGCTCCACAACTGGGGCTTTTCGACGCTGCGCTTTCTTAGGCTTGTCCATATGAATCTTCGTTCATGCTATCGGTGCGAATGTGCATCCGTTCCGAAAAAAACCATTGGGTCGTCACGAAAAATCGGCGTAACGAGTGGTTTCTGTAGCATGAATCACGCTTCATCCAGCCAGTGGCCTTGGGCCGTATAGAGAAAAGTGAACTGCTGCGCACTAAGTGCGTAACATTCTGATAAGTGACAATTTATTGGCTTGCTTGTAAGCGTGTCAAAATTTGGCAGATACGATTTGAAAGCCAGTCTTTCCCGTCCGCATTCCCGATAAAACCGACGTGGCCGCCATGCTCAGAAAGTTCAAGTGTGGTTTGTGCGGATAGCTCGTTTTCCGCCGGTAAAACGGCTTCGGTAAAGAACGGATCGTCTAAGGCATAAATGATGTGCGTGGGCACGGCAATCTTTGGCAGAAATTGCCTGGAACTGTTTTTCTTGTAGTAGTCGTGAACATCTTTAAAGCCATGCAAAGGTGCGGTTAGCTCATTATCAAATTTCCAAAAATTATCGAGCTCGGTGGTGGCCACTGGTAAGTTTAAATCTGGATAGCGCATTCGTTTTGCTTCGTGATGAGCACGCATCGCGGTTATAAGATGTCGTTGATAAATTCGCGTCAGGCCAGTGTTGAGCTTGTGAGCGCCAACATGCAATACCAGCGGTGGACACACGCATACCGCGCCGGATAGTTGGCAGTGCGAATGTTCTTCGCCTAAATATTTTAATAATGCATTCGCGCCCAAGGAATAGGCGATGGCGTAAACGGGCGAATCGGGAAAGCGTGTTTTCACGAGTTGAATGAGTCGATGAATGTCGTCAGTTGCGCCTGAGTGATATGAACGAGCGAGTCGATTGGGCTCGCCACTGCAACTGCGCCAATGCATGAAAACCGGTCGCATACCTGCGTTTTCCAGTGTTTTAAACGCAGCCTTCACATAAGCGCTTTCAATGCTTCCGGCCAGTCCATGGAAAATACACACCCATGGGCCACTGGTTTTTTTACTCCAATTGATGTCCAAAAAATCACCGTCCTCGAGCTCCAAACGTTCACTGTTTGTATCGGCTGACGGGCCTCGGCTTAGCTTACTCGCAACAATCGTTTGTAAATGAGGGTTGCGTAACCACCAGCGCGGACTAAATTTACTCTTAGTAATCAAAAGTTATGGCTCATTCAACAAGTTATGCGCATTCTAATTGCAAATGACGACGGCTATCAGTCGCCGGGCATAATTGCGCTACACGAGGCGATGAGTCGACTGGGTGAGGCCATCATGGTTGCACCTGATAGAAACCGCAGCGGTGCTAGCAACTCGTTGACATTATCGCATCCCATCCATGTGCGAAGGCAAGCGAGTGATGTTTATGCTGTTGAAGGTACACCAACGGATTGTGTGAACATCGCGCTAAGCGGCTTGTTAGACCACGGTGTGGATATCGTGGTCAGCGGCATTAATGATGGACCCAATATGGGAGATGATGTGTTGTATTCAGGAACGGTAGCTGCAGCCATGGAAGGTCGGTTTTTAGGGCAACCCGCCATTGCATTATCCATGGCTTCACACGAACCAAAACATTTTGCAACAGGGGCGAGCACTGCCGAGCAATTGGTTAAGCATTTAAAAACCGTGCCTATGCCTGCAGGCATTGTATTGAACGTGAATATACCCGATGTGCCCGCTGATGAAATAAAGGGGCTACGTTTAACCAGACTGGGTACTCGTCATCCATCTGCTAACGCAATAAAACAAGAAACGCCTCGTGGTGACACCATCTTCTGGATTGGTCCCGCAGGTTCGATAAACGACAATAGCGACGGCACTGATTTTCATGCCGTAGCAGAGAACTTTGTATCAGTGACACCTTTAACCACCGATTTAACCAGTGTTGAAATGCTGCAGCCCGTGGGCGAATGGTTGGAGACATTATCGTGATTTTAAGCCCTGTTCAAATTGCCGGTATTGGCATGACATCGCAACGTACGCGTAACCGCATGGTAAACCGCTTACGTGATCGTGGCATTGAAAGTGAAGCTGTGCTTGAAACCTTGGCAAAGGTACCTCGACACTTGTTTGTTGACGAAGCCATGGCCACGCGCGCTTATGAAGACGATGCTCTACCCATTGGTGAAGGGCAAACCATTTCTCAACCATATGCGGTGGCGCGAATGACCGAAGTGCTGCTCGAACAAGGTCCGGTTAGCAAAGTGTTAGAGGTGGGTACTGGCTCGGGGTATCAAGCGGCCATTTTGTCGCAATTGGTAGACACCGTGTTCACCGTTGAACGAATCAAGAACCTGCTTGATAAAGCACGCCACAGGTTTCGTGCATTGGAATATCGGAATATTCACGCGCGACACAGTGATGGAAGCTGGGGCTGGGCTACCAATGGTCCTTATGAAGCCATTATCGTCACGGCCGCTCCCGCGTCGGTGCCGGAGCCATTGCTCGAACAGCTCGACATTGGTGGTCGTATGATCGTGCCGGTGGGGAACCAACGCACGCAACAAATGCTGACGGTTATCACACGCACGCGCACAGGCTATGAGCGCGTCGAACTTAATGACGTGAAGTTCGTGCCTTTCTTGTCTGGGAAGTCTTAAATACCTGAGAAATCGCGCTTAGTGGCGGTACATTCATCTTGCGTTGGACTAATCCGACGCAGTCGATTTCGATCGCACACCCATTATTAACTGTTGGAAAAATTCTTTCTGGCATCTTTGAAATAGCCAACTATACTTTTCTCGTGCGATTGATCACCCGGCGTCGCGATGATGAAAGTTATCCATCTTTGCACGAAATGCTGGGGCTAATAATCGCAGAGTCCATGTAGATTCTGCACACAATAAGATCAATCAGCTCGGTTGTTGGGACAACCTGTATCGCGACTTCATTTGAGGTTGGATGCATAACGACATGATTGAATCGATCCATGAAAAATGCGCTTCCATTAATAGGTGTTGTAACCGCAGCGGTCATTCTCGGTGCCTGTGCATCTGTGCCTGATGTTGAGAACCGTTTGCAGACCCTGCAATTGCGTTCGAACATGTATGTAATACAGGCCGGTGAAACGATGGAAACGATTGCTTATCGATACCAACTAACGCCCGCTGAGCTAGAGGCTCTAAATCCCGGACTCAGTGCCAGTTTTGTCCCTGGTTTGCGAATCAATGTTCGCCCGGGTACCGTACTCGCCGATGACGTGCGCGCCCGTGCCAATGCAGCTTATGCGCCCGCACCGCAACCACGGATAGTATCTGAACGTGAAACGCGGCAGCTTCGACCGCAACAGCAAGTTATTGCAAATAACCAAGTCATTGTTGCGCCAACACCTGTCAATCCGACTGTTGTTCCGCAACAGCGAATTGAAACCCTGGTGCAAAGTCCTAATCAACCAGTCATTACCGAAATTCCAGCAACATCTTGGTCGAATGAGAGAGTCGTTGTTGCGGAAGGCAATTTTACCGAAGAAGTTATACCCGACACGCTTGACTATGAACCGGTGGTGGCGGGTCGTGCTGCAATGGATGAAGAGTTACAGCAGTTTGTTGGGGTGTGGTCTTGGCCAACGGAAGGTCAGGTGGCTCGAGAATTTGCGCCAACGGAAGTGGGCGGGCAGGGCGTTGATATTGCCGGCGTGCCTGGGCAAGACATTCGCGCTGCTATGGCTGGCACGGTGGTTTATTCCGGTCGCGACCTTAGCGGTGGCGGGAATTTGATCATTGTTCGACACAATGATGAATTGATGACCACATACTCGCATGCGGACCAATTATTCGTGGCTGAGGACGATCAGGTAGCCGCTGGAGACCCGATTGCGAGCTTGGGTTGGAATGCCAATCGTGAGTCGGTGTTGCGATTTGAAGTGCGTAAGGACGGTAACCCATTGGATCCAATGAAATTCCTTCCTTTACGGTAGGTTAGAAGGTTTTTAAAGAATTCGTCGAACAAATGTAAATACGCTAATTTACTCGAGCAAGTTAGCGTAAGTTGTTATAAAGTGTACGAATATCCGATTTACTATTAAATCCGACAATTGTCGGCTGATTTGTGTGGGGAAATAGAGCTAATGGCTATTGAAGAACGATCTGGATGGGCAGCATCCGAAAGTGAGTCGGCGGGGGCTACGGAAGCCGCTATTGTCGATGATGCTGAGCAGGTCGAAGAGACAGAGGAAGAGCCGGAAGAGCAGATCACTGCCAGCAAGTTGCGTGATGCCAGTCGTAAAGAGATGGACGCGACGCGTCTGTATCTGAAAGAGATTGAATTCTCGGAATTGCTAACCGCAGACGAAGAGAAGTTCTACACTCGAAAAGCGCAGGCTGGTTGTGAAAAATCACGCGCGAAAATGATCGAATGCAATTTGCGTTTGGTGGTAAAGATTGCGCGTCGTTATATGAACCGTGGTTTGGCCTTGCTTGATCTTATTGAAGAGGGCAATCTTGGTTTAATTCATTCTGTTGAAAAATTTGATCCTGAACGTGGCTTTCGTTTTTCAACGTATGCAACTTGGTGGATTCGTCAAACCATTGAACGTGGACTAATGAATCAAACGCGCACCATTCGCCTGCCAATACACGTGGTTAAAGAAATGAACGTGTATATAAAAGCTGAACGTCGTTTACAACAATCCTTAGATCGTGAACCAACGGCCGAAGATATTGCAGCGACTGTTGAACGTCCCGTGGCTGATGTGAAACGTTTATTGGGTTTACGTGATCGCGTAACGTCTGTTGATGTTGCGATTGGTAAAGACGGTGAAAGACCGTTGCTTGATATTATTCCTGATGAAAACAACGTTGACCCATCAATGCTTTTGCAAGATGAGCGAGTGAACTCGAACATCAATGCGTGGTTGGAAAAATTAGAAGGTAAACAACGTGAAGTGTTGGTGCGCCGTTTTGGTTTACATGGTCATGAAAAATCAACGCTTGAAGAGGTTGGACAAGAGCTTGGTGTTACGCGAGAGCGTGTAAGACAAATTCAAATGGAAGCCTTGAAAAGATTGCGACGTATTTTAGAAGGCAGTGGTTATACAGCTGAGAATTTATTCATGGCGTAATGCCTGAAGCTATTCACTTGTATCTGTAAAAAATGGCGCCTCAGGGCGCCATTTTTTTGCACACTAGATTTGGTTTAGCTTTCAAATTGCATTAACGCCGCAGCTACAGGTCGGTGCTCCCCAACAAGCACGCTGTAGGTTCGGCAAGCGGCTCTGGTGTTCATCACTTCCACGGCTAAGTTGTGTGCCTTTAGTTCTGCCAATAAGGACATTTCGGGAAAGGTGTGGTTACTGCCGGTTCCCAGCAACACGATCTCGGGGCGCTCGCCCGGTAGATCATCTGCGAGCAAAGGTTTGAAGTGTTCAAGCGAAAGCTCGCTCAACGGGCCAGAGAACCAATCCTGGAAAATCGCGCTACCAGTGATCAGGATATTGCTGGAATAGGCGGTGCCGTTCACACTGATGGAACCTGGACCGTAGTGGCTTATCAGGTTTTGTTCACTGGTTTCGAGCTGTATTTTCATGAACCGATGTCCTATCTGTGTTGATTGCTGGCTAATTAAGCCGGCAAGTGGCACACGATTGTGCATGTGCTTGTCTAGACTCGTATAATACAAGGCTCGATCGACGATGGGTTAGCCATCGACTTTCCTAATGGAGATTCTGTTTGAAACCGGTGAATATAGGTCTTCTGGGCCTCGGCACAGTAGGGCAAGGGGTTGCGAATATTCTTGTCCGCAACGCCACAGAAATCGAACGTCGCGCTGGGCGTGGCATAAAGGTCAAAACGGCCAGCGTTCGAACCCAAGGTAAAAATCTAGCCGGTACGCTTGGCATTGAAACCACCAGCGACCCCAGCACCATCGTCAACGACCCAGACATCGATATCGTCTGTGAAAACATGGGTGGCGAGCAACCCGCGCTCGATCTCATCATGTCTGCCATCAGCCAAGGTAAACATGTCATCACGGCGAACAAAGCGCTCATCGCGATTCATGGCAATCAGATATTTGAAGCGGCACGTAAGCACGGGGTTATTGTGGCCTTTGAACCTGCTGTTGCTGGCGGTATTCCAATCATTAAAGCGATACGTGAAGGGCTTGCGGCCAATCGTATCGACTGGCTTGCCGGCATTATCAATGGCACCGGAAATTTTATTCTCAGTGAAATGGCATCGAAAGGGCGAGACTTTGCTGATGTGCTTGCCGAAGCGCAAGCGCTGGGTTATGCCGAAGCCGACCCAGAGTTCGATGTCGAAGGAATTGATGCGGCGCACAAGCTCACCATCCTTGCATCGATTGCGTTTGGCATTCCGTTGCAGTTTGATGCGGTGTTTACTGAAGGTATCAGTAAAATCAGTCGCGAAGATGTGGCTTTTGCCGATGAGTTGGGCTATCGAATAAAACACTTAGGCGTTGCCCGCCGTCGCGCCGATGGAATTGAACTGCGTGTTCATCCAACGCTTATCCCGCAAGAGCGACTGATCGCGAACGTGAATGGGGTCATGAATGCAGTTCTTGTACAAAGCGATGCGGTTGGCCCAACACTTTATTATGGCCCCGGCGCAGGTTCTGAACCCACGGGCTCGGCTGTGGTTGCCGATATCGTTGATGTTGTTCGCGCACTGACAACCGATGCCCAGCAGCGTGTGCCGCACTTGGCTTTTCAATTCGATGCTTTGTCAAATCAACCCGTACTAAAGCCTGAAGATTTTGAATCAGCCTATTATTTGCGTGTGCAAGCTGAAGATAAACCGGGTGTGATGGCTGACATCACCAGTATTTTTGGTGAGCTTGGTATTAGCATTGAAGCGATTCTGCAAAAAGAGCCAAGCGAAGAAGCTGCAGCGAATAACGCCAATGTGCCGGTCATTTTATTAACGCGAACCGTTCGAGAAGGCTTGATGCTAAGTGCCATTGAAAAGATCGGTGCTTTGAATTCGGTCAGCGATGATCTGAGTATGCTGCGGGTTGAATCGCTCAGCTGATACGCAACGTGACCTCGTTTGCCAAACCATTAACTTCAAAGAATTTTAACCATGTCTAAAGCAACACACTATCAAGGTCTTATCGAACGTTATCGCGACCGATTGCCGGTAGATGAGAACACGCCGGTGGTGTCGTTGAATGAAGGCGATACACCACTGATCAAATTGCAAAACATCCCGGCAATCATTGGCAAGTCGTTCGAGATGTACGTAAAGTTTGATGGACAAAACCCCACGGGTTCGTTTAAAGATCGGGGCATGACCATGGCGGTGAGTAAGGCCGCCGAAAAAGGCGCCAAAGCCATTGTGTGTGCATCAACAGGCAACACTTCAGCTGCCGCTGCAGCCTATGCGGCCAGAGCCGGAATGACGGCATTTGTGCTTATTCCAGAAGGAAAAATTCCGATGGGTAAGCTTGCTCAAGCCATCGCGCACGGTGCGGTCGTGCTACAGATTCGCGGTAACTTTGATGACGGTATGCGTTTGGTCAAAGAGATAGCCGGTGAGGCGCCAGTTGAAATTGTTAATTCAGTGAATCCGTATCGTTTGCAAGGTCAGAAAACCGGTGCGTTCGAAATTGTTGAAGCCTTGGGCCGCGCGCCCGACTATCACTGCATTCCTGTGGGTAACGCCGGCAACATTTCTGGTTACTGGATTGGTTATAGCGAAGCCTGTGGTCAGAACACCGCATCGTGCACCTTGTGTGATGGGAACTGCCCGTATCTTGAAAACCCTATGACCGATACTCGGCCAATTATGGTGGGCTATCAAGCAGCCGGCGCAGCTCCGTTTATGCGTGGCGCACCGGTAGAAAAACCCGAAACGGTTGCAACCGCCATTCGCATTGGCAATCCGCAGAGCTGGGATTTGGCAAAGGCCGCGGTCGAAGAATCGTCGGGCTGGTTTGATGAAGTGACCGATCAAGAATTACTTGATACGCAATCTATGCTTGCCAGTAAAGAGGGGATATTCTGTGAGCCGGCGTCAGCGGTTTCTGTGTGTGGTGCACTGCGAGACTTGCGTGATGGCAAAATTCCAGAAGGCTCATTAATCACATGCACGGTTACCGGTCACGGTTTGAAAGACACAGCCACGGCCATAGAAGGGCGAGACCCTGTGCAAACAGTTGATGCGGATTTGGCGTCGGTAAAAGCAGCAATCTTAAAACACTTGTAAGTGTTGTAAGTTTTAAGAGACAGCGCGGAGCACGCTGTTACACCTTACGCAGAGCTCTTCGCTTTGCGTAAATGCCGTGTTGTGAAATTTGCGTTTTCCAAATCACCCCAGCGTTGCAAGTAGTTTGTGTATTGATCGCGGCTAATGGTTTGCGCGCCCATGCTGTTTAAGTGTGGATTTTCAAGCTGGCAATCAATTAAGTCGTATTTCCCACTTTGTGCCAAATGCACCAAGGCAACCTTTGAGGCATCGCGTTCGCGCGAGAACATCGATTCGCCAATAAACACAGAGCCCAACTGAATACCGTACAAACCACCAACCAGGCGTGGCCCCATCCAAACTTCGAGCGATCTTGCAAAGCCATAGTCATGTAGCCGGCAATAGGCTTCAACCATGGCATCGGTAACCCAAGTACCACTGCTATGCGCGCGCGGTGCGCCGCATTGCCGCATCACTTCGCGGTAAGCCAGGTTGTCGGTTATTTCGTATTTGCCACTGCGAATGGTTTTCTTCAAGCTGCGAGTGATGCGAATATTCTCAGGCCAGATAATGCAGCGAGGGTCGGGTGACCACCAAAGAATAGGTTCGCCTTCCTCATACCAGGGGAAAATACCGGAACGATATGCACTGAGTAAACGACCGGGACTCAGATTTCCACCCGCCATCAGTAAGCCGTCAGGCTCTCGAAGCGCTGTGCTGACATCGGGGAAGTCAGTAACTTCGTCATCCGGTGCTAAAAATGGTATTGGCATGACACTCTCTGTACAAACCTACTTGCGTGTACGAACTACTACTAACAGTTTAGTAGACAGCATTATGCAACCGCAATGTTATTTGGCTGCAAAGCTAGTCAACGTCAATTGTTGGCTGTTTAAAGGGCAATCTATCCGCAAGCCCTTCGCGTCTATGTTCAACGTGCTTGGTTTCTTCATCAAGAAACTCAGCAATTGCATTTCGAAAACCGGGGTGCGCAATATAGTGCGCTGATCGTGTAATTGTAGGTATAAACCCCCTGGTAATCTTATGCTCTCCTTGAGCACCAGGTTCAAAAACACGGAGTCCGTTTTCGATGCAATACTCAATGCCTTGGTAGTAACAGGCTTCAAAATGCAGGCTGTGGTGCTGTTCCCTGCAGCCCCAATAACGCCCATATAGCGCTGTTTTTCCAATAAACATGACCGAACAAGCTATCGGCTTTTCGGGTTGTTCCGCATTTTCATCATACGCGAGAACGATAAGTACATTATCACCAAATACCGACCCGATTTGATTAAAAAAATCGAATGTGAGAGATGGATTCCCCCATTTGCGATCGAATGTGGATTCATAGAGTTCATGAACCCATTTCCACTCCTGTTCGGACAGGGTATTGCCTTTCCGTTTTGTGACTTTAATTGCTGCATCCGTAACGTAACGGCGCTCACGTCTGATGGTTTTCCGGCGCTTCGATGTGCATTGATTCAGAAAATCTTCAAAGCTTTGGTAATCATTGTTGTGCCAATGGTATTGGCAATCGATGCGCTTTAACAGATCAAGGCGATCGGGCGTGGTGCCGGTCTGACTATCGCTGTTTTCGTCCGTCGCTTCTTCATCAACAGCCGACGTCCCAGAGCTAAGAATGCGGCTTTGCGATTCAGTAAGAAATAGCCAGTGCACGCTGGAGTATTCTTCTGAATGGCAAAATTGCCGCGCTGCGTTGGCGAGCATGACCGTGTGTACATCACGCGCTAAAGACGGATGAATAAGAATGCGCTGGCCGGTTGCTGGCGTGAATGGAATCGAGCACACCAACTTTGGGTAGTAGGGCATGTTGTTACGTTCGTATGCTTCTGCCCATGCCCAATCGAAAACAAATTCACCGTAAGAATTGGTTTTTAAATAAGCGGGCATTGCACCAACGAGTTGCTTTTCGTTGTCGCCTTGCCATAACAAAAAGTAACGCGGGTACCAGCCGTTGTGTTGACCAAGGCAGCCGGTATGCTCGAGTGTGTACAGAAACTCGTAGCTTAAAAACGGATTACCGTCATCACTTAAACCATTCCATTGATCAGATTTAACGTCTGCGAGCGAATCGCGAACTTCAATTGAAAGCGCTGTATCCGCACTTGCCATTTTAGTCACGTCAAACTTATGCGCCGTCTAAATCGTCTAAGTATTTTTCGGCATCAAGTGCTGCCATACAGCCGGTTCCGGCTGATGTAACCGCTTGGCGATAAACGTGATCCATAACGTCGCCTGCGGCAAATATGCCCGGCACGCTAGTTTGAGTCGCATTGCCATCGAGGCCGCTATTGACCTTAATGTAGCCACCATTGATTACAAGCTGGCCTTGAAACACATCCGTGTTGGGTTTGTGGCCAATGGCGATGAACACACCCATCAAATCGATTTGGGTGATCTCACCGGAACTGGCGTGCTTCACTTTCATACCTGTTACACCAGACTGATCTCCGAGTACTTCATCTAAATTGTGATCCCACATAATGGTCACGTTGCCATTCTTTTCACGATCAAACAGTTTGTCTTGCATGATTTTTTCGGCACGCAGTTTGTCACGGCGGTGCACCAGCACAACCTCGCTGCACAAATTTGATAAATAAAGCGCTTCCTCTACTGCCGTGTTGCCTCCGCCAATAACCGCAACTTTTTGATTTTTGTAAAAGAACCCATCGCATGTAGCGCAGGCTGAAACACCGCGGCCTTTGTATTTTTCTTCAGATTCCAGTCCCAAGTATTTCGCACTGGCACCGGTACAAATGATCACCGAATCGCAGGTGTAACGCACAGAGTCGCCTTGCAGCTCATACGGCTTTTTACTGAAATCGACCTCGCTAATGTGGTCGTTAATGATTTGGGTATCGAAACGCTCAGCGTGGGCTTTGAAGCGTTCCATTAGTTCTGGTCCCATCACGCCCTCGGCATCGGCAGGCCAATTTTCTACGTCCGTGGTGGTGGTTAATTGACCACCTGGCTCGATGCCGGTAATGACCACCGGATTCAGGTTCGCGCGTGCTGCGTAGACTGCGGCTGTGTAGCCAGCTGGGCCAGAGCCAATAATGATCAGTTTGTGGTGTTGTACGTCCGCCATCTTCGTCAAATTTCGTTGTTTGTTTCGGAAGGAGAATACTACGGTATGCAAGCCGAGCAGGCCACCTGCAAATGCGTCTGCTACACTCTATTTAGCCGGCTTTTTTCAGGCCGAGTGTCGGATATAACTCAAACTAGTTGCAGGATTGGAATTGGCTCAAGCAACCAAGAAGCGCTCGTCGGCGAAAAAGCAAACCAGTGCTGCTGCAAAGCAGAAAGAGGCTGCGGCGCTTGATCGCGCGCAGACCCGCGCCGTCGCGACGGCATCATTGGCCAATAGCGCAACAGTTGGGCAAATGAAGCGCGTTTTTCGCGAGATGGGCGGTATCGTCTGCTTCTTCGCCGCGATCATCATCATGCTTGCATTGTTTACATTTAATGTAAACGACCCTGGTTGGTCGCATACCGGTACCGGCAGTGATGTCAACAATAGTGTCGGTCGTGGTGGCGCATGGTTTGCCGATGTGGCGTTTAATTTGTTCGGCTACATGGCCTATCTGATTCCAGTATTGTTACTGATCGGCGGTTGGTCTCTGTTTAGCGACCATAAGCGAAAAAAACCACGTGTCTATCAACCCTTCGCGTTTGTGCGCGTGATAGGTATCGTTTTGATGTTGTTGGCCGCCAGTGGGTTGGCTGATCTGCACTTTGGTGTATCAGCAGGTTCTTTGCCCGCAGGTACTTTTGGTGGTGGTATTTTAGGCACTGAGGTGGCGTGGCGATTGGTTGCCATGCTCAATGCCTTGGGTACAACCTTGTTGTTGCTCGCCTTGTTTTTCTGTTCACTCACCATGGCCTTTGGCACATCGTGGTTGCAATTGATCGAAAGCATGGGCGAGTGGGTACTTAAATTTATCGATCATGCCAATCAGGCGTTAGCCAAAGCCTTGGGTAAGTTTGATGAGCGAAAGAAAGTCAAAGATGCGGATAGGGCGCGTCGTGCTCGGGTAAAGTCTGTGCCGGTTGCATCCGTTGGCGACCCATTGTTCGACACGGAAGGCACTGGCATTCCAAAAACGGGATTAGCCGCAGCACTTGAAGCTGCCCGTAACAGAGCGAAAAGCTCGTCAGCCGCTGCGATCAGTGCGGCAAAGTCCATTGGTGGATCAACGCCTAAACGCGAAACCAATATTCGACGCTCAACGGATATTGATGCACGTTTGGACGGTGCGTTAAGGGCCAGAGAAGCAAGCTTCGATGATACCGACGTATCCCCGGTGAAAGCGGCACTTGAAAGAGCAGAAAGTCCAAAGGCTGCACCGAAAAAAATCGGCCCCGCTGCCCCTGCCCAGGGTGAAGCGCAAGTACCAACGCTTAACACAGCCGATGTATCTGCTGAAGCGCCTTCTGAATCGGCTGGCGCACCGCGCAAGAAAAAGATTGCCATCAAACAGCGCGTACCAGAACAACGACAAACAAAATTGTTTTTAGATGTACCTGATTCTGAGCTGCCACCTATTTCATTACTGGATGCGCCAGAGCCTCAACGGCCGGGTTTTTCTGATGAAGAATTGGAAGGCCTGTCCCGGTTACTCGAAGACAAATTAGCCGAATTTCGTATCGCTGTTGAAGTGGTTGCGGTGCATCCGGGACCGGTTATAACCCGTTTTGAAATGCAGTTAGCACCGGGCATTAAAGCCAGTCGTATCACTAATCTTTCGCAAGATATCGCGCGCTCGCTTTCATTGGTTAGTGTGCGTGTGGTTGAAGTTATACCGGGTAAATCAACCATTGGTATTGAGGTGCCTAACGAACACCGCGAAATTGTACAGCTTAGCGAAATGCTGCAATCTGATGAGTACACTTCTAAAGCTTCACCCCTAACCATTGCACTGGGTAAAGACATCAGTGGGCAATCCGTTACCGCTGATCTTGGTCGTATGCCACATCTATTGGTTGCTGGTACAACCGGTGCCGGTAAGTCGGTTGCGGTTAATGCGATGTTAATTAGCTTGTTATATAAAGCCACGCCAAACGATGTACGGTTGATTTTAATCGACCCCAAAATGCTGGAATTGAACGTGTACGATGGCATTCCGCATTTGCTTACACCTGTAGTGACTGACATGAAAGAGGCGGCCAACGCACTGCGTTGGTGTGTAGGCGAAATGGAACGGCGCTACACGCTGATGGCCGAACTTAAAGTGCGCAACATTGCCGGTTTCAACAAAAAAATTCGCGACGCGATCGACGCTGATACACCGATTGTCGATCCCCTATACAAAGCCGAGTTGTCGCTTGAGCCTACTGCGCCACCCCCGACCTTAGAACCCATGCCCTTTATCGTCGTAGTGGTAGATGAATTTGCTGACATGATGATGCAGGTGGGTAAAAAAGCAGAAGAGATGATCGCGCGTATTGCGCAAAAAGCGCGTGCTGCAGGTATCCATCTCATTCTTGCTACGCAGCGACCGTCGGTTGATGTTATTACCGGTTTGATAAAAGCGAACATTCCAACGCGCATTGCATTCCAGGTTTCGCAAAAAGTTGATTCACGAACCATTCTTGATCAGGGCGGGGCGGAATCTTTGTTAGGTCATGGTGATATGTTGTATCTCCCACCGGGCACCGCCGTGCCAGTTCGTGTACACGGTGCGTTTGTGGATGATCACGAAGTGCATAACGTAACAGGCCACATCCGTTCAACCGGTGAGCCGAACTACATCGAAGAGATTTTGCAAGAGTCGGTGGCGTCTATCCCAGGCTTATCTGGCTCTGGTGATGATTCGGCTGAAACCGATGAGTTGTACGATCAAGCTGTCGCGATTGTCACAGAGTCTCGTAAAGCCTCCATCTCCTATGTGCAAAGGCGTTTAAAGATTGGTTACAACCGCGCGGCTCGCATGGTTGAGGAGATGGAAAACGCAGGTGTTGTCAGTCAAGTTACGGGTAGTGGAACGCGTGAAGTGCTCGCACCTCCGCCCGTTTAAGTTAGCTGGCCCTTGTTTTGCTCATCGATAGCCAACACAATTGTCTAATGAATAAAATGATCTCATTACCTCGCTTAGCCCGTGTTGTTGTATTGGCTGTGATTACGCTTATGGCCAGTGTTTCGAATGCCATGGCAGATGCTGATGTGCTTGAGCGCTTACGTGCCTTTACCATGGATTTAAAGTCTTTTAGTGCGGACTTTGAGCAATCCTTGTATAACGGCGATTCTGACTTATTAAAAAACGATTTTGGCACATTGCAGTTAAAACGCCCCGGTAAATTTATTTGGCGTTATGCAGGTGAGGGTGGGCAAGAATTTATTTCCGATGGTAAGTCTATTTGGATGTTCGACAAAGAGCTTGATCAAGTGACTGTTAATGCACTTAACGATCGCCTGGGCGGTACACCCTTGGTGTTGTTGATGGGTGGAGTTCCGTTGGAAGAGCAATTTAGTGTAACTCTACTGGGTGAGTCTGAAGGTGTTGATTGGGTTGAGCTTATTCCCAAGGACAACAGCACCGATTTTGAATCGTTGTTTATTGGTCTTAATGAATCAGGATTGGCCGCCATGGAGCTACGCGATAACCTGGGTCAAGCAACGCAAATCCAGTTTTCCAATTTCAAGAAAGACATATCACTAGACGATAAGCAATTTGATTTTGTTGCACCCAAAGGCGTTGATGTGATTGGCGAACCTGTTAAGTAGTTTAAGTCAATGAGTTCATCGCAAGGTGGTTTGTTCGCAAGCGATGACTCCATGCGGCCATTGGCCGATAGGATGCGCCCAGCGAACTTAGACGAGTTCTTCGGTCAATCACATCTTCTATCGTCTGAAAGTTCGCTCAGGCAAGCATTAGAGCACGATCGCTTGCATTCAATGGTTTTCTGGGGGCCACCTGGTACGGGTAAAACCACTTTAGCGCGTATGATCGCGGCACACAGTGATGCGCAATTTATGAGTTTGTCTGCTGTGCTCTCTGGTGTTAAAGATATTCGTGAAAGCGTGGCGAACGCAAAAGCGCTGTTAGATACTACCGGACAGAGAAGTGTGCTGTTTGTGGATGAAGTACACCGGTTTAATAAATCACAGCAAGATGCATTTTTACCTCATATAGAAGACGGCACCATTTATTTTGTTGGCGCAACCACCGAAAACCCATCGTTTGAATTAAATAACGCCTTGCTGTCGAGGGTGCGCGTTTATGTTTTAAAGTCTTTGGCCCTTGAAGACTTGCTGAACATCATAGACCGTGCGCTCGCGGATAAAGAGCGCGGCTTAGGTAATTTAAAAATAACGTTTGCACAAGAGCACAAGCGATCTTTAGTCATTAGTGCCGATGGTGATGCACGCCGATCATTGGTTTTGCTCGAATTGGCCGTCGATTGCGCACACCGCAATGGCGATGAGTTGCTGATAGATGAAGCGGTGTTAAAAGAAGTCACCCGCGACAGCTTTAAACAATTTGATAAAGGTGGTGATCAATTCTACGATCAGATTTCTGCTCTGCATAAAAGTATTCGCGGTTCTGACCCGGATGCGGCTCTGTACTGGTTTTGTCGCATGATCGATGGTGGGTGCGATCCAACCTACATTGCCAGACGTGTATTGCGTTTTGCGTCAGAAGATATTGGTAACGCTGACCCTAGGGCGGCCCAGTTAGGGTTGTATGCCTGGGATACTTATTCACGTTTGGGCTCGCCTGAAGGTGAACTGGCTATTGCGCATGCGATTGTGTTTATGGCTTGTGCACCTAAAAGTAATGCGGTGTACAACGCTTATAAATCTGCAATGCGATACGTACAGTCCACTGGCACGGAACCCGTGCCCGATCATTTAAAGAACGCACCCACCAAGTTGATGAAAGAGCTTGGGCATGGTCAAGGTTACCGTTATGCACACGATGAAGAGGGTGGTTTTGCAGCGGGGGTGAATTATTTTCCTGATACCATTAGTCCAGAACAGTTTTATGAACCGGTTGAGCGTGGATTGGAGATTCGAATTGCGCAAAGGCTGCGTGAGTTAAGGGCGCTAAATCAATCGAAATCAAAATAGAGTTTTTACCAATTAGCCGTTGTAGGTTAATTTACATCAGTAAGAGTTAATTACATTGTTGAATCTTAAAATTCCCCCACCGATTATTGGTTTGTGTGTTGCCGGAGCCATTTTTTTTCTCGATAGGCTACTACCGTCGTTACGGGTTGAGCATGGGTTGCCCAGGTCAATGGCTTACCCATTTGTTATCGTGGGTTTGAGCATTGAGCTTTTCTCACTGGCCCTCTTTGTTCGGGCTCGTACCACCATTAATCCATTAAAACCGTCCAACAGTAAGAAACTGGTCACCAGCGGGCTTTACAAAGTTAGCCGCAATCCCATGTATCTTGGCCTCCTTTTGTTGTTGACCGGCTGGGCGTTTTGGCAAACCAATCTGATCGGATTCCCACTTATTATTTTGTTCGTTTGGTACATTACCGAGTTTCAAATTAAACCCGAGGAGCAGGCTCTGGCGCAACTATTTGGCGATGAATTCACCGAATATCGACGCCTTGTACGGCGCTGGTTGTAAATTAAACAACCGAAGCTTACTCTTAAAAATATTCCTTTGTACATAGATGTCTATCCAATTGAAATATAGAAATTAGGCCTAAAGCGCTGAAATTAAAATAATATTCAGTAAATTGCATTTATGTATTGCCTCGTGGAAATAAACCAATTATCTTGTACTAAATAGAATTAGTCATTTGCATGACTGTGCTTATCGCGCCTAAGTGCCGCGCTAGCTTATTTCGGTTTTTCACCAAGACACGGAGACTCACAGATGTCGAGATTT
>CALHOU010000162.1 GCA_938035945.1 uncultured Granulosicoccaceae bacterium
CGCGCTATCATCTTGAAATGCGATTCCCACATAACGCGTGATGAAGTTGTCCAACACGCCTGGGCTAAATAAAGCTTCAAACCAAAATCGGGTTTCGAAATTTCCTTGTGCGTAAATCGCAACAAGTTTTGCATCCAGCGTTTCACCCACTATAGAAAACGTGAGCGTGTCTCCAACTTGCACGCCAATTTGGCCGGCTTCGCGATCTTCCATCGCAACCAGTGGAGGACCTTGGTAGTCACGCGGCCACAACTCCCCCGAGCTTGCACGGATGTTATCAATACGATCAGTTCGATAACTAAGCTTGTGCTCATCGTTGGCTTCCAACGCTTCACTGGCATCGTCACGAGAAGCTAGGGGTTCACCGTTAACAAGCTTTAACCGCCCTAAAACAAGCGGAACGGTTTGTACCTCGTTCACGCCTGGTGCGTTCTCAACGGCTTTTTGAAACGCCTCGATGTCAGGTTTTTGAATATCGTAAAATGCAAGGCTCGGTGCGCGTGATGGCACTGTGCTATCGAGTAGGCGCAACATCGCAACAATGACTATGGTTGCGGCGACCAATAACGTCGTTGCAATGCCTAATGACAATAACAGGGGTCGCAGTGGTGAACCTGGTTGATCCATACCTGCCAATGCACGCCGAGTAGCAAAACGTTTATCCAGACTTCCCGATTGAACGATGCGCCTTGCTATGCGCCGGATTAGATTAACCAATCCTGAAAGCGCAGCGTATAGCATCACCATTGAAATAACAAAACCTAAGCCGATGATTCTATCGGGTACCAATGCAATCAAAGCCAAGGCTGCAGCTAACGCAAGCGTGGTACAGATAATTTTCGCAGGCAAGGACAACGGTGATCTGATGTCGTGTTCAGTATCGCCGCGTAACAATTTGGCAGGCTCAGTTGCAAGGCTGCGAGCCAGATTAGGTGCGGCAAACGCAAGTGCTGCCAATGTGCCAAATGCAATGGATACAAGTGTGGGCCAAAATAACAAGGCGGGTGATGCTGCTACAGGTAGGCCACCGCTTAAGCTTCGCGATACAGCAAATGCAATTGCTGCACCCATAAGCGCGGCTACTAAACTACTCAGTAATGCGACCAGTAAAATTTCCATGACCATGATATTCGCACGCCAACCGTCACGCGCACCAATAGCGGATAGGGTGGCAAGGTCTGCACGACGCGAGTGCATCCAAGCGGCGACACCGTTGGCCACGCCGAGTCCGCCGACTAACAAGGTTGCCACGGCAATGAGCAACAATACGGCAGCGACTTCGTTCAACCGTTCCGATACACGATCATTGCGCTCTTCAACGGTATTCAGTTCAGCCGTGTTCGTTGGGAATGCTGCTCGCCAATCATTGATAAATGTGTTTGAGTCTCCGAACACCCCGTTTTGTGGATTACTACCAGCACCTTCTAGCCGCACTCGGTATTCATATTCGACTCGACTCGTGGGTACGATTAGCCCGCTCGCATCAAGTGTTTGCTCAGACACGATTACTGGTGGTCCTCGAACATCCGCCGCAAACGACCTATCCGGTTGACCTTGAACAACCGTGCGCACGGTAACAGTGATGTTTCCAATCGTGACCTTGTCACCAACCTTAAGGCCTAACTCAAACGCGAGTGCCGGGTCAATGGCAGCACCGAAATTATCAGTTGCCTCTGACAGTGTCATTGCAGGCTCAAAGCTGACATTGCCATATAAAGGGTAGTGTTCATCAACACTTTGCAATTCGATAACGGTGAATTCATCGTCATCGGTGCCAAGCATGGTGCGAAATTCTATAAGCCGCGAAACAGTGCCGCGCGTATCCAGCCAATCAAGTGCTTCTTGATCAAGTGGTTCACGCACTTCGACTTCGACATCGCCACCAAATAATTCTCGTTCTTCGCTGGCAATGCCATCTCGTACAAGTGCTAACAAACCGGTGCAAGCTGAAATTAGCAATACGCCCAGAAACAGACTTGTCGCCAACAAATGTAGCGCGCGTGAACTGCGATGGCCAACCAAGTCTCTGAGTAAGAAGCGGAACATGCTAGTAAGCTTGACTCATGTTTGTACCTCTTTTAGCTGCCCCTCGTGCAAACGCACTTGTCGTGAACAACGTGAAGCCAGGGCAGGGTCATGGGTCACGAGAATAAGCGTGGCATCGTTTTCCTGATTAAGCTCAAACAATAAATTCGCTACCGCATCGCCTGTTTGATTATCAAGATTACCTGTTGGTTCATCGGCAACCATCAAAGCAGGTTTATGAATTAACGCACGTGCAAGAGCGACGCGTTGCCGTTCACCGCCGGACATCGCGTTGGGGTAATGATCTGTGCGATGCCCAAGACCAACACGCTCAAGAAGTTCACCAGCCCGATCTCGTGCTTTATCCGCTCCAGCAATATCCAGTGGTAAAGCAACGTTTTCACGCGCCGTTAAACTTGGAATGAGGTGAAAGTTCTGGAACACAATGCCAATTTGGTCGCGTCGAATATCGGCACGTGCATCGTTGGATTGAGCGTGCAACTCAGTCCCATCAAAGATGACTGAGCCACTGTTGGGTGTTTCTAAACCGGTTAGAACTAAAAGTAGCGATGTTTTGCCTGAACCCGAAGGGCCGATAATGGCAACGCTTTCGCCTTTAGCAACCTGCAACGAAGCACCAGCCAACACTGGGATGCTACGGCCAGCAGCGCTATAGGCGAGGTGCACGTTCTTAAGCTCAATCATGGTTTAACATTACATTCGGCACTAAGCCATTTTTAGCGTTTCCTTAGTATAACGTGGTTGCCCTGCAGCTGCTGACCTTGTATCTCCTAGCCGTAAGAATTTCCTTCGTGCGTTTAGTGCGCTATGTTAAATGCTTGGTTGGCAGCATCACCCGTTATCAAATCCAACACCTCTCCGTTTCTAAACACGGTGATTGCATAAGCTTCTTCTTCTTCGAGTGTTAATGTCGATGCCTTGACCAACTGAAAGTCGTGCGGTGTTTTACAAACAAGACCGTTTATTTCAAGAATCAAATCACCACCGAGTAACATAGACTGCCCACCAATTTGAGAAGGAATGTTGCCGGCCTTTAAGCCGGCACGGCCAATCACTGAGTCATTAACAACCCGTTGTACTAACAACCCAGGTGCTGGAAAATTGAGTGCCTTGGCCGTACGTTCGTTTAGCATAATGCCTTCAAAGCCTGCCAACACACCGGAGCTTGTAAGCAATGCTTCTTTGGCCGTGTTGCTTGAGGTTGCGAAACCGATTCCGTCGAAGCCACCACTTTTTGTCAGTATAAAACTAACAATGCCGATCACATCACCGTCGGTGTTGAACATCGGGCCGCCTGAATTTCCTGTGTTAATGGCTGTATCCGTTTGAAGAAATTCAATAGGAGTACCGTCAACCAACACGCCACGATCCATTCGACCAGAAAGATGGCCGACACTTAAGGTTTGCGAAATACCGAACGGTGAACCAATAATAAAGACTTCACTGCCAATACGCGTTTGGTCAGAGTCGGCTAATTCGGCTATGTGTGGCTCAGGGTGACTTTGGCGAAGTTTTAACAGCGCGATATCACTGGTATCTAATGAAGTAACCACATCGGCCATGATTCGTTCTCCGTCAGTAAATAGCACTTCAATGGAATGTGCGCCATCAACAACGTGTGCGGCAGTAAGGATTTGATCCTCCTCTATGAGCACACCAGAGCCCACTCCTTGAGATTGACGCGGTGTATTTCCTTGTAGCGTTATGCTCGCGGTGTACACCGTCACTACTGACTTGGAGTGCTTTTCGTAAAGATCGGCAAAGTCCGCATCATAGCCAGCTGCGTTTACCGCGCTGCTTAGAAGAAAAATACATAAACTGATTACAACTCGCATTAGTCTCTCCAATGTTGTCAATGAACGATGAATCGGTGGCAAAGCAAGTTTGATTGCCCTTGGGTTGAATACAGTGTCTTTGCTCAGCCTTTCTGGCCGTCTACGTGAACCATACTTTTTTGTAAAGTTGTGAAAGCCTGAGCTCAGATGGCCGCAATTTGCAGATTTTGGGCAAAATATGGCTAGTGAAACAGCTGGTAGTGTCGGTGAGCTGAGTAGCGGTCACGGTGCGCTTCGAAAGTCGGATGCGAAGTACGCTTATATAGCTGCATATGCCTAATTCAAACGGCGCATTAGTTAAATTGTTCAGCTAGACTTAAATATTAAACTCCACTTCGTCTTCTAAATTGGAATGCGAATTTAAGCGGCGCCTCATGAGTTGGGGCGGCTAATTACCGGTGAGCTCCATTGCTAGAGAAAATCAAACGCTATTTAACTTCGTTATTCGGTCTGGCTGATTACGTAGTGCCGGTAGAACCTCTAAGTGACGAGATGCGCGCATTCTTAGCGCAAGAAGTTTCTTTCTATGCAGCATTAAATGAAGCCGATCGGCTGATTTTCGAAAAGCGCATTGGTTTATTCCTATCAACCACCGAAATTGTTGGGCACGATGTTGAAGTCACGCGCAAGGATGAACTGCTTGTAGCGTCCGCTGCCATCATTTTGGTTTGGCGATTTCCCGATTGGTACTACGTTAATCTTAATACCGTGGCGTTGGTGTCCGGCCCGTTTAACGAGAATTCAGAATTTGGTAAATCCGATTCCCTAATTTCAGGCATGGTGGGAACAGGGCCGATGAAAGGGCAAATGATTCTCAGCAAGCCTGCACTGCATTATGGTTTTTCGAATGAGCGGGATAAGAAGAATGTGGCACTACACGAGTTTTCACATTTATTAGATTTAGTTGACGGTGGGCACGATGGTTTTCCTGAGCGTTTAACTGATTATGCGCATGCGGTGCCATGGTTTGATTTAATTCAAAAAGAAATGGCACTCATCCACGATAAGAAAAGCAATATACGTGAGTATGGTGGCACCAATCCGATGGAATTTTTCGCGGTTGCTACTGAATACTTTTTTGAAAGACCCGGATTGTTGTGTGATAAGCATCCAAAGGTGTATGAAGCCTTACAGGAGTTTTATCAACTGGATGCAGCGGCTATAAAAAAGCAAGTCAAACCAAGAAAGAAGTCGGCATGTCCATGTGGGAGTGGTAAGCGTTACAAGCGCTGCTGTATGGTGCGTTCAGCACACGCCTAGTCGAATTTTGTTCGAAAAAGAAGCACACTTAATGAGAAATGTTAGATCACGAAACTGCCGTAACTAATCAAATGTAGCGTTCCCAGCTATTACGGTAGCTGTATTTAGTCCCCTTAGTACTGCGACGTTATACTTAGCCTAGTATTATGTGCGTAATTAGTCGTTGGTTATAGAGTTGGTATCGGCGTTATCAATACCGGTTCTGCCAAATCTATTGGATGCTTTAATGAAAACTAATATATTATTATTGCTAGCTACATTTTTCCTTACCGGTTGCGGTACCTTTTATCATCATCAACAGACCTTCTATGTTAAGGAGGTAGGATCGGCAGATACACAACAGCCTGAGCCTTCGCTGAATGTTGGAGTGGCTCTAACGACAACCTCCAAGCATATTCCGTTTTTTTACTATTCCAGAAAATGGGGTGGGCCTTACAGTATTCAATTTTCTAGTAACTCAAGGCCTGATGTATGTACGTACTTCCTGCTACATTCCTTTTACTTAAAATCCGATAAAACGCTGGTGTCTGGTAAGCGATTTCGTGAACCTTTAAAGTTGGACTTATGTGGTACCGAGCTTGGCTATCAAAATGGCTACAAGTTGTATCGCTTCCCATTAGGTGAGTCCTTTAAATTTGACAAGGATAAACAAATTGAGATAGAAGTTGAGTTTGAACGCGCAGATGACCCTGGCGTTAAAACCGTTTTATTGCGTGGAAAAGGTGAAGAGGAAAAAAGTAAGACTTGGCTATTTAATGCGTACATGAGTGTGTGATGTAAATTGCCTGTTTCGATCTACGAAATCAATCGATAAGGGAGCGGCAGCTTTAGGGGCGCCCATTAGACCTAGTTCAAGTGTATGGTAGAAAGAGCTTGACCTGTCTGCCACCGCTAGTATGTACCGCACTTCGTTATCGGGGTGGTATGGTTACACACCCGATAAGTCAGCGTAAAAAATAAATCCAATGCAGCCTGAAACCACTCGCAAGTACCCTTTCTTTGATGGTCACAATGATTTATTGATGCGCTTGATGCAGCGTGGCGAGAAAGAGCCTTTGCACGAGGCCATTGTGCAGTGCATTAGCGGTGACCCCCGTGGTCACATCGACCTACCGCGTATGAAACAGGGAGGCTTCGCGGGTGGATTATTTGCGGTGTTCATTCCACCTGTCGATGCCAGCTTTAATTTTGAATCCATGGATAATGGAGGGTACGCCATTCCCATGCCTGAGCCTATGAGTTACCAAGATGCTTTGCCTGTTGCAATGGAGCAAGTATCTATTCTTTTAAAATTGGTTGAGAACAGCCGTGGTGACATGCGACTGTGTACAACGCGTGCACACATCGACCAGTGTATGGCTGAAGATGTTATTGCGGTCATTCTGCACATGGAAGGTGCCGAAGCCATCGACGAACAGCTTATAGCCCTCGATGTGTTTTACGCTGCCGGGCTTCGATCACTTGGTCCGGTTTGGAGCCGAAACACAGTATTCGCCGACGGCGTTCCAATTGCCTTTCCAGCAACACCGAATATTGGTGGTGGTTTGACCGAAGCCGGGAAGCAACTGATCAAGGCGTGCAATGACAAGCGGATATTGATTGATCTATCGCACATAAACGAAGCCGGGTTTTGGGATATCGCAAAGTTAAGTACCGCTCCATTGGTTGCGAGTCATTCCAACGCTTGGTCTGTTTGCAATAGTGCACGCAATTTAACCGACAGACAATTGCAGGCCATCAAAGAGTCGAATGGCATTGTTGGGGTTAACTTGGCCACCTGTTTCATTCGTGCTGATGGGAAAATGACATCGGATACGTCACTAGATGAGTTGCTTTTGCACGTCGAATATTTACTGGAAAAACTGGGCGAAACACGTGTGGGTTTTGGATCTGATTTCGATGGAGCCGTTGTACCAAATGCTATTGGGGATATTGGTGGGCTGGGTGCGC
Organism: uncultured Granulosicoccaceae bacterium; assembly: GCA_938035945.1. Classification (GTDB taxonomy): domain Bacteria; phylum Pseudomonadota; class Gammaproteobacteria; order Granulosicoccales; family Granulosicoccaceae; genus Granulosicoccus. The sequence continues at coordinate 7,092 of CALHOU010000162.1, forward strand.
TTCGGGAGGTTTTTGCCAAACGCGGGTTCGATGACGCATTGCAACGAAAACTGTGCTCAGAAAATTGGCTCGATGTATTAGAGAGAACGTGGGGCCAATAGCCGTTACGAACTATTATATTTGCCGGATCCTCTTCCAGCCGCAAGTATTGGTTTTCACCACCAGCTCTGCCCAAAAGTATTGTTGACACATATTAATAAGATACGTACTTTATTAATATGCTCAGACTTGCGATAGACATCGGAGGCACTTTCACAGACGTAGTCGCGGAAACAGCGGCTGGGCTGTCGTCTGTAAAAATATTGACCAGCTCAAGTGCACCGGAAACCGCGGCATTGGCGGGGATTCAGACCCTGCTTACACGCTTGTCGGCCAGAATGAGTGACGTGGACAGCTTGGTGCACGGTACAACGCTTGCCACCAATGCCTTAATTGAACGTAAGGGTGCGAAAACCGCGCTTGTTACCACGAAAGGGTTTCGGGATGTGTTGGCAATGCGCAATGAAAAGCGATTCGATCAATACGACCTTAATATCGAATTACCCAAGCCGCTTGTACCGCGACCTTTGCGTTTTGGAATAAGGGAGCGCACCTTAGCCGACGGTAGTGTCCTAACGCATCCTGATGACAGGGAAATCGACTCGCTCTGCCAAAAACTCACTCATGAAAAAGTGGCGGCCGTTGCGATTGGATTCTTACACGCCTATCGCAACAGTACGAACGAACAGCACGTTGCTAAGCGATTAAAAGAAAACCTCGGCGACAGTGTAACGATTTGCCAAAGCGCTGAAGTTGCTGGCGAAATTCGTGAGTATGAGCGCTTCTCTACTGCCTGTGCGAACGCCTATGTGCGCCCGTTGATGACAAACTATCTCACTCGCTTGGAAGCCAAACTCACGCAGCTGGGCTTTGTGGGATCTTTTTTAATGGTGTTGTCAGATGGTTCGTTAACTACGCTTGCACAAGCTAAACGTTTTCCAATTCGTTTGATTGAAGGTGGTCCGGCAGGTGGCGTTGCCTTGGGTGCTCATGTCGCCACAGAGCTTAAGTCCAAAAAAACGCTATCGCTGGATATTGGTGGTACCACTGCAAAAATATGTTTTATCCAACAAGGTAAACCGCAAACATCTCGATCTTTTGAAGTAGCTCGTTCCTGGCGAGACTTAAAAGGCAGTGGCTTACCCGTCAAAGTGCCCACTGTGGAACTGGTTGAACTTGGCGCCGGGGGCGGATCGATTGCAAGTGTAGATAGTTTAGGTCGATTAAAAACAGGTCCGCAAAGTGCTGGTTCGGCTCCGGGACCTGCCTGCTATAACCAAGGCGGTACGCACGCGACTGTCACCGATGCGCATCTGCTCACAGGAGGTATTGCGGCGGATGGGTTTGCTGAGGGGATGATTGAACTTAAAACACAACTAGCCTCGGATGCATTGCAACTTGAGATTAAACAGGAGCTCGGCTTTGCAACTGTCGCAGAGGCTGCAGCTGGTGTGATAGAGCTAGCAAACGAGACGATGGCAAACGCCGCCCGTGTACATGGCATTGAACTTGGCTTGGATGTATCAAGCTTCGACTTGCTGGTATCCGGCGGCGGCGGTGGTATACACGCAACCCGTATAGCTGAAAAACTTGGCATCAATCGAATTATCGTACCTGCGCACGCAGGCGTTGGATCGGCAGTGGGTTTCTTACGCTCTCCTATTGCGTTCGAAACAGCATTGTCGGTTATCGAGTCCATTGACTTAGTTGATATCGAACAACTCGACGGACGTGTACAAACTGCATTAAGTTATGTTCATGAAATAGTCTCGCAAGCTGCCGAACCCTCGACCATATCAACCAGTGTGGTTGCAGAAATGCGATATAAAGGCCAGGGCTTGGAGTTTCGCATTCCACTAAGTCGCGATGCTGGTTTGCGGCACGCCATGAAAGTTGCTCAACAACAATTCATCGATCAATATCAGCTTAAGGCTGGATTTGTTTTGCCAGACGTTGACATCGAGCTGGTGTCTTTGAGCATTGCGGCAACTGGCTCATCCACACCGGTTTTCCACGATACCGAACGCGACATTCAGTCTTCCGCTGAACTTGAAGCTGACGCTACTGAGCCGGTTGTGGTCGGTACAAAATGGTCGACTCGGGAAGTGTTTGATCAACACAGCAAATCATTTCGAACGTCCGCTGTTATTCCGAGGGCGAAGCTTATTGGCGACAAACTGCCAGGCCCGATTGTGATAACAGAATCACAGACCACTACATTAGTGCCAAAGGCATGGTGTATTCATCAGTCACCTCAGGGGCATTTAATTGTGGAGCGGCGGGCCTAATGGATACAGCCAAGTCAGTAGAGTCAAACCAACCGCTTGAGCTGGATTATGTAGCGAAAAACGTCTTGTGGAATCGTTTGATATCGGTTTGCGAAGAGCAAGCTAATGCGTTGATGCGTGCAGCATTCGGCGCCATCGTTCGTGAAGCAGGCGATTTATCGGCAGGCGTATTCAATGCCAATGGAGAAATGTTAGCGCAAGCAGTGACGGGAACACCCGGGCATGTAAATACGATGGCGGCTTCTGTAAATGCCATGCTAGATATCATCCCGTCAACAGCGCTTAGCCCTGGTGATGTACTCGTTACCAATGATCCATGGCTGGGCGCTGGGCACGTGTTTGACTTTGTTGTACTTACGCCAGTTTTTGTTGATAACAAGGTGGTTGCATATCTTGCCTCTACCAGTCATATCGTTGATGTTGGAGGGTTGGGTTGGTCGGCGGAAGCGCGCTCCGTTTATGAAGAAGGTGTGACAATTCCGGTTATGCATCTTCGTAGATCTGATGTGATCAATGAAGACTTATTAAATATCGTGACTACCAATTCGCGTGTTCCGCATGAAGCGCGTGGAGATATTTTGTCTTTGCTCAGCTGCAATGACACCGGCTCGAAGCGACTAATCGATCTAATGAGCGAGTATGCGCTTAGCGATTTATGCGAATTGTCTGATTTTATATTCGAGCGCTCGATTCAGGGTACAACAACTGCCTTACAACGCGTGCCTAACGGCGTATATCGCAGTGAACTGTCTTTGGATGGCTACGACAGTCCAATTAAATTGTGTGCATCTATGCAAGTCTATGACGAGCATATTGAAGTTGACTTGTCCGGATCGTCGCCTGCAGTCAGTCGGGGAATAAACTGTCCACTTAATTATACGGCGGCCTACGCTGCCTTCGGTATTCGTGCGTTGTTGACACCGGACGTGCCGAACAACCAGGCATCTCTTAATGCTATTCGCATAAACGCACCTGCTGGATTGGTGGTCAGTGCAGAGCGACCAGCACCGGTGTCGGCTCGTCACGTAATCGGGCAAGCCCTACCTGATCTAATGTTTGGGTGCTTAGAGAAGGCATTGCCTGATCAAGTCTTAGCTGAGAGTGCAGGTGCATTATGGACACTTTCGCTATCTGGAACGGGGGAGAATCCATTTACATCTTTGAACGTGGTCCTTGGTGGTATGGGTGCTCGCCCTGGCGTGGATGGATTGTCCACAACGGCATTTCCATCTGGGGTTGGTGCGGTGCCGGTGGAATCGGCGGAGGTTGCATCACCACTAATTTATCATTCAAAAGAATTTATCGCGGACTCCGGTGGTGCTGGTCGATTTCGTGGTGGACTGTCTCAGCGTCTGGAGGTCGGATCAAGTTGTGGGCAGGAATTAGACTTGGCAGCGGCGGCGTTTGAACGTTTGAATGAAGGACCCTCCGGTAGGCAAGGTGGTCACAAAGGTTCGGCGGGCAAGGTTTACTTGTCCAATGGAACGCGGATTGAAGACAAAGGTTTGCACAGAATTCCGGCAGGTGAAACATTGATTTTGCAAACGCCGGGTGGTGGTGGGTTTGGTGATCCTATTCATCGCGATAGATCGGCTGTTAAACGCGATCTGGAATACGGTTTGATCTCGAAAGAGGCGGCCACAAAAATCTATCACCTCAATGACAATAATAGCGAGGAGTAATGCAATGAAATTGATGAAGTCAATTATCGCTGTCGCGGCTGTATTGTGTATGGGACATACACCAGCCTACGCAGAGACCAAGTGGGATTTGAGCACTGCATGGGGTGCGAACAATTTTCATGCGCAGAGCGCGATTAAATTTGCGGATGCCGTACGCGAATCAACGGATGGGTCGGTTGATATTACCGTACACTTATCTGGCGAAATAGGCGTAAAGATTACGGAAAAACTCTCAGCAGTTGAGAACGGAATTGTACAAATGGCCGACATGTTGTTGTTTTTGCAAGCGGGTGAAGCGCCGTTTTTAGGCATTGATACCTTGCCCTATTTGATTCAAGGTCAGGATGAAATGAAAACCTGGCTCGACGTGGCAGGACCGAAATACGATGAGATATTTGCATCTCATAACCAGAAAGTGTTGTATTACGTGCCCTGGCCATCACCTGGCATATACACCAAAGATGCTGTGGTGAGTGCAGACGATATTAAAGGACTTCGAATACGTGCGTTTAATGCAACGTCGTTTGAATTTTTGAATAAGCTTGGCGCTGCACCAGTGGAGTTGCCCTTTGGTGAACTGGCTGCCGCTGTGGCTGCTGGTACCGTTGATGGTGCTGCAACCTCAACGTCGACCGGCGTTAACTCGAAGCTGTATCAATTTACTGCCCACTTTAATCCGCTGAACTGGTCGACATCACCAGATGCGGTTACGGTTAATCTGGATGCCTGGAATGCGCTGAGTGATGGTGAGCGCGAAATAATTGAAAAACTTGCGAACGACATGGAAGCAGAATTTTGGGCCGTATCTGCAGACGAAGACAGTTCGAAAACGAAGATTCTCGTCGAAAACGGCATGAGCGTTTCAAATGCTGATGAGAGTTTGCAGGCAAAAATGGCAGAAGCGGGCAAAGCGATGTGGGAGGCATTTTATACCGATGTGCCCGATGCACAGTCGATAGTTGAAGCTTACACGGCGAAAGTCGGTAAGTAGTGATACCCCTTGACTCATAAGTTATTGGGCGTCGTTGTAGCATGACGCGTGCTTTAAAATGGATAGATGGCCTGTCACGGTTTGCTGAAACCGTGGCAGTGCTGCTTATCTTTGGCTATTGTGGGTTAATGCTGGCTGAAGTTTTTGCCAGATCGCAAGCGTTAAGCTTTTCGTTTTCGTGGGAATATAGTCAATATGCAATGGCGGCAATTTTCTCGTTAGCGTCTGGTCCTGCGATTCGAGCTGGTGTGCATGTACGTATAAGTGCAGTTAGTGAATACTTGCCGACCAATGCAGCCAAGTGGGTAGACATCGTAGCAACAACTGTTGCACTTGCTGTGGTGTCGTTAATTGTATGGGCTATGTTAGAGAAAGTCGGTCGCTCTTTGGATAGAAATATTCTCGCCACCACTGTAACCAAGACTCCGTTGTGGATCCCACAATTATTGGTACTGTGGGGTTTTATGCAATTGTGGCTCGATACTGCTGCTCGGCTCTATCGACGGTATAAACAACTACCGCATGAGTGGCGAAATATGGACAGTGAAGTGAGTGATGCTTGATATCGCCGTAGTCACCGCGTTACTGTTTATCATCTTGCTTGCAGGCTCTGTGTGGATAGGGCTGTCTTTGTTTGCCACGGGTTTTGTGTTGCTTTCGATTTTTAAACCCAATATTCCGATGGACGTATTCGCCAGTGGTCTGGTTTGGGGATCGCTTATTCCAAAGCCGTTGTTGTCCTTACCATTATTTATATTAATGAGTGAAGTGCTGGTCACGGCAGGGCTTGGACGTTCCTTGTTCAGTGGTTTGTCCCCCTGGTTAGGTCGACTTCCCGGAGGACTTCTTCATATCAATGTGGTGGGCTCTACCTTGTTTGCAGCTGTATCCGGTTCATCTGCCGCTACCACAGCCATCGTGGGCAAAGTGAGTTTGCCTGAGCTTCAAGCGCGAGGTTACAACCGAAAGCTGGCTATGGGATCACTTGCTGGCGCCGGAACACTAGGGTTTCTGATACCGCCATCCATCATCATGATTATTTATGGCGTGATTGCAGAACAGTCCATTTTGGAATTGTTTGTTGCGGGTGTTATTCCGGGTTTGCTCTTAGCCTGTTTCTATATGCTGTACATAGGCTTGCATCAGTATTTTAGCGGCACACAACCGGATGTTGTTAAACCCACTTGGCAAGAGCGCTTGAGCTCGTTGAAGGATATAGGCCCCATCGCTTTTTTAATTATTGGGATCATGGCGTCTTTGTACATGGGCTTAGCCAGTGTGAGTGAGCTTGCAGCCTTAGGCGTACTCGGTGCGGTGTTAATTGCGTTACTGATGGGACGATTTAGTTTTGCAGCACTGATTCGAGCCGGCAGGCGAGCCGTGCGAACTTCCGCCATGATTGGACTCATCATTGTTGGTGCTGCCTTACTCAATGCAGCATTTGGTTTTCTGGGCATACCTAAAGCTGTAGCGACAGTCATCGCCGGATGGGAATTATCACCGTTTGCATTGATTTTCGTACTGCTAATTTTCTATGCGGTGTTGGGGATGTTCCTTGATGGAACTTCAATCATAGTAATGACGTTACCTATCACTTTGCCTTTAGTCACTGCGGCTGGATATGACGCTATTTGGTTTGGTATTTTTGTTGTGGTCGCTGTGGAGATAAGCCAAATAACGCCGCCTATAGGTTTCAACCTTTTTGTGATTCAATCTCAGACTGCTGAAAGCATCGCCACAATCGCAAAAGCTGCGTTGCCGTTCTTTTTCATACTGCTCGCCTTTGCACTACTGCTTGCCATTTTTCCTAACATCGCTCTTTGGCTACCGAGAACATTGGAATGAGTGCATTGTACCGACAGATTTGCGAGCAAATCTTGCAGCAGATATCCAACGGTGAGCGCAAAGTTGGTGATCGATTAGCACCTGAGGCTGAGTTTGCCAATGAAATTGGTGTCAGCCGATCAACGGTCAGAATGGCATTTAACGAGTTAGAATCGATTGGTGTATTGAGGCGACGCAAGCGAGCAGGCACTGAAATAATTGCGGCGAAGCCGCAGCCTAAGTTCAAAATGTCGACATCGAGCATTAATGAACTGTTGAGCATCGGCCACGATACTGAGTTTCATGTTGACGGAATAAGCACCGTCCACTCCAGCGATATAGCCACTTTGCAAGATCACCATAGCGAAACTGACTATTGGTTGGAAGTGTCGGGGTTTCGAACCATGAAGAACGAATCGACACCCTTCGGAATCAATCAAGTCTATGTGCCAGCTCGCTTTGCCGGCATCGAACCCTTGCTAGAGTCAACCGATTTTTCAGTATTTCAAGCTATTGAACAAGCGTTTGACGTCTCTGTTAGTCGGGTGACGCAGTTGACCAGTATTGTTCAGTGTTCGGAAAAAGATGCTCGCATCATGGGCCTGAAAGCTGGAGAATCCGTTTTGCAAATTGATGCAACTTTGTACGTAGACGAAGACACGTTAATGGAGTTGTCAGTCGCCCGTTTTGACCCTTCGCGTTTTAGCTTGTATACAGATGTCACTATCGAATGACATTAGAAATTTATTCGGCTTGGCACAGATATGCATTGGTCAATTCTGTCGATGGCGCCAGTCACTAACACTCATTTACTTTTGAATCTCTGCATAGTAATCCCAAAGATGCGCCGCAATTCTACGGATGGAATTTAGCGTGTTCGCGTCGATCTTTGGCCTGCCTGAGCACCCTGCTTAACGCAATAGAACTTATAACACGTTTTTTTACATACAGATAAACCCATGGCACAGAAGTGGCATATCCGTTTAGGAAATTTCCTGCCCGCCATTTGCTATTGCTGTCTTCAGCGTATGTAGAGTCGGCAGAACGTAACTCAGCCTCGAAAAGTTGTTGAATAGAAAATTCCTCTAAAACGGACAACACACATGCAAAAAAAATTCTCCCTAACTATTGGTGCAAGCGTATTAGCGGGCGCCGGTATGTTTACCACAACCACCAATGCATCTTCGCTTGTGGTTGATGACCTTTTAACATCTTCGAACTTGACCACGCCGTGGCAAGAATGTGGTACTGACTCAACCGCTATCGATGTAGCAAATCTTGATGCAGGTGGTTGCGCCTATCGCACGACACCCGTAGAACCAGGCGTAACTTATAGCGTAACGTGTGGTATCAACGTTTATAAAGCGGCCAGTATCACACTTGCGTTTCTCGATGCTAATGACGTGACTCTGGATAAGCAAGTAACAGAAATTCTAGAACACACCTCGGGTGCCTTTACTGCGACGTTACAAGCACCCGCCGGTACCGTTACGGCCGCAATTGGTATTTATGGAGAAGCAGGGTCTGCGTTTCAGGATTGTGCGCTTGTTGATGCTACACCACTGCCTGAGCCCACTAAAGGTTCGATTGCTGGCAGTACTTGGTTTGATGAGAATAAGGATTCTGTTTTTGATGGTGTTGAGAGCGTGATTACCGGTACACCGGTCACTCTTAACTTTGCAGGAAATGCTCTTGCACAAACCACAACCAATGCAAACGGTCAATATTACTTTGGTAATTTGGATGTTGATGCTTGTTACACGGTTAGCTTTGGCGCTGTCGATAGCACGGTCGAGTTAGGGGTTGCTGGTAGTGATAACGATGCGGCTGCCAACGCTGAGACTGCTGAAATCTGTTTAACCGAACTGGATGCTGATATAACAAACATTGATGCAGCCTTCGTTGCTATTCCGCCACCTATACCACCTGCTGATCTGGCTATTTGCGGTGTTGCTTGGGTAGACGATAATGGCAATGGCATGTTTGATGGCAACGATAGTACGCTTGCGAATGTAGACGTCCAACTACTTGAAGCAGGCGTAGAACGCCTCGCTTCTCAAACCACCAATAAAAACGGTAACTATGTCTTCAGTGATCTCCCACTAGGCGACTATGCCGTGCAGTTTATAATTCCTGATGGTTACGAAACAACATCTTCCGAAGGTAGCGCGCAAGCGGGTAAAAGCTATATCAGTAGTGAAGGAAAGACGCCGAACTTTAGTCTGCTTGCAAGTGATGGCTCGACTGGAACTGCCTGCACCATTCAGCATATAAACGGTGGATTCGTTAAATTGCCTGTGGCCCTTGAGCCAACCATTGCGAACGATGATGAGGTAACACAAGAAGTAGGCACTGATTTTAGCGTGGCTGTACTCGATAATGATGATGCATGCGACGGCGTGTATGAAGTTAACTTGTTAGGCCACAACGTACCTGGCAATGTGTCTTTTAATGCTAATTCAAACCAGATCGACGTTAGCAGTACCATTGAAGAGGGCACCTATTCAATTGAATATGGTGTTCGTGGTAACTGTGGTTCGTATGACACAGCCTCTGTCACTGTTTTGTTAGAGCCGATTCCGGTTCTGATTCCACCTAACGCGCCTGATGCACCTGTGTGTCGGATTGAAACCGGTGGCAGTACAACAATTGGTGGTGTTGATGTTTTCAACGCTGATCAAAATGGTTTCGCAGCACAATACAACATGTACGATCGCGATAAAAACCTCGTCGTTACGGTGAGCTCGGACGACTACACACACAAAGTTTACATTGGTCAGGACACCAGCCAATGGCGACAGCCGTACATTGGCAGTTGGGAGATCGAATGGAATGGCACTAACTATGGTTACGATCAAGTGTCTATCCATTATGTAGCAGCACTTGAAGCCGGAGTGGAGTCGGCACTTACTCAGTGTGCGCGTACGCTAGTTTCGCCTATAGCCCTAGATCTTGAAAATCGAGGTCGTATTCAGCGAGTTGCTGGTAGTTTTGAAGTTGATTTGAATAACGATGGTATCAAGGAAGCCTTAGGTCAATGGTTTGCGCCATCTGCCGGTATCTTGGTTACCAGTGATGCAAAAGGTCAAATCAGTGGTCATCAGCTTTTCGGCAATGTACCTGGTGTTTACACCGATGGGTTTGATGAACTATCAAGGCTTGATGCTAATGACGATGGCGAACTCACACACGGTGAGCTAACGAATCTAGCTATTTGGACTGACTTGAATAGCGATACCATCGTTGACGAGGGTGAGCTATCTGAGCTTGGGGATCACAGCATCGTAAGTCTTGCTCTAAACCATTATAAGTTTATGGCTCGCGCCGCTAAGTCAAATGGAGACCGAATTCTAATGGAAGATGTTTGGTTGCCACATGCGCCTATGGCTGCGGTAATCAAATAAGCGAGTTCTCGATAAATTTAACCAAGATGGCCATGTGGGTTCGTCTTGGTCTAACAAATTCTAAGGTTTTATTATGAAACTAACAAACAAGAATGTAGTAATGGGCATTACCTTATCGGCAACGCTGCTGCTCAGTGCATGTGGTGGATCAAGCGGTGATGCGAGTATTGGTAGTCCGATCGTCTCGAATGATTTTGCATTTCCAAATATAGAACAAAGCGGTATTGCAACGCCATCGGGTGCAGCACCTGAATTCTCCGCACGCCGAACGCTTAGCAAAGGCGCTGGCAACCCGATTGAATTTGGTGATCCGGTTGTGTTGAACTACAACATGTACAGCTGGTCGACAGGTGAACTTGTGGATACAACCGACACACTCGATGAACCATTAACTGTGAGGGCAGGTGTCTCCGCAGGTGTACCTGAATACCTGAGTAAATCTTTGTTGGGCCGACAGGTTGGCGATACATTACAGCTGGTTTTCAAAAGCGGCATGGAAGATTTGCCAGAGTATCTAGATAGCGGCGATGCTTATGTGCTGGTTGTGAATGTGCTTTAAAACAGCGCTTATTGTTTCACTAGAAAATCTGGGAGAGGCAGCACAGTGATGTGCTGCTTTTTTCGTTTCCAATATGTGAGTATTTTTTGGATGTTACTGCCATTTTTACTTAACCAAAAACCAATTCAGTGCCTGACATGTATCGTGCTGGCTTTGTTTCCTATCTATGCACAAACTGGCTGGCAGCCGAGCCTTAGTGATGCAGAAGTCGAAGCGCTGACTGAAGTTGTTGTTAATCGGTCTACCCTCCAAAATCAAAGCCATCAATCGATCGCCGCAGACATTACCCTAGGTATCGAAGTTTTGTTGGTCGAGCTGCAAGAGCTGAAATCGCGTACAGAGGATTCACCTCGCATAGCGGAAGTGTTTGTATTCGATTACGCGCAGGCCGAAGCAAGCGTGGTATTACTGGATGTTGAAACCCATCAATTTAAAAGCTCTATAGCCATAAACAATATTCATCTGCCACTAAACGCCCGTGAAATCACCGTGGCAAAAAGCTTGTTGACGAATGATGTGGAATTCCTAGATAGACTGGTAAATGAGTATGAAAAACAACTTGCAAAGCCTTTCGCTAATTTAGATCAAATAGACATGAAGCTGTCTATCTGGAACCCCGGCGCAACTCAGGTGTCGTCGCATGAATGTTATCTAACACGTTGTGCATTGGTCTCGCTATTTACCAAAAACCACTACAACTTTTCCATTGAACCTGTTGTGAATCTTTCAACGGGCACTATCGACCTAACGGCGGTGCAGTGAGCGGCTGGATGGCTAAAGGTGTGCTGTCTGCGGTCAGGCTACCGCTGTTCCTAGTAGCGTTGCTTTACTCATCCGTTGGGTATTCAGCGCAATGCGATCCATTATTGGATGAGAAAGGTGCGGTAGGGCAAAGCCAATCATTTGAGCATCAGTTCGATTCGGGCGCTCGCTGGCAAATGTGTTGGCACATCGACGATTATGCTGGTTTAACCTTGAGTCAAATAGCCTACGGTGCACCGCAAGAACCCTTGAGAACTGTATTGAAAACCGGTGCTCTGGCGCAAATACTCTTTAAATATGATGCTGATACTACGGCGACCCAGGTGTTATCTCAAAAGGGTTTAGGTGCTAATAATCATGTGCCGGCAAGTACGTTTGGTTGCACTGACGGGGATGTTCATAGCTTGGGCAACGTTCGCATCTGTGTAAAACTTCGAAATAAAAACAGCTTAACCAGTTTACGAAGAAGTCAATCAATACGACGCCATGAACTTTCCCTGCATGCTTTGTCTATATCAGGTGCACAACGCTTTGAACAAGTTTGGCGTTTCAGCGAAGACGGGGAAATTACTCCAAGCGTTAGGCTAGGCGGTGAGCTTGATCGTTTTACGCATCACCCGGCGTACGGTTCGCCCATTAGTTCGAAGGACGTTTTGGCCGCTAACGCAAGTCTATTATTTACGTGGCGATTAGATTTTAATATTGCCGGGACCACGAACAACGATCTGGTTGAACAGTTTGAATTTGTTCCACACGCAGATAATAGTGTGAAACGCTCCATCAACACGCAAGTGCTCAATGTGGAATCATTCCATAGCGTCAATCGAACGCAGTTTCGGGGTTGGTTGATCAAAGATGCTGATGAGTATGCTGGTGCCAGTGGTACTACCCGCATTGGGTATTATCTAGACCCGCAATCATCGGGTTTTGATTTTGTAAATCAACAGCATCATTGGGCGAACTATAGTTTAGCCGTATCACGTTCCCGTGACTGTGAGCAACTGGCATCAGGCAACGATTCACACGTTAACGACTGCGCAAGTAATTTAGATGAGTACGTAAACAGCGAATCATTGCAGAACGAAGATATAGTTGTTTGGTTTAGCCTTGCCAAGCCGTTAATACCAAAGTCGGAAGACTACCCGGCTATCAGCACCAGAGAAGCGTATTTTAAGCTGATTCCTTTTGACTGGTCTGCGTCTACACCATTTAGTGAGCTAGGTGAATGATCGGCTTGCGCTTTCAATTCTGCCTAATGGTGTTCATAGCAATGCTATTTATACCCACCGTACTTCGTGCACAGTCAGCCTGTCCAACTGAGCATCAGATAAATGCAAGCTTTGAAAATGGTGCTGCATGGCAGATGTGTTGGGATTCTCGTAAAAGAGAAAACATCGTTTTAAGCGATGTGTACTTCCAACCAGCAGGTGGCGAGCCTTTTTCTGTATTTAATAGTTTGCGGTTATCGCAATTGCATGTCAGCTATGACGACAGTAACGTTGTGTACAACGATGTTACTGAATTCGGATTGGGTGGTGGTTATGTATCGCAGTTAACGCAAGCCGACTGTCCAGCTGGCGAATTAATTGATATTGGTGGATTAAAACGCCTCTGTACTTTGCTATCAACAGGCGATGACAGTTACACAACACCATCGGAAACACGACAGTCGCAAAGTTTAAGCGTGTTCTCGGTTTCTCAGGTTGGTTCATATGCTTATTTGATCACTTGGAAGTTTTTTGCCGATGGCTCGGTTGAGGCGAGCGTGGGCGCCGCCGGTGCACTACAGCGATCAACCGACGATGCGCATTCGCATCATGGACGCGAATTAGAAGATGTGCCCAACAAGGCTTGGCTATCTCACACACACAACTATTACTGGCAACTCGATTTTGATTTAGGCGAAAGTGCAAATGATGACATTGTGTCGGAGCTTCAATTCATTACCGACCGAGACGGACGTCGAGCAATGACCCAAACGCCCTTATTGTTCGAAGCCGCCAGAAGTATAAACCCGCAAACCATGAGGTCTTGGCTGATCAGTGATAAGGATAATGGGCAGGGCGATAGCGCGGCGTATTTGATTGAACCGCAAAGCTATGGTCATAAGATGGTGAACAAGGCCACTGAACCCCATACCGAATTTGATTTTTTTGTCACAAAGCAAAATGATTGTGAGCGCTTCGTGAGTGAGAACGCTAAGTACTACCCCGATTGCGATGAGAACATTCTGCAATTTGTGAATAATGAAAGTCTAATGGGGGAAGATGTTGTGCTGTGGCACAGAATCTCATTCCATCACGTGCCTAGAAATGAAGATCGGCACGTGATGCATTCGCACTGGGATGGGTTTGTTATGCAGGCGAGAAACCTACACGCACAAACACCAGGGCACAGTGGCCAAGAATCTACCGCCTCACTAGCAGCAATTGCTAATGCGCAAGCGCTGGCTGATATGCCCGTTGAGAGTAAAAAGTCAGGCTTTGGCTGTGGCGTCGTGGGTGACACACAAAAGGACCAAGATATGGTCCTTCTACTTTTATTGATTCTCAATGTAATCTACAAAATGTACAAAGGCTACTCAACGCCATCAGCGCGGAACAGAATCTTTCCTCGTCGTGCTACAAGCAGTTTTTCGCCAGTGGCCGGATGGAAATACGCTTCAACTCGCTCGCCTTCCGGTGTGGTTCCGTAGACTTCCCAGCATCCTCCGTCAACTTTCATTCGACGCACCTTCCAACCTTCAGCTACTAATTTTTCTTCCAATGCGGTTTCTGTCATCCAGTTTTCCTTGTCGACTGGCTCGCATTCCATTCTTCCTGTAGCGTGAATTTGCATTGGGATTAAGGTAATTAATGCGACTACCAATAGGTGCAGCTTTAGTTTCATGGTTATTCTCCTGTGCTCAAGTTGGATGTTGTCTGATTCGTGATTTCATTCACTTTGATCTGTCTGATTTTAAATATCCGATATAACTCCAAGCCTGCCAATGGTATGAAATGAACCAGTGCTGGCCCTACATTGTTATGGACAAATATCCAGTGCACAAGCGTGGCGATTGCCGCAATGTACACAGTTTGTTGTAAGCGTTTCCAGTTATTACCCAAGCGTTTGACGGAATAATCATTTGACGTCATTGCCAAAGGGATGAATATGAACATCGCTAACCAGCC
>CALHOU010000163.1 GCA_938035945.1 uncultured Granulosicoccaceae bacterium
CTGATGTGCTCGCGCGCAGTTGCCTCCAAGGCGCGCAGGTCTTCTGGCATGCGCAGGCTGACCTCCAAATACCGATGATTAACCGAGCGTAATTCCCACAACAGCTCGCCCGAATCGGTATCCACCGCGCTTCGGCCATAGCCGGTCATACTTTTAAGCATGAATTAATCCTGTTTTGTTGTCGTAATATCTATAATCGTGATGAATCGAATCGCTAGTGCAGGTATACTCTCCCGCCCCTGTTGTGCACCCTACTTCAGGCTAACTACATTTAAACACTAAGGACCTGCCATGCGACCCAGTGGTCGAGCATTAGACGAATTGCGCAACATCGTTATCACCAGACGATACACCAAGCACGCAGCCGGATCGACGTTGATCGAATGCGGCGACACGAAAGTTATCTGCACCGCCAGTATCGAAGATCGCACACCACCTTGGCTCAAAGGAAAAGGCAGTGGCTGGGTCACCGCAGAATACGGCATGTTACCCGGTGCAACCAATTCGCGTGTGAGACGTGAGGCTTCTGCTGGCAAGCAATCTGGCCGAACCCAGGAAATTCAGCGACTCATTGGCCGCTCTTTACGCGCAGCAGTCGATTTGTCAGCTTTGGGTGAGCGTAGCATTACCGTCGATTGCGATGTAATACAAGCCGATGGTGGTACACGCACCGCCTCAATCACCGGTGCGTTTGTTGCCCTGTCTGATGCAATGCAACACTTACTCGACAAAGGTGCGATTAAAAAAAATCCTATTCACGGCATGATCGCGGCAACATCTGTGGGTATTTACAATGGTAAGGCTGTGCTCGATCTTGACTACGCTGAAGACTCAAGCGCGGAAACTGATATGAACGTGGTGATGAACGATGCCGGCGGCTTTATTGAAATTCAAGGCACGGCAGAAGGCCATGCGTTTCGTGATGATGAACTTGCAAACATGTTGGCCTTGGCAAAGTCAGGCATTGCTACCTTGATAGAAAAACAAACTGAAGCACTTAAATAGCAAAGGACTTAAGCTATGGCGGATACTCAACCTATCGTGTTTGCCAGCAGTAACGCTGGCAAAATTCGTGAACTCGATGAACTGTTATTACCTTTAGGTATGCAGGTAAAGTCACAGGTTGAGTTAGGCGTTGAACCACTACCGGAAACGGCCGTGACCTTTGTTGAAAACGCTATTGTAAAAGCCCGTCATGCCTCGAGCATAACCGGCTTAGCGGCGATTGCCGATGACTCAGGCTTGGAGGTCGATGCTTTAAACGGTGCGCCGGGCTTGTATTCGGCGCGCTTTGCAAGCATGCATAATGCGGGTAGTGGCGATGAAGCAAACAATGCATTACTGCTTAAAAAACTCGACGGCCTTGATGATAAGCAACGAGGCGCACGATTTCGAAGCGTGATGGTGTTTTTACGGCATGAAAATGATCCTTCACCGATTATTACGCAAGGTGTTTGGGAAGGCCATATCATGCACAAGGTTACCGAAGGTGGTGGCTTTGGTTATGACCCTGTGTTTTGCAATCACGATACCCATCAGGCAACGTCATTGCTTGGCAAAGACGAAAAGAACAAACTCAGCCATCGCGGCAAAGCTGTGCAAGCCATGATCGCACAGTTGTCTGACGTTTATAAAAACGGCTAGCACATACTATTGTGCGAACGTTTACCGAATTACCACCGCTTGCCCTATACATACACATCCCTTGGTGTGTTCGAAAATGCCCTTACTGCGATTTTAATTCGCACGAACAAAAAGATGCGCTTCCCGAAGACACCTATGTCGATGCGTTGCTAAGCGATTTGGCCGCTGAAATGCCTCGCGTATGGGGAAGGACGATTTCATCTGTGTTTATTGGCGGAGGCACGCCAAGCTTGTTTAGCGCCAAGGCCTTGGAAAATTTGTTCAGCGGTATCCGCGCATTAACCGCATTACCGCCCAATATAGAAGTCACCATGGAGGCCAATCCAGGTACATTTGAGCAGGAGAAATTCAAAGACTTTCGCGCCATCGGCATTAACCGCTTATCGATTGGCGTGCAAAGCTTTAATGATCAGCATTTAAAAACCTTAGGCAGAATACACGCAGCCGATGAAGCCATTCGCGCTGTTGAAATCGCCAAACGCGCAGGTTTTGATGAACTCAATATTGATCTGATGTTTGGCTTGCCCGAACAAACTCAAGCACAAGCATTAGCTGATGTGCAAACCGCTGTGTCCTTAGTGCCATCGCATATTTCATACTACGAACTCACCTTGGAACCGAACACATTGTTTGCCAAGTACCCGCCGACTTTGCCAAAAGATGATCACCGGTGGCAGATGCAAGATCAAGGCATGCAGCTGTTAAATGATAATGGCTACAAACGGTATGAGATTTCTGCGTTTGCGAAGGCTGGTCATAAATGCAAACACAATTACAACTATTGGCTGTTTGGCGACTATTTAGGTATTGGTGCAGGTGCGCACAGCAAAATCACTTTCGCTAACACGGGCGACATTGTGCGGCGCTGGAAACACAAGCAACCCAAACGTTATATGCAAGGCAACGAGAGTGGCAAACTGGATTTTATTGGTGGTGAGAACACCATCGATGAACAAGACAGCGCGATTGAATTTATGATGAACGCACTTCGATTAAATGATGGGTTCGAGATTCCCGTATTCGAGCAACACACCGGTGTGTCATTGAATCATTGGCAAACGGCAATCGATCAAGCCATGCATAAAGGCTTGCTTGAACAACATGGCTTTGAACTAAAAGCCACCGAAAGAGGGTTTAATTTTTTAAACGACCTACTTGAGCTGTTCATGCCTGTCGAGCAAAAAACGCTGAGCTATCCCATCTTCCCGTTACACAAGGAGTAAGGTCTACTCCGCTTGCTGGAGCACTTGAAGTAGCTGCTTCATGGCCTCAGGGTCACCCGAGGTTGGCAGATTCATACCGGCAACGCCTGGTAAGGGCTGCCCATCCTCACCCATGCCGGTGGCTGGCTGATCGTCATTTGATGAACGGCGCTGTACTTTGGTGGCCGTCATCAAGTTTGCGTTGTTATTGTAGGTCTTGGCTTCGGCGGCCATGCCCTCTGGCGGGGCGGAGCCAAATTGTGTGTTCCCGTTCTCATCTACCCATTTGTAGACGGTGGTTTTACTTGAGGCCACACTGCCAGGTGCGACAGACTGTATGGACTCCCCTGCGTCCTGTACAGAGGACTTTGCGCTTTGGAAGGCACCGCCAAGCACCAGACGGGCCATGCCCAGAGGGTCACCACCACGCATGTACATGCCATAGGAAGACACACCAACCACCAAAAGTAACGGAATGGTAGCTTTGAACAACATTTTGAGCACCATTTTGACCAACATCAGCATTTCCCTCGCAAAACCACTCACTGGTGCCCACTGAGCGGCTTTTTTTCACGATACTTAATCAAAACACTTGCATTTTGTGCAATAAATACATAGTATCCGTGTCCGCTTTTCCTAGTTCGGAGCACAAAAATGAAGCCGGAAATTCATCCAGCGTACGACCAGATTAACGTTACTTGCAGTTGCGGTAACAAGTTCGCCACCGGCTCCACAGCTGGAAAAGATCTGAATATCGAAGTTTGCTCAAACTGCCACCCGTTCTACACTGGTAAGCAGAAAGTACTCGATACCGCAGGTCAGGTAGACAAGTTCCGCCGTCGTTACGGCTCGAAGTAACTCGATCTTCCCGTCAGCACACGATAAAGCGTGCCGACAAGCAGTACTTGAGAAGGGCGCTCCATGCCGAGCGCCCTTTTTCATGCGTGAGATAAACAGCTGATAATGCCCACCACCCACCCCTTTTTTTTGCGCCGATCCACGTTTGCCTTCCTGCTCATGGGCCTGGGGCTACTGGCTGACGCCAGCGAGTCGAACACACCCTTGACCCCAGAGGCGATCAAGCCCGCCTGCCTTGCTCCGTTAAAAACTGAGCGCGTAAGCATTGAACGGGTCACTGACGGCGATACCGTGGTACTGACCGACAATCGCCGAGTGCGCCTGATTGGCATTAACGCAGCAGAGCTCAATGAGCCGAATAAGCAACTTCGCCAAGCTGCTGTGCAAGCCACCGATGAGCTGGTTCGACTTTTGCCAAAAGGTGAGTCGCTGGTGCTGTATTTTGGTGCGGAAAAATTTGATCGTCATGGCCGTACCCTTGCGCACGTCACGCGTGAGTCCGACGGATTGGCGGTTGCGCAGTTATTGGTTTCGATGGGCCTGGCTGTACAAACCACCGTTGCACCCACCACCCAATGCACAAATCATTTTGCATCCATTGAAGCCAAGGCCCGGGCCAACAATCTAGGCTTGTGGAAATTGCATGATCTTTGGCAAGTAGATGCGCGAAACTTAACTACGAAAAATTTAGGCTTTAAGTTTGTCACCGGCACAGTCACCAGTGTAAACATAGGCAAACGTTTTTCTGAAGTTTATCTCGATGACACCTTACGCATTCTGGTTCGCCCACCGTTGGCAAAACAACTCCCGCTGGAAAGTTACCAAGGTCAACGCCTGGAAATTCGTGGTTGGCTAAGCCATCGCAAACAGCAAGTATTTTTATGGGCACAACACGCGGCAAATTTGCGTGTTCTGGATGACTAAGCCAAATGCTTTATTTAATTGATTCCAGCATTTACGTTTTTCGCGCTTGGCAAACCCTACCACCATCGATCGTAAACACGCACGGTGAACAATCAAATGCGGTACATGGCTTTACCGATACGCTTGCGCACATACTGAGTGAAAGAAAACCCGACTATATTGCGTGTGCATTTGATAAAAGCTCGCAAACCGGTGAGCGCTATAAAATCTTTCCTGAATACAAAGCTAACCGCGAGCCTGCTCCACCCGAGCTAAAAATACAATTTGATCGATGCATTGAAGTCGCAACAGCGTTGGGCATTCCCAGCTTTTCAAGCCAAAAGGTAGAAGCTGACGACATTATCGGTAGCTTTGCGCAGATTGCCCAAAAAGCACAAGAACCTGTCACCATCGTTAGTGCTGATAAAGACTTGGCGCAATTTATTGGCGAAGATGATATTTACTGGAATTTAGCGAAAAAACAACAATGGAATTACAAACAACTAACCAAGCAATTTAAAATACAACCAGAACAAGTTGCCGATATGCTTGCACTGTGTGGTGACAAAGTCGATAACATACCCGGCATCCCAGGTGTTGGGCCCACCACGGCCGCCAGACTATTAAAAAAATGGAAAACGCTTGATGGCGTCATAGAAAATCGTGAAGCCATTGCGAAGATGGCTTTTCGAGGCGCACCACGTGTGTCGACGCTGGTCAGTGAATACGTGGATACGATTCGTCTGTCGCGCCAGCTAACAGGATTGGTGGTTGATTCAAGCTTGCCAAAATCGTTGAGTAAGCTTCGTCTCAAGAACTTAAGTCGCAAGACGATAACGACGCAACTCATGGATGCTGGTGTCAGTGAAAGCCGTGCCGAGCGTTTGGCTTTGCGCGTGACCGAAAACAGGTCTTAGAGTATTAGCATGAGTCGAAAGAAAACCACGCAACGTCGCACTAAGAAAAATGCCCGATCAAAAGCGAGCACCACCTACAAGGAGCATGCTAAAAAACGCGCATCACAACCAAAGAAAAACAACCGTAGCAATCCGAACACGCAAAAATTGGCATCGGACGAACCAACCGTTGTGGTGCTGCTGAACAAACCTTTTCAAGTGCTATGTCAGTTTACTGATCAAGAAGATCGTGAAACCTTGGCTAACTATATTACTATCCCAAACTTGTATGCTGCAGGCCGACTTGATCGAGACAGTGAAGGTCTATTGCTGTTAACCAACAGCGGCATGTTGCAACACCGCATTGCCCACCCTGATTTCAAATTACCAAAAACTTATCTTGCTCAACTCGAAGGTGACTTATCCGGCAAAGCTTTGAAGCAATTATGCGAAGGCGTTAAGTTGAATGATGGTATGACGGCACCTGCTACTGCCGTAAAAGTTGACGAGCCCGATTGGTTATGGCCACGCAACCCGCCTATCCGATTTCGCAAAGAGGTGCCAACCAGTTGGCTGCAACTCACGATTACAGAAGGACGTAACCGGCAAGTGCGACGTATGACGGCGGCAGTTGGTTATCCAACATTACGACTGATACGCACGCACATAGGCGCACACAGTGTTAACGGATTAGCACCTGGTGAACACAAACACGTTGATGAGCATTTGAGCTAACGAAAAGCCACTTTTGATTCAAATTTGTGCACACCTCACAGGTCTAAAGCATGATCAATTTCACGCCCGCCCTGCGCGCCACTTCGCTGATATACTCGGAGTTGTGCGTGAATCAATCAAACATATTCAACAAGCTTTTTTAGCACTTTGCCTGATAGCCACCACGGTTTATAGTCATGCTGATGTGGTGTCACATGACGTTGCTTTTAGCGACGCAGATTTATTCGAATCCGACGCGATTAATACAAAATCAAACTCGCCTCTTCGAGTGCAGTTTTCTGCCATGGGTCAAGACTTAAGCTTACGACTCACTCCTTCACGTTTCAATCGTTTAGCGCAAAAACATAACATTGCCGCAAACGACTTTCCAAGACTCATGCAAGGTGTTGTTGAGGGCGCGCCAGATTCCTGGGCACGCATCAGTGTGCATGACGGCAAGATCAGTGGCTCGGTCTTCTATGCCAACAAGTTATTGCAATTAGAAAACCGATCCCAAGTAAAGCATTTACTCAGTGATGATCAGAGCAACAGTGAATACGTTTTTCTCGAACCTGCCATTTCAAACAAAGCGACCTCCATACTCAACGAGCTTTACGGTGCGGTCGATAAAATTCGCTATGCGCCAGAGTACAAATTAAAGAACACATCGAACGCACCCATACCTATTGACCAACGAGTTATCACCCGCTCAACCGATGCACTCGGTACAGGTGTAACCCGTGTTCTGCGCATTGGAATTTATATTGATAGCCGTTATAACGAACTGCATGGCAATCGAGGCTTAGCAAACGCGCTAGACATTATCCATTCTGTGGATGCCATTTACCAAGCTGAATTTGGAATTGCCATTATCGTTGAAGGCATTAGCGATCAAAAAGATCCTGCCTTAGACCCGATGCGCGACAAGGGCGGCACGGTAGATCAAATTATGGAGAACTTCAGACAAGTAAGAATTGATGATGAACTACTGCCTGATGATTTGACTCTGGTGCACTTGTTCAGCGGCCATAACGACCCTGAACGCGTTATCGGATTAGGCTGGGTGAACGTTGCTTGTCGGCTTGATGGTTACGACTTAAGCATGTCCACGCCCTTCACTTTCGCCACCTTGTTGGCCGCGCATGAAATGGCACACAATCTTGGTGCTTTGCACGATACCGAACCTCACTGCAACACGGAAGGCACGCAAGCACCCGACAGACTTATGTGGCCGCGGTTGTCTCGAAGTAGCCAACCCACATTCTCGAACTGCTCAAAAGAATCAATTCAGCTAGCTAAAAATGCCAGCTGCAATCATGACAATATTGATGTCGACATAAGACTTCGCACCTACCCCACAAGTGAATCATTACGCCGATCAGTGGTGGTCGATGTGACCAACAAAGACCCCCATGGCAGAGCAGCTGAACTGAGCTCGAGCACACAATTTCCTGAGGGTACGCAATTTGTGGATATGAGTGCAGGCTGCACGGTTTATAACTACGTTGTGGATTGTGTTCATGGTGAAGTCCAAGCCGGAAGCACTCACAGCACCGCGATAACAGCCGAACTGCTCAGCCAATCAACCGAGCGAGTGTTTTCAAACGTCAAGCTACAGGGGGCGTCCGATATTCTATTCCATGATAATCGTGCGCAATCGCAACTACTGCAATTCGATACCAGAACCGGTGAAGCCATAGCCTCGGTTAGCGCAGTTAATCCGATAGCACAGAGTGCAAGCGCACAGGACGACTTTGTAAGCAACATCGGTGCGATGTCGTTGTGGTGGTGGTTTACAGGTGTGCTTATATGGCTGCAGCGCGTAAGCTTTGCGTATCGCTTGAAATTAAATCTAGGTGGTACGTTTAACCGCGTGATTGGCGATAGACATTAGCGCTTCGCGATAATCAGATGGTGGCAACATGCAGACCGCAGCCGCAGCTTCATCAGCAAAACGTTTGGCCGTGTCCAAACTTTTCTCTAACGCTTGCGTACTTTGAATCGCACTTAACACACCTGGCAACGCATCCAAGCCATCATCGGTTATGGCTTTAGCAACCAGTTCGCGCTCAGCTTCGGTTCCATCACGCATGGCATAGATCAACGGCAGGGTCGTTTTACCTTCGGCCAAATCATCACCCACGTTCTTACCCATCGCCTGCGCATCGCTTTGATAGTCGAGCACGTCATCAACAATTTGAAATGCCGTGCCGAGCTTGGTGCCGTATTCAGCCAAAGACGCAATCACATCATCTGGCTCATCCGCCAACACGGCGCCCAACTGGGTCGCTGCCTGAAACAGGCGCGCTGTTTTCGCTTCAATCACTTCGATGTATTTACTCTCGGTTAGCTCGGGTTCGCGCACATTGAGTAATTGCATCACCTCACCCTCGGCAATACGATTGGTGGTGCGCGATAAAATATCCATCACACTCATGCTTCGCACGGTAACCATCATCTCGAACGACCGGGAATACAGAAAATCACCAACCAGCACGGCCGCCTCGTTACCCCAAACGGCATTGGCAGTGTCCCGGCCCCGGCGCAAGTTGGATGCATCGACAACATCATCGTGCAGCAAGGTGGCGGTATGGATAAATTCAATAATGGCGGCAACCGTCACGTGCTTGTCGCCGGTGTATCCGCAGGCACCGGCCGCCAAAATCACTAGCTGAGGGCGTAGGCGTTTGCCGCCGCTACCGATGATGTAATTGGAGAGCTGGTTGATCAGCACCACTTCGGAGCTAAGCTGCTCGCGAATATGATCATCCACACGTTGCATATCCTTGGCAACCAGGTTATTGCATTGGTCTAACGACAAGGGCATGAGCTAAAACGTGCGATCTGTTGGGGTCATTGAATCTGTCACTATACTGCGAAGTGGTCAGTTTGTGACAATTCACAGCGGCTAGGGTTCGAAAACCGTACGCATTGACCAATTTACTACCAAGCTATATACTAACGGGCTGTCTGCGGCCCTTTTGGGCCACAGATTCCTAGATACCAAAAACCTGCTTGGCGCAGCTGGGGCCTCACAAGGGCTTTCGCGGTTGTGAACTTGCAGCAGCAGTGGAGTTATTAAATGTACGCGGTAATTAAAACCGGTGGCAAGCAGTATCGTGTCAGCGCCGGAGACAAACTCAATGTAGAGTCGCTTGATGCGGCAGAAGGCTCAGACGTCCAAATCGACCAAGTCCTTATGATTGGCAATGGTGATGATGTCACCATCGGCTCCCCCATGATCAGCAACGCGTCGGTTACGGCACGGGTTTTGGAGCACGGACGAGCGAAGAAAGTGAATATCGTGAAATTCCGTCGTCGTAAGCACCATCGTAAGCAGATGGGCCATCGCCAGAATTACACCAAACTTGAAATCACTGGCATCAACGCAGGCTAACTAAGGAACTCATACAATGGCACATAAAAAAGCAGGCGGTAGTACCCGTAACGGTCGTGATTCAGAATCCAAACGACTGGGTGTAAAGAAATTCGGTGGCGAGCAAGTTGTTCCTGGCAACATCATTGTGCGTCAACGCGGCACACGTTTTCACCCTGGAGTGAACGTGGGCATGGGTAAAGATCACACCTTATTTGCCAAGACACCTGGCGTTGTTCAGTTTCAAGTTAAAGGTGAGCACAAGCGCAAATTCGTCAACATCGTTGCCGAGTAAAGTTTCGCTTTGTAGCGCTTTTGCTTTTAGCGCTTAAGAGGCTGACGACGAACGTCGATCAGCATCGACCCGCCTCTACCGAGGTGTAGGGTCTCGAGAAACCCGCCCTTTGCGGGTTTTTCTTTGTCTGCTTTTCTGTTCCGGCTCATCCTTGCCAACCAGTTTCCACCAAGGCTTGGTTTCTTTGGCCACATCATCAAGTGGGCGAGAACGAGAACCAAAGCTGCGTCGATCGTGCGGTACGCCTGTATCGCTATGCCGCTTGGCCAGCTTCGCTAAATCTGTACCTGTATCCACGCGCTTAACCGAGCGCGTAGGCATGGCGTCCTCCCGGTCGGCAAGTACCATCAGTTCGCGGACTATCAGTAGCTGCTGTCGGTTCCAGGCCTTTCGAGGCACGCTCAGAGCAACCACCAGCACGGCATTGGCGGCAGCGGCTACATCCATGCGCGCTGGCAAAGCCAAGCGCCAGGCGAACACAAGCGCATCCCCGCGCGTGTCGGGCTTATCAGACGTGTGGCACAATGCGTCGATCAGAACGCTATCCGCATCACAAAGCGGAAACAGAGCCACGTTGGTTAAGTGTTTTGAACCGTACATGGAGCCAGTGTGCCAGCTAGATTTGCGCTAAACTCTGCCACGCCTCGCACTTCTCTAACCCGCAATTAACAGTAGTAACTATCAAAGTGAAATTTGTCGACGAAGCCAGAATT
This sequence comes from uncultured Granulosicoccaceae bacterium, assembly GCA_938035945.1. Taxonomy (GTDB): domain Bacteria; phylum Pseudomonadota; class Gammaproteobacteria; order Granulosicoccales; family Granulosicoccaceae; genus Granulosicoccus. The sequence continues at coordinate 10,602 of CALHOU010000163.1, forward strand.
AATGTGATCGCCGGAGACGGCGGCAACGGCTGCATGAGTTTCCGGCGCGAAAAGTACATCCCCAGAGGCGGGCCAGACGGTGGTGATGGCGGCGACGGCGGTAGCGTGTATTTGCGAGCCACCGATGATTTGAACACCCTAATGGACTTCCGTCACAAAAGAACCTACCTAGCCCAGCGCGGCGGAAATGGCCGTGGTCGAGACTGTACGGGCGCCAAAGGCGATGACTGCATTATTGACGTACCTGAGGGCACCGTAGCCACCGATCGCCTTACTGGGCAAGTGATAGCTGATCTTAAAAAAGATGGAGAGATTGTGTGTGTGGCAAAGGGTGGATTCCATGGCCTCGGCAATGCACGTTTTAAAAGCTCAACCAACCGAGCACCTCGGCGCACCTCCGATGGCACACCCGGCGAGCGATTAGAACTACAACTCGAACTTCGCGTGTTAGCAGATGTTGGCCTACTAGGATTGCCGAACGCTGGTAAGTCGACGTTTATAAGAAGCGTATCCTCTGCCACACCAAAAGTTGCCGACTACCCGTTTACCACTTTAATTCCAAACTTAGGGGTGGCAAGCATTGAGCCGCACCGTAGTTTTGTTGTAGCCGACATACCCGGCTTAATTGAAGGTGCCGCTGATGGTCATGGCTTAGGTGTAAGGTTCTTAAAACACTTAAGCCGCAACCGCTTGTTACTGCATATTATTGATATCCAACCGATCGACAATAGCGACCCCATCGCTACGGCCAAAGGCTTGGTAAACGAGCTCAAACTCCACAACGAAACCTTGTATGCAAAACCGCGTTGGTTAGTGCTAAACAAAACGGATTTAATTCCTGAAGAAATGCTCGATGAAATTTGTGATGACATTGTTAAAGGTCTGGATTGGACAGGACCGGTTTATAGAATTTCAGCCGCCACCGGCAAAGGCACAAAAGCACTGTGTGCCGACATCATGATTCAGCTTGAAACCTGGCGCCAGGAAGAAAAAGAAGCGGCTGAAGCTGCAGCTGCAAAAGCCGTTGCTGCCAAAGAAGCTGCACGCGCTGAAAAACAACGTCAACAAGAACTACTTGAAGCTCAAAATGCTGCACGTGCTGCGCAGGGCGAAAACGATACGGACGCTTAAGCATGCGTGATCGACTAACACGTGGCAAACGCTGGGTTATTAAAGTAGGTAGCTCTCTGCTCACGGCAGACGGTGCAGGCTTAGATCATAAAATCATAGAAACCTGGGTTGCTCAAATGGCGGCCATGGCCGCTGATGGGCATGAAATTGTTTTGGTCTCAAGCGGCTCCATTGCTGAAGGTATGGCACGCTTAGGCTGGCAACAAAAACCACGCGTTGTGCACGAGCTGCAAGCAGCCGCAGCCGTTGGCCAAATGGGCTTAATTCAAGCCTATGAATCTGTGTTCAAGCAATTCGATCGAAAAACCGCGCAAGTGCTGTTAACGCACGAAGACATGGCTAACCGCCGACGCTACTTAAATGCACGCTCAACGCTAAACACATTACTGAGTTTCGGCGTGCTGCCAATCGTGAACGAAAACGATACGGTTACCAC
>CALHOU010000164.1 GCA_938035945.1 uncultured Granulosicoccaceae bacterium
AGAATCGTTCAAAACCGTGCGCAAGCTATCACCGACTCGCTTTAGATTTCAATTTTTAGATGCAAATGGACGGGCTATATCAGGTCGTTCTAACGATGATGATTTTGATGCAGAGATAAGTCGGGATGGGGATGAAGCAAAACATGTGGAGTCTGTTTACGATGTTGACTATACACGTGTGTATTCTGCAGGATGTAACTCAAAGGTCTTCCGCCAACATGCACAGGCGTGTACTTATGAAAAACCATCATACTATGCCGTGAATTCGTGAGACTAATCTGCAGCGAATTGCCTTACAACGAAACATCAAGACTCAAACTACCTTCAGTGGCAAGACGTGCAACCAACACGTCTGAAATTACGCGGTAATAGTGCAGATGCACTTTCGGTGGTAGTTCGCTCAACGAATCGGCCGACACTTCCAACACGTTAACATCGGTCATGGCCTGCATGGTTTTGGTTTCTGGCGCACCGTGAATAAAGCCAAGCTCACCTATACACTGCCCTTCGCCGCAAACGCGTACGAGTGCATTGTTTTCACTCACCTTCACAATACCATGAGTGATTACAAACAAGCGTCGTTCTATATCGCCAGCTTCAATCAGCACGTCATCGGGTGAAAAAGTTTTAACGCGCACCAGTTCGAGTAGCTGTGCAATTTCAACATCCGAAAAGGTATTGAAAAACTGCTGCGCTTGCAGTTGTTTAATAAAGCGTTGTTGCGCAACGGGTCGCTCTTCAACAATTCGAAAGCGTTCAATAAACGGGGTTAGTGCTTCAGCCATTTCCGCACCCGACTGGTAGCGCTGCTCTGGTTTTTTCTCTAGGGCTTTTGCAACCACATCTGACAATGCCTCTGGCATGTCCGATTTTATATCGCTAAGACGTGGCGCTACCTGATGAACAACCGTGCGGAAAAGATCTTTAACTTTTTGCGCTTTAAACAATTGCCGGCTAGTCAGTAATTCGAACAACACGGTTGCCAAAGAATAAAAATCGCTCGATGGCGTTAATTCTTTACCTAAAATTTGCTCAGGCGACATGTAGTTTGGCGTGCCAAGCGTTGGACCTTGCTTACTGAGCCCTGCTTCACCGGTTAAACCCACGGCTATACCGAAATCTAATATCTTAACCGCACCCTCTTCACTGAGCATGATGTTGGCAGGTTTGATATCGCGATGAATAATGTCTTGCGAATGTGAGTAGTCCAACGCATGGCAACACTCAATAATGATTTCTAAGGCGCGATGAATCGGTAGTGGTGTTTGGCCTTTACCGTATTTTTTTAACGATTCCCCTTCTACCGCTTCCATAACAAGGTAGTTAAGTTCTTCGAATTGGCCGGCGTCATATACCGTGACTATGCCTGGATGGCTTAAACGACCTGCCGCAACAATTTCAGTTTGATAAGCGCGTTGAGCACCTGGTACTTTGCCGGTAGAGATATGCGCTTCACCGATGGGCGAAAGTTTGATCGCGACTTCGCGGCGCAGCACGTTATCCAAAGCGAGATGCACAACACCGCAGGTGCCTGAACCAATTTTACCGCCAATCGTATAGCGACCAATTTCATCGGGGACAAGAATATCGAGTGGTTTGAGCGCAGGGGCTTTTGCACCGGCTTTAGGCTTACCGGCCGCTACCTGATCGCCTTTCATCCTTGCTTGCGGCCCTGCAAGCTGCCCACCACGCACGTCTGCCTCAACTCTTTTACGAGTTGATTGCGATGGGCCCGCAGATTTACTGGATGAAGCTGGTGCATCCATGAATAGGGTTCGAAAATTCGCGCGTTGCTAGACGTGCCGATCATAACATTCTCAGCCACGCTGGAACATAATCACCGTAATAGGTTGATAAATTGGCAATTGATCGATCAGGCAAGTGTGCATTAGCCATCAAAATATTGACGATTCGCCACTAAGCCCGTTTAACCCGATAGCCTGCTGCAGAGCCAATTTTGGTGGTTGCAAATTGTTAATTAGCCCGGTCGGGTCGACCACGGCTTGTTCGGGCGGAAACACGGCACCGAGAATGCTGGTAATTAAAACGTAGTACAACACCGCTATACCAATGCTGCTGAACATGCTTAGGTCAAACGTGTGCCGCAGCACATGGCCGGCCAGTGACAAGCTCCAAACGAGCAAAACAAATTGCGCGAATACGGTGACAGTAGCCACATTTTGATCGATCTGTGCGGTTGCTGAATACAAAATGGGTATGGCAGAAAGATTTAAAAAAGCACCTGCACCGTATATCGCACCAAGAGCCTGATGTAACCGCGCCAAGCGTTTTGTCAGGCTCAAGGCTATGTATAGGAAAAATGCAGTGCACGCGATATCGATTACCGCATGCATTACGGCTTCGCCAAAACTTGAGATCGCAATCAACGCCACCACATAAGTGATGAAATTGAAAATAAGGCCCACATACATCTGGGACTCGCCCGCGGGCAAGTCCTGCGGTTTAGCCATCAGGAACGCGATATTAAAATACTGTTTTAACAGTGCCGACACAGATTCAATTGAAAACCTAGCAGAACAGTTGATGGTATCAAAGTTGAGGGGTGTATGATTCGCCTTACGCTATTGCCTAACAAGATTGCCTGAATACCATGTACCAGCCCGGACAACCGACCGAAATGAAAGATCGCTTCCGTGGCTATTTGCCGGTGGTCATCGATGTAGAAACAGGCGGATTCAATGAACAAACCGATGCTTTGCTCGAAATCGCAGCCGTTTTAGTCGACTTCGATGAAAGCGGTAAACTGGTTTGTACAGACAGCTACAGCACGCATGTACACCCATTTGAAGGTGCGAATTTAGAACCCAAGTCGATGGAAATTAACGGCATCGACCCAGACAACCCGCTACGCGCTGCGCGTGCTGAGCGTGAAGCGCTTAAATACATATTCACACCCATTCGACAAGCAGTTCAGGATGCGGGATGTAACCGCGCCATTCTTGTGGGACACAATGCCTTCTTCGATTTGAAATTCGTGAATAAAGCAGCAGAACGTGCAGGCGTAAAACGTAATCCTTTCCATCCGTTTAGTTGTTTAGACACGGTTTCTTTGTGTGGTTTAGCGTATGGCCAAACCGTATTGGCACGAGCAGCCGCATCGGCCGGCATTGAATGGGATACCGGTGAGGCGCACTCTGCTGTGTACGACACGCGACAAACAGCCGAGCTGTTCTGCAGCGTGGTTAATCGTTGGGAAGAATTAAACAAAGCTTGATGAGGTGTTTGCAGTCACGTCAATTAAGTACACTGTCCCCGAATTAGGAACCCCGATTTAGGATTGGATCACAAGAAACGAGAAGCCTGCGATCGATCACGGCGGTAGAGTGGCAGTCCAGTTACCACAAGGACTTGCCATGATCACTCTCTACGATTACTTGCCATCACAAAATGCCTGGAAAGTTCGACTTTTATTAAACCAACTCCAGTTGCCTTACCAACAAAAGTTTATTTCTATTTTCGAAGGTGAAGGCCAAGGCGAAGATTTTTTGCGTGTTAACCCAACGGGCGCGGTACCGGCTATTCGTTTAGAGAACGGAGAAACCATTGCGGAATCAAATGCGATATTGGTGTATTTGGCACAAAACACTCGCTTTCTTCCGGGCGACCCGGTTAAGCAAGCACAAGTAATGCAATGGCTGTTTTTCGAAGCTGACTATGTGCAAGCAAGTGTTGCAACGCTTCGTCATTGGGTGCTTACAGGTAAAGATAAAAATCGCAGTCAAGCCATGCTAGACGCTAAGCGTGCTGCATCGAACAAAGTGCTGGGTATTTTAAACAACACGTTGCAGTTACACGAGTTTCTCAGTGGCGATACTTATACCATTGCCGACATCGCCGTTTTTTCTTATGTGCATTTAGCACAAGATGCGGGTTTAGAATTGGATGACTTAGATCACTTAAACCGCTGGATAGACAGTGTAAAAACGCAGCCTCATTATCTTAATGAAGTACATCCCTACTCTTTAGACGCACATTCATATAAAGAACTTTGAAAGCCTTCGCATAAAAAAGCCTCACTAAGTGAGGCTTTTTCCGTACAACTTTAAAGCACTAGAACTTAAGCAGCAGCGGCTGTCGCTGCATCAATCATCTTTTGCAGTTCGCCATTCTCAGCCAATTCGCAAGTGATATCACAACCACCTACCAGCTCGCCTTTAATAAACACCTGCGGGAAGGTTGGCCAATCTGACACCTTTGGTAAGTTCTCATGAACACCCACGTCAGCAATGATGTTGACGTAGGCGAACTCTTTGTTGCAGTTTTTGAGCACTTCTATTGTGCGCGCAGAAAATCCGCACATTGGCATTTGCGGTGTTCCCTTCATGTAAATAATGACGGGGTTATTTGCTATTTGTTCGTTAATCCGTGCAATCGGATCGTTTTGTAAATCTGACATGAGTATCTCCAGTCTGCTTTCCTAATTATACGGTCAAACGATGCGCCAATGTGCGTACTGCTTGCTGATATGTGTGCTAGATCAAGCAGTTAAAGCTGCGAAGCGCTCAGACGTTTTAGCCCAATCGACTACTTCCAACCAGCCGTCGATGTAATCTGGTCGCTTATTTTGATATTTCAAGTAGTAAGCGTGCTCCCAAACATCAAGCGCAAGGATTGGTGAACCCTGCATGTCAGCCACTGGCATCAGAGGGTTATCTTGATTTGGCGTTGAGGTTACCGCTAGCTTGCCGTCTTTGACGATCAACCAGGCAAAACCTGAACCGAAGCGGGTAATACCAGCTTGCTTTAGTTGTTCCTTAAGCTTGTCCATAGAACCAAACTCTGCATCAATAGCCGTGCTTAGCGCTGAGCTTGGCGCGCTGCCACCATCACACATAGAGTTCCAATACAGGATGTGGTTGTAGTAACCACCACCATTATTACGAATAGCGGGAGATGCACTCGCATCGACACCTGCCATTACTTCTTCTAGTGACTTGTCTGCATTTGGTGTATCAGCAACTGCACCAGTGAAGTTGTTGAAGTAGGTGCGGTGGTGCCGATCGTAGTGGATTTCCATGGTCATGGCGTCCACGTGGGGCTCCAAAGCGGTGAAATCGTAAGGTAAATCAGGAAATTCGAAAGCCATGTCTACTCCGGTAGAAATTAGGGTTTAAATTGTCACGCAGCACCAAGGCTTTGTGAACTTACCCTATGTTCTCACCCCGTCTCGACTGTTGGCAAGCATGCCCAACACTTATTCTCGTAAATAATGGATTTTTTAGCCCATCCCGAGGTTGACCGGGTTGGCTAGACCCCACAGCTTGTAATACTATCGAGGTAGCTTTTTCGACGATTTAGGGTTCACGATGGAATATTTGATGTCTGCCTACGGCAGGCTGCCGGTCAGCATTTCGCGAGGCGAAGGCGTGAACCTGTGGGACGATCAGGGCAAGGAATATCTCGACGCCCTATCCGGCATCGCTGTGTGCGGACTCGGCCATGCCAACAAGGCCATGGCAGAGGCACTCACTGATCAAGTCAATTCCTTGCTGCACATATCTAACCTGTACCGCGAACCTTTGCAGGAAGCTTTAGGCGAACGCTTGTGCAAAGTCGCAGGGATGGATAAAGCATTCTTTTGTAATTCCGGTGCGGAAGCGAATGAAGCCTGCATCAAGGTCGCACGCTTGCATGGCCACGCTAAAAATATCGCAACGCCTACGATCATCGTCACTGAAACTGCTTTTCACGGCCGCACCCTGGCCACCATTGCGGCAACCGGCAACGACAAAATTCAAAAAGGCTTTGGACCGCTCACACCAGGATTCGTGGTGGTGCCCTATAACGATGTGGACGCGATTAAAAAAATAGCCGCCGAGCGTGATGACATCGTCGCTGTGTTGTTAGAACCGGTACAAGGTGAAGGCGGTATTCATGTGCCAGCTGATGACTACCTGGAAAAAGTACGCGCCGTTTGCGACGATCAAGATTGGTTATTGATGCTCGATGAAATTCAATCCGGCATGGGCCGCACGGGTAAATGGTTTGCGCACCATCACACTAACATTCAGCCCGATGTTATGGCAGTAGCCAAAGCACTGGGTAATGGCATTCCGATTGGCGCCTGCCTTGCTCGTGGCAAAGCGGCCGAACTTATTCAACCCGGTAGTCATGGCACTACTTTTGGTGGTAACCCGATGGCCAGTCGCGCAGGCTTAACCGTTATTGCTGAAATGGAAAAGCATCACTTGGTAGATCGTGCCGCCGAGCTCGGCGATCGAATTCAATCAGGTTTACGCAATCGCCTGCATAACCGTGAAGGTGTGGTTGAAGTTCGCGGTAAAGGCTTAATGATTGGTGTTGAACTCGACAGACCGTGCGCTGAACTGGTGCAACATGCGTTGGATGCAGGCTTACTGATTAACGTGGCTGCCGGCAATGTCGTGCGCTTACTACCGCCACTGGTTCTAAGCGATGAGCAGGCCGATAAAATCGTGAATACGGTAAGCGATCTTGTTATTGCTTTTCTAGAGCAGGAAAACGCAACCGCATGAGGCATTTTTTATCCGTCAGCGATTTAAGCGCTGACGAATTTCGTGGCATCATTCAGCGCGGTAGTGAATTTCGTAAACAGTTTGAGGCCGGTATCACAGAGGCCCTGTTTCCGCGTAAAAGCCTGGCCATGATTTTTGAAAAATCATCCACTCGTACCCGCGTATCTTTCGAAGCAGGTATTGGCCAGCTGGGCGGGCATGCGTTGTATCTATCACCTAACGATACTCAGTTAGGCCGTGGAGAACCCTTGGAAGATACGGCACGCGTGCTATCGCAAATGGTCAATCTTGTCATGATCAGAACGTTTTCACACGAATCGCTACAACAGTTTTGCAGCGCCTCAAGCATTCCTGTGATCAATGGCCTGACCGATCTTTTGCACCCGTGTCAGTTACTGGCAGACATGCAAACCTACTTTGACTATCGCGGCGATATAAAAGGCAAAACCGTTGCCTGGATTGGCGACGGTAACAACGTATGCAATTCGTTTATTAACACCGCAAAGCTATTGGACTTTAAGATGCGCATTGCCAGCCCTGCTGGTTATGGTCCCAACAAGGGCATACTCGAACAAGGCCGCTCACAGGTGGAACTATGCAATAGTCCAAATGATGCGGTTGATGGTGCTGACTTGGTGGTCACTGATGTGTGGGCCAGTATGGGGCAAGAAACGGAAGCCAATAAACGAACCGTTGCTTTCGCCGATTACAAAGTGACCAAAGCACATATGGCACTGGCTGCCAAAGATGCTTTATTCATGCACTGTTTACCAGCACATCGTGGTGAAGAAGTCGATGCGGATGTGATCGATGGTGATCAAAGTGTGATTTGGGATGAAGCCGGAAACCGACTTCATGCCCAAAAGGCCTTGATGGAGTTTTTACTCAATCAAGCGTCAAGCTAGTTTCGAACGGTCAATTACCATTACCAGCTAATAACGCGGAAAATTAGCGTGATACAGCACCATTTTTTGTGAAATTCATCCTGAAATAGAGACCAATTTTGGCCTATGGATTGCTCTTAAATCAGGTGTATTTTGGAATTAAGGTAATCGGCCCATGGGCACAACAGCGCCTTCAAGCTGGAAAACGCTTTCTACACGCAAAGCGTTTGCCATTCATCTCACATTGAGCTTACTCATCTTCTCATCATTAGTTTTTGTAATGCTGATGTGGTGGTTTCCTGGCGAGTTATTCTTTCTGGATGGTGGCTGGCAGGGCTTAAAAATAGTTGCCTTGATTGACCTGGTGCTAGGACCACTGCTAACGCTTGTATTGTATAAACCTGGCAAGAAAGACCTGGTGTTTGATATGTCGTGTGTGGCTGCATTTCAGCTCGCAGCACTGGCTTACGGATTTTACGCAACGCATCAACAACGGACCGTGGCCGTGGTGTTTGCTGATCGAAACTTTACAACCTTGTCGGCAGATTCAGCAATA
>CALHOU010000165.1 GCA_938035945.1 uncultured Granulosicoccaceae bacterium
GTTCAGCTGTCGCGATTGGCTTTCACTAAGAATGACAATACTTTCGCCCTTATGCATTTTGCACAATTCGAAAACATGCGCGAAGGCGGTTATCCATCGGCTTTCAATGTGATTTGTTAGCATGAGGTCCTCTGCTGGCAATTGGGTCATTCTAGGCTGAGAGCTACGTGCATGATATTCGAATTTAACTGTATATTCGAACTATTCTGGGAATAAGCGGCGTAAGCTGCCAGTTAGGTCAAACTTTAGTGGAGTGGGATAAAGATGAAGCACACAGGTGGATGTCAATGTGGTGCAGTTAGATTTGAGACCAACGGTGAGCCAGTTCGCGCAATGGGCTGTCACTGCACAACATGCAAATTAAGAACAGGTGCGCCTTATGGAATTGGTGTGTACTTTAAAGATGAGGATGTCACCTTTTTACAAGGAGACTTGAGTCAGTATCAATTTAATTCCGACACCAGCAATCGATGGATACAGAATGACTTCTGTCCAAACTGCGGCACGACCATTTCATGGACAACCGAAATGCGACCAGGACTTCGAGCAATTGCGGGCGGCTCTTATGATAATCCCGATTGGTATAAATTAGACGCACATATCTGGACACGCTCTGCGCGTTCAGATATGTGCTATGCCGAAGGAATACCGACGCATGAGAAAGCCTTGCCGACTTGAAACTGCAAACGATCAAGAAACTGTGAATGATCGAGATCAAAGAATTTAAAGAGGTCAAAAGCCGGATTGGGGCGGTACTAAGTCAAAAGAACTAGGTGGACAGTCAGTGTAAGAAATAATTGATAGTGACTATGAGCAATGCCTTGTGTTTAAGTGTGACCGTGCGTAGTGCGATTTTCTCTTTGGTTTGGCCTAGGATGTTACTTCGGTTGTTATAAATAGAAGAACGCGATAATGCATGTCGTCATGTCCACCGATACGGACTAACAACCGTTGTTGCTGGTTTTACTAACGCAATTAAATTGCGTTTTCCATTGTTGATATAAGTGAGTACTCGTCTATGGAGATACCATCACATATACGTTTATTTTGGGATGCATTCCAAGCCACCGTTGATTACGACGCGACAGAGCGCTTCTATGAGGCGTTCCATTTTGATGACAATGAAAAACATGCCAACCTACTGGCTGATTTGGTTTTGTCTGGTACTAAGCGTGCCACGGCTGGTTTGCTATGGACTTACGAATCGGCGCAAAAAAAACCGCCAGAGTCTGGTGCGTTGAGCGTGGTTACCAACTGGCGGTCTGAACCTTTATGCGTGATTGAAAGCACCCGTGTTGCTATTGTGCCGTTTAATGAAGTGACTGAGCGCTTTGCAGCAACGGAGGGAGAGGGTGATAAGTCATTAAAGCAATGGCGTGAAGTGCATTGGGCGTATTTTGGCAGGGAGTGCGAGCGCATCGGCAAGGTGCCAAACGAGAGCATGCCAGTAATTTGCGAAGAGTTTGACGTCCTCTATTCGCTACCGCATGATGGGCGCTAAGTGATAAATTTCTGACATTTAAGTTGTAAAACTTAGTATGAGTAAGGTTACTTTTATGTCGCCAAGGCCCCTCGCTTTTGATGTTGTTGATTTTTAATTAAGGTTTGCTTGAAGCTTAACCCCCCATTATAAAATCAACACCGTTAATATAATCGCGCTCCATACACCAGCTATATAAAGCCGTTCGCGCAGATGGGTTCGATACAGCGGTCACGATCAGCTCATTCGTTCGCTGTTGTTCAAGCTGTGTGTAGGTTATAACCGGCAAATGGCGCTTTTGCCTTTTTTCTTTTGCACTATCTAGTTCTACAAATCCGGCCACCGTCACATCGTTTTCAATTAAAGCATCATGCCAGTAACGCGCATTGCGGCCGGTGCCGCAAATCCAGACACGCCGTCCAGCATGCAAACCCAACTTAGCTGCTTTTTGCGTTAAGGCCCAGGCCTTGGCTTGTATAAACGCTTGGCGCGAATAACGCTGATCAGTGCGCGTTAAACGATTCGGGTGTTCACGCCAACGCAGTAAGGTGCCTTCTGGTTTGGCCATTGGAATGCCGGCCAGCCAGGTTCGAAGAATCAAATCATAGTCTTCCGGCCAGCCTCGCTCCCTATAGCCATGCATCTTGGTCCAGAAATCTTTGTGTGCAAACAAACTTGGGTTGGGTAACGCCAATTCGATAAAACTTGCCAGTTTGATTTCTTCTGGCATGGTTAGAGAATTTAGCCACTGTTCGTAGCGACGATTGCCATCCCCAATAACATGTTCATCGGAAAAAATTTCTACGCGCGAGCCTATCAACGTAAGCTTGTCTAAACTCTGCGCAAATTCAAGCTGAACTGTTAAGCGATCTGGATGGCATAAATCGTCGCTGTCCATGCGTGCGATGTATTCACCCATGCACTGCTTTAGTCCGGTATTCGATGCGCCAATCACGCCCGGTGCTTCGCGCGCGAAACCGCGAATGCGATTATCTTTGGGGAGTTTTGCCAGCAAGTCGTCGATATCTTCTTTGCCCACAATCACCAGTTCCAGGTTGCAATGGGACTGTGCCAACACGCTGGACACAGCAGCTGTTGTGAACGGCGTAAACGCGTGCACTGGCATCAGCACTGAAATAAGTGGGTTGGACATTTGCTAGCGTCAAATCGCGCAAGAAGCACTATAGTAAACTGTAACGGCCACGCAAAAATTCGAGTCGCACATGAAAACCAGTCAAGCTCAGTTGTTTATTGTTTCAGCGCCTTCAGGCGCCGGCAAAACAAGCCTTGTGCGGCGTACCATTAAAGAGCTGGATAAGCTCGGCGTGTCCATCTCTCACACCACCCGTGGGATGCGCCCAGGTGAAACCGATGGAGAGGACTATTTCTTTACCGATCGTGCCACCTTCGAGCAAATGATCGAGCAGGATCAATTTCTGGAATATGCGGAAGTATTTGGAAATTACTACGGCACCAGTGTGGCCGCGGTCCAGCAAAATCTCAATAACGGCACCGATGTTATTCTGGAAATCGATTGGCAGGGCGCTGCCCAAGTGCGGCAAAAGCTCGATGATGTGGTGTCCATTTTTATTCTGCCGCCGTCCCGTGCCAGTTTGATCGAGCGGCTGAAAGGGCGCGGGCAAGACAGCGATGACGTGATCGAGCGCCGAACTGGCGAGGCTGTGCTGGAGATGCAGCAATACCATCGCGCCGATTACCTGATCATTAACGATGATTTTGATCAGGCGCTGATGGAATTGAAGTCCGTGATCGTGTCTTACCGAGTCACCAAATCGCGCCAAGCGCTCCAGCATGCGGGTCTGATCACCAGTCTGACGCACTAATCTGCGCACATTTGTGCGTACGGCACGATGCATTTGCCTGAAAGTAACGCAAATTCATAGTCTTTGGTCTGGTGTTTGCGAGCTTAGGGCACTAAACTTCATTACTCTATTTTAAGCAGGTAGCCTGATATGGCACGTGTCACCGTTGAAGACAGTCTTGAAAACGTTGGAAATCGCTTCGATCTTGTATTGATTGCAGCAAAACGAGCGCGCAACATTTCAATGGGCGCCGAGCCGATGTTGCCAGCCGATAACGACAAGCCCACCGTAATTGCCCTGAGAGAAATTGCTGATGGGCTGGTAGGCGAGGATATCCTTAAAGAAGCTCCGCCTCCACCACCGCCTGTGGCGCCAGTTGAACCCGTTATCTATGACAACAAAGATATTCGCACTGAATTCTAAATCTGCAGCGCTTGGTCACATCGTTGGCCAAGCCTCTGCTTCACATACTTGGTGTGCTAATCGACTTAGCTCACCAGGTCTCGAGCTTGTACACCGGTTTGCGCAGAGTCGGGCTCGTTCCGGCAAAACGTGCTGACGACAAGCCGAATGTCCACCTCAGCAACAAACACAACCGAAAACACCGTCGCAACTGTTGTGGAGAACGCACAACTCGCTGAAGTTGCGCTCGCCAAGCTACTCGAACGCATCGCGCCTATTTTTAGCGCTGAGGAAATTGCGCTGGTAGAAAAAGCGTACGACGTCGCGCATAAAGCGCATGCCACGCAAACCCGAAGTTCTGGCGAGCCCTACATTACCCATCCGATATCAGTTGCACATATTGTCTTGGACATGCAGCTCGACTACCAAAGTGTCATGGCAGCCTTGCTTCACGATGTGCTCGAAGATACAAAGACATCGCGCGAAGATTTGGTTGAAGCATTTGGTGATGAAGTTGCATCGATCGTCGATGGCTTGAGCAAACTAAATTATTTGGAATTTAAATCCAAAGAAGAAGCACAAGCTGAAAGTTTTAGAAAGATGCTATTGGCAATGGTGTCTGACATACGCGTTATCTTGATAAAGCTTGCCGATCGTTTGCACAACATGCGCACCATTGGTGTGTTGTCGCGCGAACGGCAAAAAAGAATTGGGCGTGAAACCTTAGATGTGTATGCGCCTATTGCTGGTCGTCTTGGTATGTTTAAAATCAAGAACGAACTTGAAGATATTGGCTTTGAATGTTGTTATCCGGCGCGCAGTCGAGTACTGGGTGGTAAGGTCAGTCAATCGCACCGCAATCGCAATCATGTTGTTGCGAAAATTGAAGAACATATACTTGCAAACCTTCGTGCAAAAGGTATCAATGCAAGTGTGACCGGCCGTGAGAAGCATTTGTTCGGTTTGTATCGAAAGATGCAGCGCAAACAACTTTCGTTTCAGGAAGTGTTTGACATGTTTGCCTTACGCGTTGTTGTTGACGACATAGATGAGTGTTACCGCGTTTTGGGTATTGTTCATCAGCTCTATACGCCTATCTTTTCCCGCTTTAAAGATTACATCGCCAAGCCTAAAGAGAATGGCTATCAATCTTTGCACACAGTGTTAAAACATACGGATGGCATACCTGTAGAGGTGCAAATTCGCACCCACGAAATGGATGAATTTGCTGAAAGTGGTATTGCTGCGCATTGGGCATATAAAGAAGGCAAGGAAAATGTTGGGCATGAGCAGAAAGCTCAATTTTGGCTTAACACACTAATCGATATGCAAAGCAATACGGCTGACACGCTCGAATTTGTTGAAAGCGTTAAGGGTGAATTGTTGCCAAGTGAGATTTATGTTTTCACACCGAAGGGTAAGATTATAGAACTCCCCGCTAATGCAACGCCGGTAGACTTTGCTTATGCGGTGCATTCGCAAATTGGTAATACCTGCGTGTCGGCCAAGGTTGATCGCAATCCAATGTCATTAAGTATGGTATTGGAATCAGGTCAAACCGTGGCAATTCAAACGTCACCTGATGCCAATCCGAGCCCGATGTGGCTCAATTTTGTAGTGACATCTAAAGCGCGAACTGCGATTCGACATTACTTGCGGCAAATGGATAAGTCGAAGGCTGAAGAGTTTGGCGAGCGTTTAGTTAAACGTGCCTTGGGTCGTTACGATGAAACACCGCAGAGTATTACTGATAAAGCTATGCAGTCGTTGTTGGCTGAGTTTGGTTTCAAGTCGCAAGAAGAACTCTATGTAGATGTTGGTTTGGGAAATCACTTGCCCAGTCAAATCGCTGAGCGCTTGGTGGCGAAAAAGCATGGCGATGAAAACACAGAGTTTCCGCAACTGCCAGTTAGAGAGACCGCGCCGCTCACTATCGAAGGACGTGAAGGCTCGGTGCTTTCATTGTCCAAATGTTGTTGTCCTATCCCAGGCGATCAAGTGCAAGGCCTCATCACTGCTGGAAAAGGTATCGCTGTACATAGAGCGGGTTGTCGAAACGTATCGCGGTATCGTCGCCGACCCAAAGAATGGGTAGCGGTTGAATGGGGTGTTGAGCTGGCTGACTCGTTCGAAGCTGAAATTATAGTGCACCTTGTGAATCAACCAGGTGCCTTGGCGCGAGTCACATCGACGATGTCACTGATGGACATCAACATCGAGAATATGGATTTTAACAACCGCGGCGAAGGCAATATCCAAATCCGCTTCGTCCTCGCCGTTGAAGATCGCAAGCACCTGGCCCGCATCATACGCCGACTTCGAAACCTCACCGTTGTACGAGGCGTAAATCGCCGCCGTTAATACAGAAATTACCGGAAAAAATACGGGGACAGTTTACTTATATCCCCGTAATTCAAGCGGCTTGTAGATAGGCAAACAATATAAGTAAACTGTCCCCGTATTTTCTCCGTCCCCGTACTTTCCCTCGTATTAACTCCACAAGCCAAGGGTTTAATTAAGTAAACTGTCCCCGTAATTCTCAAACAGATTAAACGGGATATACCTATGGCTAGAAATGCAGTGGTGACTAAGAACGCACCGGGGGCAATTGGTGCGTACTCTCAAGCGATTAAGTGTGGGCCTACGGTCTATTTGTCCGGCCAAATTCCGCTCGACCCTGAAACCATGGAAGTGGTTAGCGACGACCCGCGTGAGCAAGTTGTACAAGTGTTTAAGAATTTGAAAGCACTTTGTGAAGCATCGGGTGGTAGTTTCGCTGATGTGGTGAAATTAACTGTGTTCTTGCCAGATCTTGGTCACTTCCCGTTAGTTAACGAAGTGATGGCTGAAGAGTTCGACGAGCCGTATCCCGCGCGTGCAGCTATCGGTGTCAGAGCCTTACCAAAAGATGTTGCCGTTGAGGTTGAAGGCATCATGTACATCGAGTCTTAAGCAACGCTTCGCAATTAAGTAAACTGTCCCCGGAAAGAGATGGTAGCTACCACCACACGTCCTGCGCTAGATACGGTGCCGATCACCAAGCTAAAGGGTGTGGGTGCGTCTGTGGCGGAGAAGTTGGCTGGTCTTGGCATGCACAATGTGCAGGATGTGCTGTTTCATTTGCCGTTTCGTTATCAGGATAGAACACAGTTAGCAAAGATTGGTAGCTTGCGTCCGGGTAGTGAAGCGGTGGTGTCGGTTGAAGTCGTGTTGGCTGATGTTGTTTTTCGCAAGCGGCGTTCATTGTTGGTGCGAGTAAACGATGGCACCGGTTCGTTAATGCTGCGCTTTTTTCATTTTAATCAAAAGCAGGTCCAGCAGTTCACGCCCGGTACAAAGCTGCAATGCTTTGGTGAAGTACGTCGTGGCCCGAGCATGTTAGAGATGGTACATCCCGAGTACCGCATTCAATCTCAAGGTGCGGCACTGGAAGATACCTTAACCCCTTTTTATCCAACCACTGAAGGCGTTCAACAACCAACCTTAAGAAAGTTAAGCGATCAAGCTTTGGCTTATCTTGATGAGCATGCATTGGTTGACTGGATTCCGCCAGAACAATTGCAAGATTCCAACATGCCCGACCTTGTCAGTGCATTGAAAATGGTGCACAGACCAACCCCGGGTGCAGATGTGTCGGCCTTGATGTCTGGTATGCACCCAGCGCATAGACGATTGGCCTTGGAAGAGTTGGTCGCTCACCGATTAGGTTTGCGCTTATTGCGAGTGCAAGCGCAACGCAATCAAGCGCCGGTTATTCCGGCAAAGGCTGAGCTGGCTGAACAGTTAAAAAATTCCTTAAGCTTTACTTTAACCGGCGCGCAGCAACGGGTGCTGGATGAAGTATTGGCCAACATGGAAACTGGCGAGCCCATGTTGCGTTTAGTGCAAGGTGATGTCGGCTCAGGGAAAACTGTGGTGGCTGCATTGGCGGCGGCTAATGCCGTAGCCGCAGGCTATCAAGTTGCACTGATGGCGCCGACGGAAATTCTGGCAGAGCAGCACTTGCTTAACTTTAGCGATTGGTTCGAGTCACTGGGTATATCGGTTGGTTGGTTGTCTGGCAAATTAAGAGTGGCGCAAAGACGTAGTGCGATAGAGGCGGTAGCCATGGGCCAACAACGTATTGTGGTTGGTACGCATGCATTGTTTCAAAACGATGTTGAATTTGAAAATCTGGGCCTTGCCATCATCGACGAACAACATCGATTCGGTGTGCATCAACGCATGGCATTAAGAAACAAAGGTGCCAGTGAATCAAGTTTGCCTCACCAACTCATTATGACCGCCACGCCTATCCCTCGCACTCTCGCGATGACCGCCTATGCTGATTTGGATTGTTCCATCATCGATGAGTTACCGCCTGGTAGAAAGCCTGTAAATACTATTGCCATGCCTGCCACGCGTCGCGGCGATGTGGTTGCAGGTGTTGGGAAAGCGATAGCAAGCGGACAGCAAGTGTATTGGGTATGCACGCTTATAGAAGAATCGGAAAGCCTACAGGCCGAAGCTGCCGAAGACACCATTGCAACGCTTGCCGAACTTTTACCCAGTTGTCGAATTGGCCTGGTGCACGGTCGGCTTAAATCACGCGACAAAGACGCGATAATGCAGCAGTTCAAATCTCAGGAGCTCGATCTGCTGGTGGCGACCACGGTTATCGAAGTTGGGGTAGATGTCCCAAATGCGTCCCTGATGGTCATTGAGAATGCTGAGCGGCTCGGATTGTCACAATTGCACCAATTACGGGGTCGTGTGGGCCGCGGAAGCGCGCAAAGTACCTGTATTTTGTTGTATCAGGCGCCTCTGTCACAGAATGCGAAGGAACGAATCAGTATTATGCGTAAAACCAATGACGGATTTGTCATCGCCCAGAAAGACCTGGATTTACGCGGTGCCGGAGAAGTCCTGGGTACGCGGCAGACCGGCCTGGCAGAATTTCGTATCGCTGAGCTGGGTCGTGACAGTGACATGCTCGATACCGTGAGTGAGATTAGCGACCATTTGCTAAGCCATTCCCCCGAGAATGTGAAAGGGCTTATTCGTCGATGGATTGGTGAGGAGCGTAAAGATTACGGTGGCGTTTGATCTCTAGCCAGAATGCTAGCCACCTGCTTACAATAGAAATACAGACAGTGAACGATCACGGGGATTCCAAATTGAAAAACAACCGCATAGCGATCAAGTTGCTGTCTCCAAACCGTGTCGAAATGAAAGACCGGTTCTACGATTGTGCCCGTCGGTTAAAACTCACTTTAGAACGTGAAATCAAATTTGTATCTACTGTGGGTGAAGATACCCCACGCCAGGTTGGGCAAGTGGCCAGCCTGACCGAAATCGACGATGTTATTTGGGTGCGCTACGTCAGCAACGAAGACATCATGCCGTGCAAGGCTTTGATCAAGCTGGCGGCCGAACAATCTGACCTGGACACAGAAATTCTGGTTTATGTTAATCCGGGTCCAATGATGTCGGTGTAACGGGTAATTTGGCACCACCACGTTTTAACAGCAATAACACCCCACCTATCACCGCTCCTCCAATCGCGCCATACAAGTGCGCATTTTCAACCACGTTGCCTCCGGCGACAGATTCGCTGCCAGGTAATGGCCCGACTAGCTGCTCGTACGCAAGCTTGGCTACAACCAATACCAGTAACAGTGCCGCCGATTTCGGGTAGTGGCGCAGGTCAGCCAAACACCCGGCAATTACTAAACCGTGCAGCGTGCCGGAAAATCCGACGTACCAAATGATCTCTGGGTCAAATAAATACAAACCCACACCCACCACCAGACTTGAAAACACCGTAATCAGCGCCCATTCAAGGGTGTTGAACCGAGCCCACACCAAAGCCACGATAAGCGCAAAGCCGGCCATATTCATGAATAAGTGGTTCGGACCAAGGTGCACGAAATTACCGCTCAGCAACAACCAGTAGTGCCCAGCATCAATGGCACCACGGTCGAAGCGCAGGGTTTGGTCGAATCCGGCCAGTTGTAAAATAGCGCATAGTGCCCCGATGCCCATGGCTAGGGCGATTGCGGGGCGCATGACGCGGCGGAAAAGGTGTTGAATCTTCACTTTCATGGTGTGTCACATCCTAGTACACGGCACACTTTACGCTACTGAAAGTGTTCGGTCAGTTAGACCTGAAAGGTCAAATCACCGTGCTATTCTTGTTGGGATAGGTTGAAAATAGAGTTAACCGGAATATTTTGGAGACAGTACCGTTATGGTCAAGAGTATGAAACGGTCGGGCCAAGCTGGCTTTACCCTGATTGAAATTATGGTCGTTGTGGCAATTATCGCCATTTTGGG
>CALHOU010000166.1 GCA_938035945.1 uncultured Granulosicoccaceae bacterium
CACTAAATCCAATAGAGACCACAGAGAGCTTTGCATGGCGATATTAAAAGGGGACAGCGAAGCGGCGCACGCCATTCATCGAAAACACAGACAGAACGCGAGCGCACTGCTGATAACATTGCTAAAAAAGGCTGGTATGAAGCGCGTATAGCGAAGCGAGAATAACCCGCGTAATCATCTACCGATCTCGCGAACGCCCTAGGTTTTTCAGTAACTGCTCAACATCCACTTGATTTGGATCATTGGCTTGGGGTGCCTGGCGATTGCTTGGCGCACCGTTGGGACCGGCACCATTCGGTGCTGCACCGTTATAACCGGCACCTGCACGTTGCATGGCCTCTCTTTCACGCAAGTATCGCTCGTAGTGCTCATCACGTTCAGGGGCACCCGAACCATCAACCGGTCGACGATTTAAAATCGGTGGCGCACCGTTACCAGCAGGCGCTTGTTGTTGTACATGTGTGCGAGCACCGGGTCGCATTTGTGCGGTGTCTGGTGTTTGGTTATCGACCGAGGGTTGCAGTTCATTCACCAAGATCACACCACTTTCTAATACCAACATCGCGCCTTGGTGCATGGTTTCGCTAATGTCCTTTAGATCTGTTGGTGTAAACGTCCCCAAGCTTGCCAAAGTATTTAAGTCTTCGAATATAGGTAATGACGCCACCAATGCATCCAGGTCAAGATCATCATCAGGATGAATCTCTTCCAGCGCTTCAGGTATAGATGAAATAACGGCACTAACCGCCGCCACACTATCGCGCTCACCCATAAAGTGTATGTCGCGCACTTCTGCACCGGTTACACCATCGAGGCGTAAATCCATCGCAGGCTTTCTGGCGATGCTTGCACAGGCCGAGTAAAGCATATCGATGCCGTCGATAGAACGAGCAATGCGATCAGGGTCGGATGCACGTTCGCCAGCATCAGTTAAACGAATCGTTAAACGCGCTTCACCCGACACAGGATGTGCCATGGTGTAGTTTGATTGCCCTGCAGTACCACGAACATTGCCAAGTAAATTAGCCAAGTTCGGAAGATGGGTTGATGCAAACATGACTCGGCTGAATAGGTGCACAAGTTCGGCCGTATTCTTTGATGGGTCGCCAGCGGATGCCAATAGCCCCTGCCAATATTGAGTTGTACCCAAACTGTCGAGGAACATGCACTTAACCACGGCTTTTTCATTAGCGGAAAACTTATCCATGTTTTCCATGATCACGGCCCCAGCATGACCCAGGCGCGCAGCAGCAACCGCTCGGTTATCACCTTGCGCTGTGCGGTACTCTTTCACAACGGACAGAATATCAGCCTTGTTGAGTACTTCCACCACCCTACGGATGGCCGTACGCAGCTCATCTGCGTGCATGTTGGACTCCAGTAAACCCAAAATATCTACTAATTGATCGGCCGAAGTGTCTGATGGTTAAGCAAAAACTTGCCACAAGCCGCATTCTGTACAGGTTCAGACCATGAGGCGGCGCAATAGTGCAAGCTGTGCGCTCCAATAAATCATATGTATGAGCCGAAAATGGATTTTTCATGTGAGCTATTCTACACGCCATTAGCGCCATTAAATGGGCACTTTGACCGAATAAGCACAAAATTTCATGACATTAGCAACGCGAAGCGCACCGAAAATGTGCACGTTGATCTAACAATTGCGGCAAGCTTTTGTTGCTAAATAGCTAGCCTGCAGTGGCCTGCTGCTGCCCGCTCATGGGCTTGCTTGTGGCATCAGGGTGATCTTTTAGCGCGTTCACCACAGCATCTATTGGAGTGCGCATATAGGGCTCGGTTTCTAGTTCCAGTGCCGACATGATGGATGAGGTGATCGCGACCAAATCATGTTCAACTTCCAGGTTAGTGTGTGACGAAAGATCTGAAAAGCCGTTGAACACAAAGCAACATCCCCCAGGTACATGCTGCGCAGTAGAGCCACTCATGTCTTGGATTTTATCGATCACCAAACCTGAATCTTTCAAAGCAACCGTGTTACCCGCCACGCTGATGCCGTCGATATCGATATTGTTTTGGAACACTAAAAAGGCGGTTTGAGATTCGTTGATGGGTTTGACCAATGGGGCTTGGCCATTAATATCCAAAGAGCCACTGATCTGCTTGAATTTGTTTAAGCCGTCTGCTGTTTTGAAGCCAACAACATACTCAGGCTCCATACCGGTAAGCTTTTCGTATTCATGCTTTTCAAAACCAAGCATAGCCATAAAAGCATCAAAGTCACCAATCATAAGTTGATTGTGAATAGGCTCATGCTCAATCGCTTCCTGGCCCATACTCGCTAACACCAATACCGTGAATTCAGGATTAGCCTTGGTGAATTTATCCAAGCGGCCCAGCATGTAATCCGCTTCATGCATTGCGGCATCGATCTCACCACCGTAGGTATCGCGCCATTCTTGTGGCATACGATTCACTTCATAGTCGTCTTGGAATTTGGCCGCCCAATAGCGATGCATGGAGGCCGCTACGTGGTTTGCAAAAATGGTTGAAAAATCAGGTTTGGAATTCTTGATTTGCCGGAACACAACATCGAACGACATCAACGCCTGGATATTGCGACGGCGCACAATGCGCACTCTATTACGACGCTCATTAATAAGTTGTTTTACCGTTTTAAAGATAGTAGTAGTCGTTATGCCTAAGCGTGGTAGGTTAATTAAAAACGAAACCACATCCTCGAGGCTTAAACCGCCACGACGCACATTACGGCCAGAGCGTTGTACCGATTGAATATTGATAGTTTGAAAGCTTTTCAGATACGAGGGTACCGACGTTGATTCAGGCGCAAACGGATCAGTTAAATAAAACGATACGTTGTCTGTGTTTTTAGGAACAGGATATGAACCAATGGACGCACCGCAACCGATCGTCTTGCCCGCATTTTTTATCAATTCCCAAAGCGGAGGGTATTGCTTCTTACCTTCTGCTTCTATCTGGTTGTACTCAACAAAGCCGTGCGCAGTATCAGGCACGCCACGATGGAATGTTTGCCAGCTTAGTTTTGGATGAAGTTGAATTTGATCAGGAGTAGCAGCAATGAATCGTGCGGAGCGTCCAAGTACCGACGCAAAGTTAGATTTAGGATTGTCTTTAATATAAGCGTCAAGGACCCGGTACGGGACCTCGTTGATCTCTAAAACAATAATTTTTCTATCCACATCACTACCTTGGTACAGTAAAAATCAAATCGATTAGCTAGAAACTATTTGCGAACTGTTCCAACTTATTTACCCGAAATTTAAACCACCATTGGCGCAGTTGAACGCACGACTGATCGCCCAGCAACTGCTCCAAACTAGCGCAGATAATCGTATCAAATCACGATTTTTTTGTATGCGCGTAGAACTACTTACGTCTTTGTTATACCACCAGCAAAGGCATATTTTCCAATCTAAAAAAAGAGGCTTTTGCGACGCCCGTCATCCGTCCGTGGTAACGCCACAACTGCAAACTAGCCTAATCATCAAATTGTGATAGCACTCGCAAGAACTGTTGGCGCTTACCCGAATAGACCAAGCTCAGTTTTCCAGTCGCTACCAAAGTTTGCAAGATCAGGAAAAACATCCAGTAGATCCCCATCGCTAAGGCCCATCCACGCACCGAGTGATGCGCCAAATTGGTTGATAGACAACGAGGGAATCACTCGCCCTTTATCGCCAACATCATCCTCAGCCCCCGTCACAAAGCTAGGTAGTTGGCCGAAGAGTTGACCTCCATTAACGGCACCGCCCATAGCGAGATAGTGTCCACCCCAGCCGTGATCAGAGCCGTCACCGTTAACGGTTAAGGTGCGGCCAAAATCGGATGCGCTAAAAGTTGTGACTGAATCCTGTTGATTTAGTTCTTGTAGAGCTGCATAAAAATCACCAAGCGAACGATCAAGATCAGCAACCAAGCCTTCAAGCCGGTCGGATTGATTGTCGTGCGTGTCCCAACCACCTAAACCAACAAAGAATATTTGCCGCTGCATGCCGATGGTATCTTGCGCGGCAATGAGTCGAGCAACCATTCGTAATTGTTGACCAAGTCGACTGCCTCGATCGTAGTCCGCTTGGATGGTATCGGTTACATTCAACACGCCACCAAGCTCTGCCGCACTGCTAATGCTGCGTTGCATCGATAGTGCTGCTTGCTGCTGAATTGGACCGGCCTGCGTTAACGCGAGTATTTGATCGAGGATGTCCGCTCGGTCTCGACTGGCTTGCGAAGAGTTGCGCCCCATGAAGGCGATGGATTTAACGCCGGAATTCACATTCACACTAATAGGCGTGCTGACGTTGCCAGGTAAAAAGTAGTTACTGCCATTCATCGAAAATGTAGGCGGTAGGTTTTGGTTTGTGTTGGCTTCAGTGAGCAGGTCGGCCATGCGCCCGCCCCAGCCACTGCCCACTAACGAGCTGGGTTCACTGCTCAAACCCTTTAGCCATTGTTCCTGCTGATGATTGTGCGCAAACAAATGCACAGGAATTTGATTGGACTGCGCGAGGTAATCGGCTTTAAGCACCGGTGCTATCAAATTGCCCACATTACTGATCACGGCCAAACTACCATCATCAAAACGTTCTTTGATGCGTGGCATACCTGGGTTAAAACCAATATTCGAACTTGTAGCAGGCATTAAAAGAGATTCACGCGGAATCGCTAGACTGCCACGACTGGCGGCATAGTTATCGTAGTCGGTTTGATCGGTGGGCACAAACATATTGAATGAATCACTACCGCCATACAAAAACACGCACACAAGTGCTTTGTAATCGGTTAAGCCTGCATAGTCGGACGAAGCTGCCAAGGCAGAACCCATGAGCCCGAGTTTGCCATTCATCGCTTCCATGCCCGAACCCAATACACTGGCAGCGGCCACGTTCTTAAGAAAATGACGACGAGGGCTTTGTTTTCTAATGGATGCCGATCTGATTTTATTAGTCATTATCGTTGTACCAGGTATTCTGGAGAAGCCACCATTAAGGAAATTGCGTTCTGCACTCGCGCTATATGCCCTTCTTCGTCGTTGGGTAGCGATGAAATGTGCTCCAGCAGCAAATCATTTAATTCATTCGACATAGCGCCGCTCATCAACAATAAATCCAAATGATCAAGCAAGGCTTGCGGATTTTCCGCCAATGCCAATTCGGCCGTGTAGTCCAATTGCGACGGTGTTAAATCAGTGGGTTGATCGGTGCGTGTGAAATGGCGATGGACTTGATTATTTATCCGTGTTGCCGTGCTGATGATGTTGCCATCGGTAAATATTTCGAATTCCGGTGCGAGCAAGCCAGCGTCGCGAACTGGACCGGTCGGCACATAACTCGGCGAGTAAAAGTTAAACACCGATGGTGCACGCAACACAGCTTGGCCGGTTTGAGTTTCTAAATTTTTCAACGCCGGCGAATACGTGTTGTACTCACCACGCACACTGCCACGGCCAGGGATAATATGGAAGGCCCGCCACAAGTGGCTCCAACGCAACACCGGCTCGCGCAGTTTTCCGTAATTAGGGTCGGCACTGACGTTTCTGGCTTCGGGGTCCATTAACACCGCTTTTACAGTTGCACCCATATCGCCACGAACGCCGCTGCCATTGTTATTGAACACCCCAGCAACCCGACCAACGTACGCAGGCGTTGGGTTACTGGTGACTAAATGTTTTATAAGATGGCGCGAGATAAATGGCCCAACGTTTTGATGCGCAAAAATGTTGTCTAAAGCCACCTGCAAGTCTTCACTGGCAGACAAACCAGCCGGCACCACTTGCCCACCCAATAACACTTTAGAACCAGTGTCGTGATGATCTTCGTACGGTTCCATGGGGTTGATAAGATCTTGCCCGGTAAACAATGGCCGTGCCCAACGACCAGCATCTTTGTAGTTCCAACCCGTAAATACGCGTGCGAAGTTTTCAACATCGGTTTGTGTAAATGCTTCACCACCGGCATCGGTACCGTCTTGATTCAAGTTTGTAAGACCGATACTAAATAGTTGCAACACTTCGCGGGCAAAGTTTTCATCGGCACGCGTGTTGTTCTCTTCGTTGCCTTTATCATTTTGCAGCATACTTAAGAAGATACCCATGACTGGGTTCAGGGTGACGTCTTCTAAAAGGTCTCGGTAATTCCCAAACGCTTGATTGCGCAAGATATCGTAGTAATTGGTGACACCATGTGGTGCATTAGCCAATGTGTAGCCAATATCGGAAATAACAAACAATTGACTTAAGGCGAACGCGACGCGGTTACGCAGTTGGTCTTCACCATCGACGGCATCGAGCCAGAAGATTTCATGGCGCGGGTCGCGCACAGGACCACTTTTGCCCATGGTGTAGCTTAGGTGTGATGGCCCTTTTAACAGAAGCTGAGCATCAATCCACGGCTCAATACCCATGGCTTGCACTTGCGCAATCGATGCCGTGGTCGGGCCGAAGGTCGCTTGCGTTAGTAAACGTGCGGCTTGTTCTGGGCTAAGCTCGGCAGCAGGTACACTATCGGTGACCGTTATATTTAATGTATCTTTGTCAGTCCCACCTGCAGCGTTAGTCACGGTTAAGCTTATTGCATACTGACCAGGTTGAAGAAACTCATGGCTTGCCATGACCATCGCCTCGCCTTCAACAAGGTTTTGATCGGCAAATTCCCAGCGGTAATTGTTGATGGCAGCGGTATCGGTTGATGCCGACGCATCTACTTGAATCGTCAAGGGTGCAGGACCGGATAAAGGCGTTGCTGTGAACGCGGCAATGGGTACCGGCACTTCAGAAGGTTCGCTGCTACCAAGCATAGCGACATCATCTATTAACAGGTTGCCGCGCACCACCATCGCGTGGACCGCAATGATTGAGTTGTCGGGCTCGGCAGCCTTAAGATCGGCGCTAAGGTTTCGCGTAAAGGTATGCCATTGACCGTCTTTGGCACTTTCACCAAGCCCGTGATGTATGTAATTTGCGGACTTAGAATTTAAATGACTTTGGTTTGATGCGTCATACCAAATGTATCGCCACCCTAGCGCAGTGGTCACGCGAATATAAATTCTAAAAGCTTCATTAGTCGCGCTGCGCCAAGTGATAATTTTTTGCAGCGTGTTATTCCAACCTTTACTGGGATTGGTGTGCCCCAGAATATATGAGTTTTTTAAGCCAGCGCCACTTAACTGAGTGATTTTATTTTCAGGATTATTCGCATCATCCAAGTCTTGAATTGAAGCACCCAGTGGATTGTTATCTGCGATTCGCCATTGCATCACTGACGCATTTTCGGCGTCGCTATAAACCATGGGTATTGACGTATCAATAACATTGACCGTAACAGACTCAATTGCGCTCCGCCCAGCAACGTTGGTAACTTCAAGCGACAGAGTGTGCAAGCCCGGCTCGTTAAACTGACTTAACCATCGCGCTTGTTCACCAACTATAACTCCAGAAGAATCACGCCATTGATAAGCCACTACATCGGGATCATTGGTTTCGCCAAGTAAGCTAAACGCCGGGATAAGAGGCTTATCACCCCCCTGGCTAAGCGTTAGCCTTGGCGATTGGTCTGAAGCATCCAACTCTATCGAGTCAATCTCAAGATTTCCACGCACGAACAAACCATTAACCGTAATGATTTCATTATCAGGCTCCGCCGCTTTAAGATCGGCTACTAAATCTCTTGACCAAGTGTGCCACTCTCCGTCATTTAAACTTGTGCCCAAACCGTGGTGAATCGTTCGGACTCTGTTCTCAAGCAATCTGCTAGAAAGCGCTCGATTATAGGCAATGTTTCGTATTCCGAGCCTTGTGTCTAACCGCACATAAACACGCGTAATACCTGTTGATCGCAATCGCCAACTGAGCAAAAACTCGGATTGATTGTTCCAACCCGCAGCGCTATTCAAACCACCGAGCAAATAAACGCTTGCGCTTTCGTCGCCCTCCAATTTCACCACTGACTTATCCAGTAGTGATTCGTAGACTGTGCTTACAGTGCCGACTTCAGGATTTTTACCTCGAACCTGCCAATCAGACTCGTTATCGCCGTATAGAGTGCTCGCTATAACAGATGAAGAAGAGAATATGAGCAAGAAAAGCAACACGAATTTCGATAAAGGTTTTTGGAGCGCTATCTCTTTATTCATAATTCAAAGCCATGGGTAACGCGAATTCGTGAGTGATTTATTTAAGTTGCAAAGACATCGTCCAACCGGCATTCCTATCACTACGCCGATTCAACATGCTATCACTCCGATAACAGCTACGATCATTACGCAACTTAACTATCCAGCAATAAACAAGTGAGCGCGACAAAGATATAAAAACGATGTTCAATAAATAGTTATCGTCTTGCTGAACAACCATTCAACTTAAGTTGAGAAAAATTTTAGAACATAGTCCAAATAGAGGATCAGGGTTAAAACGAAAATTACCGGAGTAAAAATACGCCCTTCAAAAAAAGGACAAATTCAAGTATTGAGTCAAGGGATAGACGAAGTTATAAGATATCGCTATTCGATTGATTTAGATTGCTCGCCTTAGCAACTGACTAATATGCGAATCTCAAAATCAGCTGA
>CALHOU010000167.1 GCA_938035945.1 uncultured Granulosicoccaceae bacterium
TTTTCGAGCACTGAAACTTTGGTTTCTAATGCGAGCGTACGGGCTTGAAGGATTGCGCACACGGATTCGAAACCATATCCAGTGGGCGGAAAATCTGTGTGAGAAATTGAGAGCGCAACCAAAGTTTGAGATAGTGACTGACCCTATCTTGTCATTGTTTACTTTTCGCTATGTTGGCAGTGGAGAGGGTGATTTGGATGAACTGAATCTGCAATTGGTTAACGCCATTAACGATGATGGCAGAATCTATTTAACGCAAAGCGAGCACGATGGTGCGCGGGTTATTCGGTTTGTTGCGGGCCAATTCGATATGGAAGAGCGTGATGCTGATATTGCATTTGAGGTGATTACGGAGATTGCCCAAGGGTTGGATTAGTTAGGCGTTTGCTGATAAAAGCGGATTCGATGGTCTGTCTATGTATTCAGGATGGCCATTTGCGTTTGTATTAGTCATTCATGCAGAGTAGGGTACATTAATATCAAAATATTTTTGGGGCCCGAATAATGTCAATTAATATTCCTGGTTTTCTTCGCTTGTTGTTTTGTTTTTTCATAGCCGCAGGACCAGCTAATGCAGCTGACACGAGTGATCGCGCAAAAGCCTTAATAGATAGTTTGCCGGGTGGGGAGCTCAAGTCTACATTGCAGGCATGTGCTTCCCAACCGGTCGACCGATCGGAGTTTTCGATAGGCCACCGTGGCGCACCCTTTAAATATCCTGAGCACACACGTGAAGGCTACATTGCAGCCATAGAAAGCGGTGCAGGTATCGTTGAATGTGATGTTACGTTTACCAAAGATCAGGCATTGGTTTGTCGGCACTCGCAGTGTGACCTACATTCCAGCACCAACATCTTGGAGACACCTTTGGTGGAAAAATGTAGCGTACCACCCGATATGAATAGCCGCACCCCTTTTAGCGATGTTAAGTGTTGCACATCGGATATCAGCCTG
Organism: uncultured Granulosicoccaceae bacterium; assembly: GCA_938035945.1. Classification (GTDB taxonomy): domain Bacteria; phylum Pseudomonadota; class Gammaproteobacteria; order Granulosicoccales; family Granulosicoccaceae; genus Granulosicoccus. The sequence continues at coordinate 955 of CALHOU010000167.1, forward strand.
TCGGAGTTTAGATCGCTGCAAGGAAGGTTCGATAAAGTGAACAAGAAAGCGAAAACGTTAGCGGAATACCTAAAACTCCCCGATGAACTGCGTGCGCGAGCGGCAGTAACCGTTGGTACGCTAATGAGTCATGCGGATAGCATTGAACTGTTTAGCGCGAACAATGTAAAAATGATCCCCGAGCTAAAAGCTGCACAGGTTGCAATGCCTTACCAAACAAGCGATGGGCAAATTTGGACACAACAACAATACGCACAAGCTTTAGTTAATGAATATATTGCGGCTGAGGTGATGCCGGAAAATGTGTTTCTGCAGAGTTTTAATTTCGACGATATAACGTATTGGATAGAAAACGCACCGGCATATTCCAAGCAGGTTGCCTGGCTTGATGGGCGTTACCGTGACCGTAGTTTTGAAGTGAATAAGCCCAAAACATGGAAGCCCTCGATGACTGAGTTAGCCGACGCTGATGTGCCGATTTTGGCACCACCGTTGTGGATGCTGCTCACGTTAGACAAAAATGAAAACATCGTGCCATCCAAGTATGCTCTAGCTGCCAAGGAGGCTGGCCTGGATATAGTGGGTTGGACGTTAGAGCGTTCTGGATCATTGAGCGGCGGCGGCGGTTGGTACTATCAAACGATTAAACCAGTTGTTAAAGATGACAGTGCAATTTATAGCGCGTTACACGTTTTAGCTAAAGATGTGGGTGTGCGAGGAATGTTCAGCGATTGGCCTGAAACTACAACCTATTACGCCAACTGTTTGAAATTAGACTAGCGATTCGGACTAAATGTCTCGCCTCTACGTTTGTTGGGCGGAAATTTCTATTTATTTGACGCAACATCATCAATTTAGGTACGCTTTCTTAAGTAGTTTGCAGCTTTGCCCGCACCTAAAATTAGTGGTAATGTGTTGATTCAATCGAAGCCTTGGCGGAGCTGCAACATAGGGCTTAGCCAAAAATTACAGGATAGGGGGAATAGAATGAGATTCAAGTCGTTACTCGCCGCAATAGTATTTGGCGGTAGTGTACTGGGCAGTACACAGGCATTGTCAGCAACTGAGATTCAGTGGTGGCATGCAATGGGTGGTCGTCTGGGTGAGGTCGTTAACGAGATTGCCGAAAACTACAATGCGAGCCAGTCGGACGTCGTAGTCGTGCCCACATACAAAGGTGGTTATGAAGATACAATGACAGCAGGTATCGCTGCATTTCGTGCCAAAGAACAGCCGCATATCATCCAGATATTCGATGCTGGCGCGGCTACCATCATAAACGCGAAAGGTGCAACTGTGCCAGTTGCCGACCTAATGAAAGACTTCAACATTGATGACTATATCCCGGGTGTTCGCTATTTTTATGCGGATTCAGCCGGAAAAATGATAGGTTTGCCGTTTAATTCATCAACTCCACTGCTTTACTACAACAAGGACGCGTTTGCCGAAGCAGGTATCGAAAATCCACCAACAACGTGGGAAGAGTTCGAGACTATAGCGCCGAAGCTTAAAGAGGCGGGTTACATTGCCTTAGCACAAAGCCACAGCCCTTGGATTTTCTCTGAAAATTTCCACAGCCGTCATAATATCCAACTAGCCACAGGCAACAATGGTTATGACTCCACAGACGTTGAACTTCTTTACAACAACGACCACATGAAAATGCATTGGACGAAAGTTAAAGAATGGCTTGATGCTGGGTACTATGGTTTTTATGGCCGCGCATGGGGTGATAACCAAGACGCATTCGTTCAAAAGAAAGTGGCCATGTGGTTGGGCTCTTCTGGTTCGTTCGGCGGATTGACTAAATCTGCTGAATTTAAGTTTGGTGCAACTTTTCTACCTTACTGGGAAAGTATTATTAAAGAACCTAAAGGCACTTTCATTGGTGGTGCAGCTCTATTTGCCATGTCAGGTCATGACGATGCCGAATATGATGCCGTCGCAGATTTCTTTGCCTACATGACCGCTTCTGAAAATCAAGTGTTCTGGCATAAAGAAACAGGCTATGTGCCAATAACCCAAGCCGCTTATGCTGATGCTAAGAAGGAAGGATATTACGAAAGCACACCAGATGCCGAGATTGGTATTTTGCAGTTAAGCCAGCCAGGTGGAGAGTGGACTAAAGGCTATCGTCTTGGCTATTACGTTCAAATTCGTGATGTTATGTATAAGCATTTTGATGATATTTTCTCAGGTAGCGCGTCGGTTGACGATGCTTTTGCCTCCATGGAAAAAGAATCAAATGCGCTACTTAAGCGCTTTAACGATACTTATAAATAACCACTAAAATTTGTCAAAATTTGTTAGTGAAAAACGTGTGTTTGATAAGGTCAGCAATGGCAGCACATGCCATTGCTGACCCATGCACACAATCACGTATAAAGGTCCTAACTGAGCCGTGAAGAGAGTTCAATTCGAGCACAGCGCGATACCCTACCTCTTTGTTGCACCACAAATAGTCATCATTGTTATTTTCTTTTTGTGGCCCGCAGCACAAGCGATTTATCAGTCCTTTTTGTTGGAAGATGCTTGGGGGCTTTCCAGTCAGTTTGTATGGTTTCGAAACTACGCCGACACCATATTAAGTGAGTCGTGGCTTCAGGCCGCTGGCTTCACACTTGTGTTTTCAACGCTCGTTACCTTTCTTTCTTTATCGCTGGCATTGTTATTAGCGGTTAAAGCCAATGAAGTCATTCGTGGTGCCAGCACCTACAAAACGACGTTAATGTGGGCGTATGCGATTGCGCCACCAGTGGCTGGATTGATGGGTAATTTAATGTTTAACCCGCTTATAGGTGATTTATACAAATTTTTTAATGCCATCGGCTGGGATTTTAATCATAAGCTTGATTCGTTCGATGCTGGTTTTGTTGTGGTGCTCATTTCTGTTTGGAAGCAGGTGAGCGTTAACTTCATATTCTTTTTATCAGGTCTGCAAGGCATACCCAAGTCAGTCAATGAGGCGTCGATGATGGATTGCCGAAGTCCAACGCGGCGATTCTGGACAATAACCTTCCCGCTGTTGGCGCCAACTACGTTTTTCTTGATGGTGATAAACATCACGTATGCGTTTTTCGAGACCTTTGGCATCATTGACACAACCACGCGCGGTGCGCCGGGTGGTGCTACGAATACACTGGTTTTTAAAGTTTTCCAAGATGGATTTAGAGGTGCCGACTTAGGTGGATCGTCTGCCCAATCTGTTGTCTTAATGCTGATAGTGCTTGCGTTAACGGTTGTACAATTCCGTTTTATTGAACGCAAAGTGCACTACTGAGGTTTTGTCATGAGAAATTGGAATTGGCGCTTAATCTCGACTCATGCAATTCTTATTGTTGGTGTGTTGTTTATGAGTTTGCCTGTGTGGGTAGCGTTTGCGACTTCCACACACTCAGCCGAGCATATTTTACGCAATGGTTTACAAATTTGGCCGGGTGGCGACTTCCTATCAACCTACAACGAAGTGCTGTTTGTTGAAGGTGGGGTAATGAAGGCAGTGCTTGGCACGACCATGTTAAAAAATAGTTTAATACTCGGTATTGGTTTTGCCATCGGTAAAGTAGTCATTTCGATGTTGGCCGCCTATGCCATTGTTTATTTCCGATTCAGACTTGCATTGCCCTTGTTCTGGATCATATTCATGACCTTGTTGCTGCCGTTGGAAGTCAGGATTATTCCTTCCTATGAAGTGGTTTCTGGGCTAGGGTTGCTAGATACACATGTAGGATTAATCGTTCCACTCATCGCATCCGCCACAGGCACGTTCTTCTTCAGGCAATTTTTTCTCTCTGTCCCTGATGAATTGCTGGAAGCTGCTCGGTTAGATGGGGCCACGCCTTGGGGATTTTTTATCGATATATTAGTACCGCTATCGAAAACGATGATCGCGGCAATACTCATAATCATGTTTGTCGTTGGCTGGAACCAATACCTATGGCCCTTGATCATGACTACGAAAGAAGAAAACTACACGTTAGTGATAGGCATAAAGCAGATTTATCAAATATTGGCAGAAGGTGGTGAGTTACCGCAATATCAAAAAGCATTCGCCTTAACGATATTGGCGACCCTGCCGCCAGTGTTAGTGGTATTGGTTTTTCAGAATTGGTTTGTAAAAGGTTTGGTGGAGAGCGAAAAGTAATGTCGAAGGTACAGCTATCTAACGTAACCAAAACTTACCCCAACGGCGCAGAAGCCGTGCGTGGCGTGGATATGGAAGTCGAAAGCGGTGAATTTATTGTTTTCGTTGGCCCTTCTGGTTGCGGCAAGTCCACTTTGTTGCGCATGGTGGCTGGTTTGGAGAGTGTGACAGACGGTCAAATACAAATTGATGATCGGCTGATAAATGATGTATCGCCTGCCGATAGAGACGTTGCCATGGTTTTCCAAAACTACGCTCTATATCCACACATGACTGTTCACGGCAACATGTCCTATGGATTGAAAAATCGCGGCATGCCCAAGCAGGAAATCAATGCGAAGGTCGTTGAAGCGGCAAAAATGTTGAAGATAGAAGATTTTCTTGATAGGCAACCCAATCAACTGTCTGGTGGACAACGCCAACGTGTCGCGATGGGTCGCGCAATAGTTCGTGAACCGAAAGTATTTTTGTTTGACGAACCGTTATCAAATCTTGATGCAAAACTGCGAGTGCAAATGCGCATTGAGATAAAACGACTACAGCGTCGTATGAATGTTACAAGTATATATGTAACGCATGATCAAACAGAGGCGATGACATTGGCTGATCGATTGGCTGTCATCAACGAAGGCAAGATAGAACAGATGGGTGCACCGATAGAACTTTATAATAATCCTGCCACACTTTTCGTCGCCTCTTTTATTGGGTCTCCTCAAATTAACCTATTGCCTGCAATGTTTGACGGACAGTACTTATCCAGTGGTGATTTGAAACTTGAGGGTTTTGTTGATCTTCCTCAATCCAAAGAGCTTGTATTGGGTATACGTCCCGATGAGTTGCGACTTAGCGATGATGGTCAGTTTCCGATGCGCGTTGACATTGTGGAACAGCATGGTTCTGATAACCTGATTTACGGCGCTATTCTGGGTGCTGAGCAGGAATCGGACGAGGAAACCGAATTCTGTTTTAAAACATCGCAGGATATGTTGCCCGAGCTGGAATCCAATTTGACATTGGGGTTTGATGTGGACCGCGCTTTAGTTTTTCATAAAGATACAGGCGAACGTCTGCGTTAATTTGCATACAACTATCTAAAGCTAGGCAAGTGATAAACGCTTAGCAAATATGAGCAACTAGTGGCGAGTCATGATAGCCAATATCAGGCGGTAGTAGGAAAAAGCCGTCTTAGCACCGCAGTTGCTCATGCGATTTTGGTTGCTGGTCTAGTATTCCTTCTTGCACCTATACTTTTGATCATCGCGTCGTCCACGCACTCCACAAGCACGTTGCAGCTTGGTGGTTTACAGTGGCTGCCCGGCGATCGGGCAATCGAGAATTACGCGCGAGTTATATCGTTCGAAGCCGGGTTTAGCGATCGAATCACGCCGATGGGGATGCTTGGTAATTCCTTGATTATCGCGATCGGTGTGGCGGTACTCACTACCGTCTTGTCTTTTTTAAGTGCCTATGCAATGGTCTTTTTTCGCTTGCCATGTAAGGGATTTGTGTTTTGGTTTGTCATGGTCACCTTACTATTCCCGTTGGAATCGCGCTTCGTCAATACCTTTGGTGTTGTGGTGTCCCTTGGTCTCATAAATACTCATGCCGCGATTGTGTTGCCAGCCTTGGCTGTGGCGCTGGGTACGTTTTTCTTTCGACAGCATTTTTTGACTATGCCGAAGGAGCTGATAGAAGCGGCTACATTAGATGGTGCGGGGCCGTTTCGTTTTTTGAAGGATATTGTTGTACCGCTGTCGATTTCCAAGGCTGGCGCGATATTCGTTATCGCTTTTATGATTGGCTGGAATCAGTTTCTATGGCCGATGATGATTAGCACGAATGATGATTTGTATACGTTAGTACGGGGCATAGGCCTAATTGGACAGGAGTCAGGCCCAGGTATGGCGCTTGTCGTTATCACGATACTACCACCGTTCTTTTTATTGCTTATATTTCAGCGTTGGTTCTACAAGTCATTGTCTGTGTAATTTAGGTCTATCGAGCGTGCCTTATTCATACGTAAGCAATAGAATTGGAGCAAGGCACTATACTCCTTCATTGAATTTCTATTGGACTGGGCATTTTGAGCGAACGTAACTCTATGGCAGCGGTTGAAGACTGCAAATTAGGCATTGCGAAATTTGGTCGGTTCCGCGCTGATGCCATGCAACACATCAATGCGGCGATTGATGCCGATGACACGTATTGCTTACCCAGAATCGTTAAAGCCTGCATGTTGCAAGGTGCGAATGATGAACGTTATACGGTAGACGTTGTAAAGCTTATTGAGCAATCTCGCGATCTTTTGCCACAAGGGGAGAGTTATGAGGCGCAACTACTTGGGGCGGTGGAACATGCCAACAGAGGCCAGGGAATAGAGGCAGCAACTTGTCTTGAGCAAGTCGTGCTAAACAATCCTACAGATTTGTTTGCGCACGTATTAATGCAAGAACAAACCTTCTGGTTGGGCCAGTCGCAATGGATGCTTGATACGGTTGAGCGCGCCGCACCTGCGTGGAGTGAATCACATGCCGACTATGGGCCTTTTGTTGCGCTAAGGGCATTCGCTAATGAAGAGGCAGGCTTATTTGATGCAGCGGAGCGATATGGTCGGACAGCTGTGGAGATCGATGAAACCGATGTTTGGGGCGCGCATGCAGTGGCGCATGTGTTGGTGATGAAGGGTGAGATTCAACATGGTGTTGAGTGGCTGGAAAATTTAAGTAAGCACTGGGGTCTGGCGAATCAAATGCGGCATCATCTTTGGTGGCATTATTGTTTGTTCTTGCTAGAACTTGGTGAACATGATCGCGTTATTGAGTTACTGGATACACAAGTTCGCAACCCTGAGTCGCCATTAATAAAAGCATCACCTGCCGCCACTATTGATAATAACAATTACGCATCGTTGCTACTGCGCTTGGAATTGTACGGTGTTGACGTATCAACTCAGTGGCATACGCTTGCTAATATTTGCGCTGAACGTGTTGCGAATCATGGCAGTGCGTTCAGTAATATTCACGATATGATGGTGCTAACGGCAACAGGCCAGAACGATAAAGCATACGAGCTACTTGCTAGTATGACTGACCATTTCGCGTCGAACACGCTAACCAGTTCGCGCGCCTTGTCGTATAAGGTAGTTGCCATACCCGTATGTGAGGCCCTGATGGCCTACCGAGAAAAAAACTACGCCCAAGTACTCGACAAACTCGGCTCAGTACGCCATCAACTAAACCTCATGGGTGCAAGCCACGCCCAACGCGACGTCTTCTACCACCTTCTAATCCACGCCGCCCAACAGGAACACCGCCCCGACCTTCACCAAATCTTCCTCCACGACATCCACCGCCTAGGCTACTGCGAACCCCCCACCTACGCGCGGGTCGGACCACGATAAGTTGATGTTTTCATTCTAAATATCCCCACACACAACCTCAAAATAGCCCTTAGATTGCGTTTTTATGGCTAAAACGGTGATACTAAGTCGTACGGAATACGCGCGGGCGGAATACGCGCATACGCGCGGGTCGGACCACAATAAGTCCATGTTTTCATTCCAAATACTCCTCTAAAGAGCCACCAAACAGTCCTTAAAATACGTTTACACGACGAGAAAGGCATCACTAAGAACGTATGAGATGATTGACACGGATGAATCTGCAAAACAGGATAAAGCGCACACTAGGCGAGGTCATCGTTCTAGGGAAACATTTCTGGTGGTGTGGCGTCTTAGCTTTCACCGCTCAACTTGCTTTGTTTTTATGGGTGATTAATTCGATCGTATCTGTCGATGGGGATGTACTGGTTCCAGTGGACTGGTTCTTTGTGGTATTTATTTCGTTTTTTATTGTGCCATTTGGGACCTCGCTAATTTTGAGGTACCTTCTGAGTAAACTGGGTGTAAATTCTCATTATCTTGATCAAGCTTATAATACCAGCGGGTATGTTGGTCATAAGGTGATGGGATTGAATTGGGCTTTCAATATACTTGGCGCTGTTTGTCGTCTTTACTAATTTTGTCACCTTTCTATTTCCTTTGCTCATAATTCACTACGGTCAAAATAGTTCTGTGCGTGACTAACAACCACTATCTATTCAATTTATACTTTGCAAAACGTATCAATCGGTTTTACCCAAGGAGGGGTTTATGGCACGAGCGAGTCGACATATCATTCCTGGACAGGTTTGGCACTTAACGCACCGATGTCACGAGAAAAAATGGCTACTTAGATTTGCCAAAGATCGACGGCGTTGGCTTTATTGGCTGTATCAAGCGCGAAAACGGTATGGTCTGACTGTATTGAATTATGTCGTGACATGTAACCATATTCACTTATTAGTCAAAGACAACGGGCACGGTGAAATTTGGCGAAGCATGCAATTGGTCGCTGGCCGAACTGCCCAAGAATATAATAATCGCAAAGGGCGCCGCGGCGCTTTTTGGGAAGATCGATACCATTCCACGGCGGTTGAAACCGACGCGCATTTGCATCGTTGTATAACTTATATCGATCTGAATATGGTTCGCGCTCGAGCGGTAGGACACCCGGAAGAATGGGTGCATGGTGGATATGCCGAGATGTTAAATCCGCGCAAACGCTACACATATGTTGATGAGCAATCATTGTTTAGCTTGCTAGGCATGTCTTCGCTGCGAGAATTACAATTTGCTCGCGAAAAATGGGTTGGTCAGTCGATACGTAAAGGTGATCTATCGCGCAAGCCAGAGTGGTCGGAGTCGGTCGCAGTTGGCGGTGAGTCTTATATCCATTCCTTGCTACCTTTCGTCCAGCACAGCAATCCCGGTCGTAAGTGTGTGAATACTGAAGGTGCCTATGCGCTACGCGAATTGCGCTCTTGTTACAACGCGTTTTCCAGCTAAATAATAGCCTCTAAGCTATCGGTAGCACGTGTAAGAACGTGTTTTACACGTGCTATCAAGAACTTATCGCGGTCCGACCCCGGACTAGCGTGCTAGCGAGGGGTGACGGTTAGGTTGAAGCGGTAGTCGCGTTGCAGGTTGAGTACGTTTGTGCCGGGGGTGGGTGCGGCTCCAACGCTTACGCTTGCAGCATCTTGGCCCAATGGCCCGCCGCTGTACCATATCTCGGCGCCACCATTGCTGTACGGGATTACGGATAAGGCACCGCTGTCGCTGCCGTTTGCATTGGCGTCGAGAAAACCGACTACTAAGGTAGCGCCGTTCGCCAACGCTATTGTGCTAACACCTGCGTCGCTAAAAGCAACATTGTTTTCTCCGACTTGATATATCGACCGCGTCGTACCCACAGCCAATACTGTGAAATTATTATCGGCATTGCGTCGGGCAACAAATGGGGTGACCGGTGCTGCAATTCGGCGAGCATAGAAATTAAATTGATTGATATCTATTGATTGACTGGCGCTTGTTTGATTCACGTAGGTATTTGTTTCATCGATTACCAAGTTCGACAACCAACCGTCGATGTTGACATTGTCGATAGAGGCGTTGCCACCAACGTTTACTGGACTTGGTTCCGGCGCTGGATTAACAGGCTCACCAGGTTCTACAGGATCACCACCAACCGGTCTAATGGTTATATTGAATCGATAATCACGTAATAGGGTAGTAATCACTTGAGCGCCAGCTGTGGGAGCAACGCCTTCGACAATGCTGGCTGAGTCGTTGGCAGAAGGGCCAGCGCTATACCAAATCTGAGCGCCATTATTTGCAAATGGTATGACCGATAGAGGTCCGCTTGAACTACCATCTGCATTTGCATCCATAAACCCGATTGCTAGCGTCGCATCTGGCTGCAGGGAAATAGTGCGCGCTCCTGCATCATCAAACGCAACTGAGTTTTGACCCACTTGGTATTGTGTTCGAGTTGTACCAATAGCCAACACAGTGAAATCGTCGTTGGCATTTCGGCGTACTACAAACGGTGTGACCGGTGCAGCAATTCTTCGTGCATAGAAACTAAATTGTTCGATATTTATAGTTTGCACAGTACCTGACTGATTCGTAAACGTATCACGCTCATTAATCACAAGGTTCGAAATCCAGCCATCCACAAATTGTGCATCTTGACTTGAATCACCGCCAACGATAACCGCTGGTTGAGGTGGAGTAGGCGTGCTAATTTCGCTCGCATCTATTTGCGACACGTATTCTGCTAGTGCAGAAGCTTCTTCTGCGTTTAATGTCTGCGTGTTATGAGCAAGAATAGCGTCACGGATTGTTGCCGCGGATCCATCGTGCAAATAAGGTGCTGTATGCCATGCATTTATGAGTGATGGTGTATCGATACCGGTGAGTTCTGCAGACAACCGATTACCACTATCAACATCGAGTGTGCCAATATCGTGTAGGTTTGGTGCGTTTGTTGAATCGGTAAAGTTAGAACCGGAATGGCAATCAATACAGCCACGGCTGGTAAAAAGCGCTTTACCCGTTTGTGCTGAATCTGTGAGTTCGCCATTAAACTTAAATGGACTTGGTAGGACCTCATCCAAAGATGACAAATAAGCGGCGAGTGCATCCAAGTCTTGGCTTAAACCAGCTTTAGGATCGCCGAGTGGGTTTCGACGAGTACCAACAGATAAATCTGCGTTACTCATTAAGCCTGTGCCACCTGCAAAATCCCT
>CALHOU010000168.1 GCA_938035945.1 uncultured Granulosicoccaceae bacterium
GCTGGCCACGATATGAGTCCACCAACACCAAAAATGATAATACCGATGATGGTGAAGCAGGTTGCCAGTAGATTCTTTACACCGTTAGCAACATGGAAATCGGTATAACCCATGATTTGTGCGATGGCCAGTAATATTATTCCGAGCCCCGCGCCAAAGTATCCGCCATAGATAGAAAAAACGAACAGAGCTGCATAAATTAACTTTCGACTGGTTCGTTCGCCAGCCAATACGAGTAGCCAGAGGTGGATACGTTTGCCAAAAGCAAACAAAGCTGTAGCTAATAAAATCAAATACGGAATAAGTGCGACGAAAAATTCGGGGTCCGAGCGCATCAATAATAAAGCACCAACAGCGGCGCCTAAGCCTGAGGCAATGATTAATGGCAACAGGTCTTTGCCGACAGCTTGCAACTCTTTCCAATATGCCGGCAAGGCGGCGGCATTGGAAGGTAGCAGGGCGAGATAGTTAGTCGCATTCGCAACGACGGGCGGTAGACCGACCGCCATTAAAGCAGGAAAAGTAAACAGTGTTGCGCCACCGGCAATGGCATTCCAAGCCCCACCAATCGCACCACAAGCGAGTAAAAAACTGATTTCTGCGATCGTCATATCGGTATCTCGTACATTTGCGTTTACTTTAGACTTGGCATAGAGTTCAGTAAAATGAATTGTTCTTGTTGCAATCATGAATAAAAACGAACTCAAGCCACCTAGCAGTGAATTGCTCCACACGTTTTGTGTAATCGCTGAGTGCCAAAATTTGACCCGGGCGGCAACCAAGCTCAACCGAACACAGTCTGCCGTGAGCGTTCAGTTGCGCAAGTTAGAAGAATCTATCGGTGTGAGTTTATTTGAACGTCGGTCAAATGGAATGACTATCACAGACGACGGCAGAAAATTGCTGCCTCTGGCAAACCGAACACTTGCAGAGCTGCAACGCATACCCGCATTGTTTCAATCTCGTCTTAGCGGTCACATCAGTATTGGCATTCCCGATGATTTTAACGATATAAGCTTGGAGCAATCATTGGCTGAATTTAAAATAAGACATCCGAGTGTGAAAGTGGACGCGCGATCTGGATGTACGTCATCCTATGCGCAAGCGGTACAAGCCGGTGATCTTGATATCGCCATTTGCTCCGGACCGGAAAAAACAGATGGCGAGTTTCTATCGTCTGAAGCGACGGTATGGGCTTGCAAAACAGGCTCGAACCTATCGTTTGAGGAACCGATCGCGTTGGCGATTCTTGATAGACAGTGTTGGTGGCGTGATTTAGCAACAACCGCATTAGACAAGGCTGAGATAAGTTGGAAGGTTTCATATAAAAGCGAAAGCTTCTTCTGTGTGCGCTCAGCGATTCAGGCTGGATTCGCTATTGGCGTTTTACCAGTGGGTAGCGTGCAGCCGGGTATGCAAATATTAACTAAAACTGATGGGTTTCCAAATCTGCCTCCGGCACAGCGAGTATTGTTGCGCGGTAACAGAGTCTCGGAAGCATTAATGAATTCTATGAGTGACGCTATCCGTCATTCGATGTCTGCGTTATGAGTAAAAACGAACTGTTTGAGTCGATTTTCCCCAGGCCCTTGTCAGGGGATGTGGTTGACAACCCGCCACCTGCATTGGTACCGAGTAGATTGCCATTGCAGGGTAGGTTCGTAATTCTTGAGCCACAAAACGCTGATGCTCATGCACAAGAGCTGTACGCATCGAGTCATTCCACAGAGCAAGGGCTACGCATTTGGGATTATTTGACACATGGACCTTGGTCGGATGTTGATGCCTATAAAACGACTTTGCACGCACAATCGGCTAGCTTAGACCCCATTTTTTATACGATCAAATCGGTGGCTTCTGGCAAAGCCTGTGGACAAGCCAGCTTTCTTGATATCAATGCACAAAACGGTGTAACTGAAATAGGGCACATCTGGTTTGGGCCGGAACTGCAAAGAACACCCGGTGGCACTGAAGCACTTTTTTTGATGTTATGTCATGCGATGGATGATCTTAAGTACCGTCGAATGCAGTGGCGTTGTAATTCCTTAAACGAAAAATCCCGCCACGCAGCAAAAAGATTAGGCTTTCGTTTTGAGGGTGTTTTTTATAACCACCTCGTCTTCAAAGGCAAGAATCGTGATACGACTTGGTATTCCATTCTCGATGACGAATGGCCAGAGGTACGGCAAATCATCGCAACTTGGCTAGAGCCTTCAAATTTCACGGACGACCTACAACCCAAGACATCATTGTTTGAGAAAATGAGTGAACGCGCAAATCGCTCTCGTGGTGAGGTCTGTTCTTAATCAAGTGCGTGCAAAAGGGTAATTCATAGGTTATCGGTGCCTGGCGAGGTGTGCCTCACAGTAACGCGCCGCTTAACCCTGTATTTGTGTGTGGATGTAACAGAATACTGTCAATGTCGCCGCTATAACCTTTGTGCGTATCGCGAAGGGGGCGCCCATGCGTGGCGAATTCACCACAAATGTAGTATCAGTTGCCGTCAATTGGAATAGGTGTCTCCTGCGCCAAATATTCGGGCACCGTAAACACAGACGTCTTTTTTGTATAGCAAGCATCACCCTTGCACTTTCGGCGTGTCTGAGTGATACGAAGCAGTCTGAGTCAATCGTTGTAGGCTCGCCAGAGCAGGCAATCTCATCAGAAGAAAATGCTGCGCCGGATGCTTCGATTCCGCCAACCCTTGAGGCTGCCCAGCCGATGAATGTACTAGAGGGCCCAATTGGAGAATTTGGCCCTTATCTCGATGCAGCGCAGTCTGCTTTCGAATCCTACAAAGGATTAAACCAGCTAGCCGACCTGGACCCAAGCACAGGACCATTGTTTTTGGACGCGGTGCTATTTGGTCCGTTGAACATGCACGCAAAGGATAAGGGGCCAGTTGGCTATCCCAGTTTGGCTATTTTGGATTTTGGTGCCAGTTCCAAGTTTCATTGGATTTACAACAGTGTCACTGATCCATTTTTCTCATTACTCCACGCGACCAGCAACGCAGAGCGTAGCTGCGGTGGCTCCATGCGTTGGACCAATGCGCGAACCATTCCGGATACAGATTTGTTAGAAGTTAGCGTGACCTACAATAACTGCAACAAGTTTGTTCGCGACGGAAATAGCTACAAAATGACGGGCTCGATCTCCTATGCATCACAGCCGGAACAAGCTAATCCGGTAGATACCGCCCGATTTATTAAATATAATAATTTTAAAATCGAATTTGAAGATGGAGTAAATTACACCATCAATGGGGTAGATTCGTTGGCGTTTGGAAACGCCTATTGCAATGCGAATCGCCCGTTGCGGTCCTACTTACGTATTGACAATAATTCGACTGGTGAGACTTGGTTAATCGAAAACCTGACAAGCACTTTGTTTCGCAATACTTCCGGTAGAACGCAAATCGATGGCGCAGGAGTCTCCAGATGTGCGGGCCTACCCATGGGTAATAACGAGGGCTTCTCGGGTCGCATCGCACACTCAAAGCATGGCGTGATAATGGTTCCGCGCTCTTCTGAGCAAGTGCAGGCTATACCATCACTCACACTGCTTGGCGCAGACAGTAAGGTTGAGTTTGAGTCAATAACTGCCCCAGCGCCAGCAGCCATTTCCCGGGATTTATATACACTGGGCGCTGCATCCAAAGCGGCTACGGTAACCTACGCAGTTGCGAATGAGGTCAGGTTTGAAACAAGTTTGTCTGAATCCTCTTTGTATCAAGGCGCGCTCTCTGCCTTCGCAGACTCTGATGCAGATGCGCTTGCAGATGGTTGGGAACTGATACATGGGCTTAATCCATACGATAGCTCGGATGCCGATTCTGATGTTGATGGCGATTACTTGTCGGCAACACAGGAGTACATGCTCTTTACCGACCCAACGGATTCATTATCAGCAGGTTGGCTCAGCGACCCACGCATCTTTTTTTTAAGCTCCGCATCAAAAAGCTCGTTCGAAGGCTACACCAGCTACCTAAGCCGAATCAGTATTGAGAATTTAATTCACCGGGTTAGGCTAAAGCGTTTTTCTTTCCAATTGGTGGTTGATGGTGAGGCTGAATTTACTGGACAAGAACTCACGACGCGCTCACCTTGGCATAATGAAACCTTCATAACTGGTGGGCTGCAATGTAGCTTCGAAGAAGATAATAGGCAGAAGCTATTTTGTGAGTCTGCGAGCGAGGCGATTTGCGAAAGCAATTGGGCCGGTGATAAAACCGTTACACGATGCGAAGATAGCTTTTTAATACCACGCTATGTGCACGTGCGTGCGCCAGATGACGCTCGGTTTACAATAACCGCGATACTGGAGCCGGGTCCGCAAGAGCTGAACTTAAGCAATAATACGGCGAACGTAACACACTAGCTGGGGTTGTTGATCACATCGCGGATCAGTCTCATCTCCATAAATGAGATCGGGTCACTACGCAAGTGCAGTTGTACTCTCATTTGCCAGTGCGTTAACTCAGATGATAAATATCAAATCGCGTATGTGCCGACTGCACACTGGTTATTTGCCCGGTAAAACTTTCAGAACCCGCAAATTGCTCTGCACCTTTTGGCCGTTTGACCACGACTCTGTAATTGGCTTTGTCGAGCGCTGCGTGCAATAAAGTCTCGCTGTTGTGATCAGGCCCAATTAGCTCGTGTAGTAATTGCATACCCTTTTTAACCAAGGCTTTACTGCGTGTTGCAGGGTACATGGGGTCAAGATAAACAATGTCAGCCGGTGCATGATTTTTATCACGTAAATACGCAACCGAATCAGTATTGATTACCTTGATGTCAGCATTGGCTACGTTCACAGCGTGTGACAACATCGCGCACAATACCGGTGATGCTTCCAGCAGCCGCACATGGGTGTCCAAGCAAGCCATCATCCACCCATCGGTTCCAAATCCAGCTGTAGCATCAATGATGTCGGGTTGCGTATTGATTTTTTTACGTAGCTTTTGTAAACCCAGCGCGCGAGCTAATGGTTGCGATTTAAAATTAGCTTCTTGGCTTCTCTGGCGGGCCTTGCCGGATACAAAATTGATTTGAGTCGATAAGCCATCGGGCCGCAGCAATAGTAATCCCTCAGAGCTAACTTGCAATCGCCAAACACCGGGCTCGCTTGGCGTTGCAAGCAGTGGCAATCCAAATTCAGCGGCAATGCGTTGCGCCTGTGCCGCACAACTTGGATCATCCGCGCTGATAAAGACTTCGGGTGGGGATGAATTCATGGGTGTGCAAGCGTCATGTTGTGCGTATCATAAGCATAGTTCTTCAACAGTTAAGAGTATAAGTGGATCAACAACTTCGACGCTTGCGATTGCGTGTAGCGGCAAAACTGATGTTGGCAGTGGCGTTTCTGGCAGTGCTGTATGTGGTGTTGTCCGCCGTTTTTAGTAGCAATCCAGATGCACAAGTGGTGCAGAGTAAAATTGTCGATATTGGTGGGATGCGGGCAGGCGATGAGCGCATTGTTCTGTGGGAAGGTCGGCCGATTCTGATCTACTACCGTACCGACGAACAAATTGAAGCTTTGGCTCAGGCCGATCAGCGCTTGTTGGATGAGCAGTCGGCAAAATCGACGCAACCGGCAT
Source organism: uncultured Granulosicoccaceae bacterium (assembly GCA_938035945.1). Taxonomy (GTDB): domain Bacteria; phylum Pseudomonadota; class Gammaproteobacteria; order Granulosicoccales; family Granulosicoccaceae; genus Granulosicoccus. Next base: position 5,603 of record CALHOU010000168.1, read on the forward strand.
GGGCGAAAAACGCGTTGCGATCCCGTAACCCCAGCTACTTCGTCAGTTTAGGGGTAGGTACCGATTTTAGCTGTCCGATCAAGCTGCTTCGAGCGTCTGAGCAACACTTTATGAATAAACCCTGGGTCGGCGGATTTACGGATGAGTGTCGTGGTGCACGTTATGATTTTTCTGGTCGCGTCTATCGTGGCCAATACGCCGATGAAAACTTGATCATTCCTCAATACCGTATTAAAGAGGATGTGCTCATTCTGGGCGGTTAGCAAGCGATTTAGCGAATAGCAAGCGATTTAATAGTGGGGCGGTACCTCATCGGCCGCGCTGGGTGAGGCACCGGGTTCGTTCATTGATTCGAGCTTGCGTTCCAAATCGGTGTTGAGCTGCCGAAGTTGCTCAATATCGCGATATTGGCGCAGAACCACATCATTGAGCTGCTGCAGCGTGTCTTCCAAATCCATCATTTTCAGTTCCAGCTGTTCGATGCGGGCTAATTCGTCGTTTGCTTGGGTCATGGATGTCTGGCAAATAGGGGTTTGTGTGGGCTTATGTCCAACTGCGGACAGCGAGTAGGCGCTCATTATGCTAAATTTTGAACATCACAAGTTAAGCCTTTGGAAAAATCGTGGCCCTTACCACAGACGATATTAAACAGATTGCCCATTTGGCCCGTGTTGGCGTGGATGAAGCCTCGCTGGAGCCCCTGCGTGCCGACCTCTCCACTGTGCTTGGATTGATCGAAGACCTGAACGCGATCGACACCAAGGGCGTTGAGCCCATGGCACATCCGGGCAATGCTCAGCTACGGCTACGTGCGGATGAAGTCAGCGAAGAGAATCGTCGTGAAGCCTTACAAGCGCCGTCACCGGAAACCGAGCAGGGCTATTTTCTAGTTCCGCGTGTTATCGAGTGAACATCCCCGCTCATTTTCAGTTTTGTTGAATTATTCAATTTAGTTGACCCGCGCAAACTATTGCGCACGATTAATCGAAACCAACGTTATGTATGAAAAAACGCTTGCCGAGCAATCGCAAATGCTCGCCAAAGGTGAATGCTCCAGTAGTGAGCTCACAGCACATTATCTTGATCGCATTGCGCGACTCGATGGCGAATTAAATTCGTTAATCAGCGTTAGTGCGGATGCGGCAACAGCATCGGCAGCGGCGGCTGATGCAAAGCGTGCGAGTAAAGGCGATTCTCCATTATTAGGTGTGCCAATGGTGCACAAAGATATATTTTGTGTTGAAGGTGGTCGAACCACTTGCGGTTCTCGTATGTTGGAAAACTTCCACGCACCTTATACCGCAACGGTTGTTAATAAGCTCAACGACGCTGGCATGGTTATGCTTGGCAAAGCAAACATGGATGAGTTTGCGATGGGTTCATCTAATGAAAACAGTTACTTTGGTGGCGTTAAGAACCCTTGGCAACAAAACTGCGTACCCGGTGGTTCTTCAGGTGGTAGTGCGGCTTTGGTTGCAGCAAGGCTTGCGCCTATGGCCACGGGCACAGATACCGGTGGTTCAATCAGACAACCGGCTGCGTTTTGTGGATTGACGGGTATTAAGCCTACTTATGGTCGCGTGTCGCGTTACGGCATGATTGCCTTCGCATCGAGCCTTGATCAAGCCGGGCCTTTAGCGATCACGGCCGAAGATTGTGCGATGGTGTTGCAAGCAATGGCAGGTTTTGATGAGCGTGACAGTACCAGCAGTACTCAAAGCGTTCCAGATTTTACCGCCAATTTGGATAAATCCATTGATGGTTTAAAGATTGGTGTGCCTGAGGAATATTTTTCACAAGGCTTGGACGATGCCGTGGCCACGCAGGTACGTGCGGCATTGACTGAATATGAAAAGTTAGGTGCAAAGCTTGTTAGCGTGTCATTACCGAATCAAAGTTTGTGTATCCCTGCTTACTATGTTGTGGCACCTGCAGAAGCGTCGAGTAACTTATCGCGCTTTGATGGAGTAAGGTTTGGTTATCGCTGCGAAAACCCAGTTGATCTAGAAGATTTATACACTCGATCACGTGGTGAAGGTTTTGGCGCTGAAGTTAAGCGACGTATATTGATTGGCACTTACGCATTGTCGGCCGGTTATTACGACGCTTATTATTTAAAAGCACAACAAGTGCGCCGTCTGATCAGCGATGATTTTGATAACGCATTCAAAGAAGTTGATGTAATTGCTGGCCCGACAACACCGACACCTGCGTTCGAATCAGGGGCAAAAACCGATGACCCCGTGGCGATGTATCTTAACGACTTGTATACCGTGTCGGCTAACTTATGCGGTTTACCCGCGATATCAATGCCGTGTGGTGATGTGAATGGATTGCCGGTTGGCTTGCAGCTAACCGGTCAGTATTTTGATGAAGCGCGACTATTGCACGCAGCCCATCGTTATCAACAAGCAACTGATTGGCATACGCGTATGCCAGCTGGCATAGAGTGAAGCTGATATGAGTTGGGAAACTGTCATTGGCCTTGAAATCCATGCGCAATTGGCCACGCGCAGTAAAATTTTCTCTGGCGCGTCGACCGCATTTGGCGCCGAACCAAACACGCAAGCAAGCGCGGTTGATTTAGGTTTGCCAGGTGTGCTGCCGGTTGTGAATGCAGGTGTTGTTGAAATGGCGGTGCGATTTGCCCTGGCAACCGATGCACATATTACTCAGCGATCGCAATTTGCGCGTAAAAACTATTTTTACCCAGACTTGCCCAAGGGGTATCAAATATCACAAATGGCTTTACCCATTGTAGGTGAGGGGGCAGTGACAGTGAGTTTGCCTGATGGCAGCGAGAAAACCATTAACATTACGCGTGCGCATTTAGAAGAAGATGCCGGAAAGTCTGTGCATGATTTGTTTCCCGATAAAACCGGTATTGATTTAAATCGTGCGGGCACACCGTTGCTGGAAATTGTGTCCGAACCGGATATGCGATCGGCCGAGGAAGCGGTTGCGTATGCTCGCTACATTCACGCTTTGGTTCGCTATATCGAGATTTGTGATGGCAATATGCAAGAAGGCTCATTCCGGTGTGATGCAAACATTTCAGTCCGCCCGAGTGGGCAAAGTGAATTTGGTACGCGTGCTGAAATTAAAAATCTAAATTCGTTTCGTTTTCTGGAACGTGCCATCTTGTTTGAAGTTGAGCGTCAAATAGAATTACTTGAAGACGGTCATGAGGTTGTACAAGAAACGCGTTTGTACGATTCTGAAAAAGATGAAACACGTTCCATGCGTTCCAAAGAAGAAGCCAACGACTATCGCTACTTTCCCGACCCGGACTTACCGCCACTGGTGGTTGAGGATGCGTTTATAGAACAAGTGCGCTCTAACATGCCTGAGTTGCCAAAGGTTCGCCGCACCCGATTTATTGAACAATACAAACTAACGCCCACCGATGCCGACACCTTAATGGCCGATAGAGCAACGGCTGAGTATTTTGAAGCTGTACTCGACGGGCAGAAGTTTGCACCAAAGTTGGCGGCGAATTGGATTATTGGCGAGTTGTCTGGTCGCTTGAATAAAGAAAACTGCGACATTGAACACGCATCGGTTCAGCCATCACGTATGGCGCAACTGCTGGCTCGCATTGAAGACGGCACTATCTCAGGCAAAATTGGAAAACAGGTTTTTGATGAAATGTGGGGCAATGACGCATCGGCTGACGATGTGATCGAGAAAAAAGGCCTGAAACAGATTACCGATACGTCAGCCATTGAGGCCATGATTGATGAGGTCATAGCCGCAAATCCATCGCAGGTGGCCGAGTATCAAGGCGGTAAGGAAAAGCTGCTGTCGTTCTTTGTGGGAGCGGTTATGAAGGCATCGAAGGGCAAAGCGAATCCGGGCCAATTGAATCAAATTTTGCGCGAAAAGCTCAAAAGTAGCTAAGGCTATTGTTGCTGGGTTTTGACTGCCGTAACGCGTTGTGAGTGCTACTATTATCTTTAACTTAAGTGACTATTGGAAATTTGCCATGACCCCGAACAAGGCTTCCCGCCGATCCGCGCTAAAACTTTTACTCACAGGCTCTGTCGTGAGCCTGGCAACGGGTTGTGCTGCATTGGAATCATTGCCGCGGCCCTCTGGCGGTAGCACTGATGGCTCCGAACTCGCACTAAAAGTGAGTCGGGAACTGCGTAGTCATCCATACACATCTCAGCTGTCGCTAACGGTAAGTAGCGATGGGGACGAGGTTGTCATTAAAGGCGTTGTGCCAAGCCGAGCCGACATGGAAAATGTCGATATTGTTGCCAATCAAGTTGAGGGCGTTAGGCACGCCGTCATTGATGTATTCATTCGGAAATAGCTTTCCCGGATTAGTCATTATCAATGCAACCACTGTTGCCAATACAACAGGTTTTAGTTGCAATAGGGAAACGCGGCAAGTGGGTATTGCCGCTCGGGTTATTAGTCGCGTTAGCCTTACCCAATTTTGCCAATGCAATGCAAGTAGCGATCGGACCGCTGCTTGCCATTCTTCTTGTTATCTCTTTTTTACAGCTGAACGATCAACAATCCTGGTTTGCTGATTTAAAACGCAGCGTGCTGTTGTTGCTCTGCATGCAGCTTGTTTTACCGATCGCTATTTTGCTTTTTATGCGAGCACTAAGCGTCCCCGTGCAATGGCAAGTGCCGATAACTCTCGTCGGGGCGGCATCGTGCATAACCGGTGGGCCCAGTATTGTCATGATGCTCGGCGGCAATGGTGCGGCAGCCATTCGCTTATTGATCTTATCAACGCTTGCCTTGCCGATCACGGCATTTCCAGTGTTAGCCATGCTGCCATTGCATTCATCGCATGAGATGTTAATCCGTACTGCGCTGATGCTAAGCTTGGTTGTGTTGGGTACCTATGCAACCGCCAAGCTATTGCGCCGATATATACTGGCACCCTATAGCCAAGCACAAAGAGGCTGGTTAGATGGTGCAGCGGCATTTTTGCTTGCCTTTATTGTGTTGGGGCTGATGGCGGCGATTCACACAGCCTGGGATGCTCCGGCACTGTTGGCAACCACTTTGTTCTGGGCGTTTGTGGTCAATTTTGCATATCAGTTTATTGGGCTTGGCCTAAACCACTTGTTCTGTATGAAATTGCCCATAGTGTTTGGGGTCATGACAGGTAACAGAGCCGTGGCGATATTTTTAACGGCACTGCCTGCCAGTGCCTATCAACCCTTTTTATTGTTCATAGCGTGTTATCAAATACCCATGTATTTAACTCCGCTATTGGGCAGCTACATCTACAGACGATATACAAGCAATGCAATCTGATTTGAGATCTCGTTTTTTAATCGAAACCTGCGACGTACGCGGCCAACTGGTTCATCTTGATCGTTGTTGGGCAGATGCGCGAGCGCGCACGCACTACCCACAAAATGTGTCGACCTTGCTTGGGGAGGCATTTGCAGCGTCTGCATTGTTGGCGGGCACCATTAAGTTTGATGGCAAACTGACTATGCAGGTACGCGGTGATGGTGATGTGCATCTTTTAGTGGTGCAGGTGACTAACGATGGCAATATGCGCGGTTTGGCACGTTGGAAAAACGAACCCGAGTCAACGGTTCCGCACAAAGCGTTTGGCGCCGATGCGCGCATGATCATCACAATTGAAAGTGAACAAGGTGCTGAGCCCTACCAAGGCATTGTGCCTTTAGAGGGTGATTCTTTGGCTGATTCGATCAAACATTACTTCGCCGTAAGCGAGCAGTTAAAAACACAAGTGTATTTTGCTGTGTCGGACTCGGCCGTCTCAGGCTTACTATTGCAAGCGTTACCACCTTCGGAACAAGTCAATGATGATGATGATGGATGGTCGCGCGCAACCGCACTGGCCGATACGATCACCGAACAAGAGCTACTGACCACTGATATGCAAACATTGTTGCATCGCCTTTATCATGAGGAACAAGTACGCTTGTTTGAATCGAGCACCTTATCGTTTGTATGCAGTTGTTCTAAGGAGCGCACAGACAACATGTTAATTGGCTTAGGAGAAGCCGAAGTGCAGGACATCGTAGAAGAGCAAGGCAGCGTTAGCATTGCCTGTGAATTTTGTGATGCGAACTACGACTACGATGCGGTTGATGTGGCGGCCTTGTTCAAAGGGTACCTTGGCGATGCTGGAGACTCAAACACACAACACTGATCGTCAACAGGCAAGATTAACCGTTGGCTGAACACACAGGGCAGTCTGGGCTTTTCTTTAATCGAATTTCATTGAACTCAAGTCCCAGCCCATCAAACAATACTAGGCGACCGCTCAGGTCATCGCCGATATCGCAAAGCACTTTGATTGTTTCGAGCGCCTGTAAGCAGCCAATCAATCCAACAACAGGCCCAAGAATGCCGGTTTGCGCGCAGGTTTCGGCCGTTTCCGAACCTTCTGTGTAGAGGCATCGGTAACACGGCGAGTCGGGTTTGTCTGATCGTACGACGGTGATTTGCCCATCGAAACGAATCGCTGCACCCGTGATTAACGGCACCTTATGTTTAACGCATTGTGCGTTAACTGCAAAACGCGTGGGGAAGTTATCACTGCAATCTAACACCGCGGAACATTGTGGTATCAGCTCTTCGAGTTCTTCTGCTTCGAGTGCGTAGTCGATAACATCGATTTCAATGTCTGGATTGATTTCTAATGCAGCGGTTCGTGCCGAATGTGTTTTTAACTCTCCAACACGCGCCGTGGTATGCGCGACTTGTCGTTGCAGATTCGATACTTCAACCGTATCAAAGTCAGCAAAGCTCATTTTGCCAACCCCAGCCGCGGCCAGGTATAGTGCTGCCGGTGAGCCTAGTCCGCCCAAGCCTACAATTAGCACGTGGCTGTCGAGTAATCTTTGCTGGCCTTGCTCGCCGATGGCAGGCAAAGTCAGGTGGCGACTGTAACGATCTTTCTGGTGTGTGTTCATCTGTGCAGCATAGCGGGTATAGTGGTAGTCGAACAACCACGGGCTTAACGTTTTTAAGTGAATTTTCTTGCTCATACACTGTTTGCTCAGGGAAATCCTGAGCGTATCGTTGGACAATTTTGTGGCGACTTTGTTCGCGGTGGCGATTTGTCGGCCTTCCCAGAAGGTATCCAGGAAGGTATTCACCGTCATCGAAGAATCGATTCATATACTGATCAGCATCCGGCGGTGCGCGAGTGTCTGTCGGTATTCAAACCGCCGCAACGGCGCTTTGCCGGCATCATCACCGATGTCGTGTTCGATCATTATGTGGCGCGCGACTGGAGTCAGTACAGCGACATGTCGCTCGAAGAGCACGTGGATTCAGTACACGATGCACTGAATGGCTTGCGACATTTGTTACCCACTGATTTGCAACGCTTCTCAGATTTTCTGCAACGAGAGAATATCTTGCTTGGGAATTTGCATTATTCAGGTGTTGAAACCACACTAGAGCGTCTATCGAAACGTTCTGAACGGTTTACGCCGATGGCACAGGGTGCGGCGGTAGCGCGCCAACACGAAGAGCAAATTTTGGCCGCTTTCAACGCGTTTTTCCCAAGCTTGGTGGCGCAAGAGCGTACGGGTGGCGAGTAGGGCTCTCAATTGCATATTATGTTGAATCCGAATAAATCCGTGAACCGAAACACCCTATGCGTCGAGTAACTGTCACGCCCGTGTCATCTAACTGTCGCCTAAAAAGGGTCAAGCTAGGCAGTTTGCATGTCGAATAAAAGATCAACAAAGCAGTTGAGCATGTTGTCTCAGGATCTATCCAATCGGGAGTTAAGTTTTCTTGCGTTTAACGAGCGCGTATTGGCGCTGGCTGATGACCCGAGCATTCCATTGCTTGAGCGTCTGCGTTACCTGTGTATATCCAGTAGTAACCTGGATGAATTTTTCGAAGTTCGGGTTGCTGGTATAAAACAAAAAATTATGGGCGGTGTGGAAGCTGCCGGTATTGATGGTTATTCGCCGCAGCAAGAACTCAACGCGATTACAACGGCTGCACATCAGTTTGTAGTGAAGCAATACGAGTTGCTCAACGATGTACTACTACCAGCACTGGCGGCGCAAGATATAAAGTTTTTAGTGCGTGGCACTTGGGATGAAAAGGTCAGTGCCTGGGTTAAGGAATATTTTAATTCCAACATTGCACCGGTTTTGAGTCCGCTAGGTTTAGACCCTGCGCATCCGTTTCCACGACTGACCAATAAAAGTCTAAATTTTATTGTTGATTTGCAAGGCGTTGATGCCTTTGGTCGTGAGTCTGGATTTGCCTTAGTCCGTGCTCCGCGTTCGCTACCGCGTGTGATACCGGTACCGGCAGAAATATGTGGCTCGCAACATGGCTTTGTGTTTTTAAGCTCGATTATGCATTCACAAATGGGCTCGCTGTTTAGTGGTATGCAGGCCGCTGGTGTGTATCAATTTAAGGTCACACGCAACAGCGAATTGTACGTATCTGAAGAAGAGGTTGCTAACCTTCGTCGCGCGCTGCAAAGTGAATTGCTGCAACGCAATTTTGGTCAAGCCGTGCGATTGGAAGTGGCGGCTAATTGCCCGGCTCGTATCGTTCGATACCTGCAACGCCAATTTAGCCTTGGTGATGAAGACGTCTACAGAGTTAATGGTCCGGTAAACCTGAATCGCTTGGTGGCGATTCCCGATCAAATTGATAAACCCGAATTAAAGTTTCCCGCGTTTACACCAAGTATTGCTCCGGCGTTTAATGTTGATGTGGATATTTTTGAACATATTTCCATGCGCTCACCGGTGATATTTCACCATCCCTATGAATCCTACAATCCGATTCTGGAGCTAGTGCGACAGGCATCAATCGACCCCGACGTATTGGCGATAAAACAAACTTTGTACAGAACCGGGCATGATTCGGCCTTTGTTCGTTATTTAATGGATGCATCGCGTGCCGGCAAAGACGTAACGGTTGTGATTGAGCTACGCGCACGCTTTGATGAGGAAGCGAATATCAATCTGGCCACGCGCTTACAAGAGGCGGGCATCCAGGTGGTCTATGGTGTTGTTGGTTTTAAAACTCACGCTAAAATGTTGTTGGTAGTTCGTCGTGAAAAGTCCAAGTTGGTTAAGTACGCACACGTGGGCACGGGTAACTATCATGCCACCACGGCTCGTTTGTACACCGACATCAGTATGCTGACCTGCCAAAAACGTATCACTAACGATGTGCAGAAAATATTCACCCAATTAACCGGTCTTGGTCAAACCTTAAACTTAAAAGAATTGATCCAAGCGCCGTTTTCCTTACACAGCTTTATCATCGAAAAAATCGAACAACAAATTGCGATTGCAGAAAAGGGCGGTAAAGCCTGTGTTACTGCGCGCATGAACTCCTTGGTGGATGCAGGCGTAATTGATGCGCTATACCGAGCATCGCGTGCCGGTGTAAAAGTGCAGTTACTTATCCGCGGTGTATGCATGCTCAAAGCAGGGGTTGAAGGTTTGTCTGAAAACATCCGTGTAATTTCCGTATTAGGACGTTTTCTGGAGCACTCCCGTGTGTTTTGCTTTGGTGCGGGTGATGATGCGCAGCTTTACATGAGCAGCGCTGATTGGATGCCACGTAATTTCTTTAACCGCGTAGAAATTGCCGTGCCGGTTGAGGGGGATGCCAAAACACGCATAAAGCATGAGTGTTTGGATATCTACTTTAAAGATAATCAGTATTGCTGGGAGCTGCAAAGCGACGGACAATACAAACGCTTACAGGCCAAGAATAAAAAGCCGTTTAGCGCGCAGCAAGCATTGATCGAACGCCATGATGCGGGTTTGCCGCCAGGTTAGCCACCAAGTTAGCCACCAAGCGTTTTAAGTTTGAAATTAATTAACAGCAATCGATCGGACTCAGCTTGCAGTTCGGCGCTGGTCAGCGGGTTTTCTTCTAGCCATTCTTGATCCACTGTAACCGTTAATTGGTCTTCTTTCACTTTTAACTTAAATCGATCAAGGTTGGTCGTGTGTCGGCCCCGGTGAATTAATACCGCTAAACGCAGTAGGGCAAGTAGCCGCAGCACGCGTAGTTTCTCTGTCTTTCTAAATGGGTCAAACGCTTCCACATTAATTTTGCGTCGATGGTAGCGCACCAGTAGCGCGAGTATCTTTTGCTCAGCCAATGAAAAACCAATCAGATCTGAATGGCCAATAATGTATTCACCGTGCTTGTGGTATTGCGTGTGGGCTACGGCTTTGCCTAATTCATGCAGTTTTGCAGCCCAAATTAATTGTGCCAGGTCGGTGTCTTCGTCTAAATCCCATGCTGTTTGCACTTGGCCAAAAAACTGCGTGACGGCATTTTCCACACGCTGTGATTGTTGCGCGTCGATATCGTATCGATTTATCAGGTTCAGCAGAGTTTGGCTTTGAATATCGATATGCTCAGCCTTACCTACCATGTCGAATATAAGCCCTTCACGTAGCGCTACCTGGCTGGCGCCAAGGCTCTTAATTTTTAAGGTTTTCATCAAGGCATGCAGCACGGCAAGGCCACCACAAATAACCGCGCTGCGATCAGAGCTTATCGATTGCAATTCAAGTTTTTCAATACTGCCTGCTTTATCAATGGCTGCGATTAATGAGCGCAAAGCATCGTTGGTGATCGTGCCATCGCTAATGCCCAGTTCTTCAACAATGCGCGAGATTGCTTTAATGGTGCCTGAGCAACCGGTGGCTTCCGTCCAGCCAGCTTCGGTATAGGCACGTTTGATCGGAGATAATTCCACTTGCGCCTCGACCGAGGCTTTTTTGATGTCAGCTGAACGCACCTTTTTATCGTTAAAGAACTTGGTGGTGTAACTCACACACCCCATGTGCATGCTTTCTAACAATTGTGGTTTGTATCCTTTTCCGATAACCAGTTCCGTACTGCCACCACCAATATCAATAACCAATCGTTGTGTGTCGGGGTCCGGTGCGGTGTGCGATACAGCGGAGAAAATAAGTCGCGCCTCTTCTCGGCCAGAGATGATCTCGATTGGCTTGCCCAAAATGCTATGGGCTTCGTGCATGAAATCTGCTGAGTTACGTGCGCGGCGCAACGTGTTTGTGCCAACAACACGAACTTGGCGAAGAGGAACACCGCGTAAGCGTTGTGCAAATTGGCCAAGTGCATCTAAGGCCAGCATACGTGTTTGTTTTTTTAGTTTCTTGTTTTCATCAAGCCCGGCGCCCAAGCGCACCGGCACGCGTAGGCTATCGATAATACGGATGGAACTACCTTCGGGTTCGGCAATTACCATGTGAAAGCTATTAGAGCCTAAGTCAATGGCAGCGAACGAGTTGCTTAAATGTGAGTGGCTCATGGCAGTTAAATTCGTGTTGGTACTTTAACCATAGTCAAATTACGGGCAATAACCGCAAGTAACACGATCTAAACCAGCAATGTCTTGGTGAGTTTGGATGTTGTTGTAGCGCGCCTGCTGCATCAATGCTTGCACGGCAGCGCCTTGTGTTGCGCCATGTTCAAGCAGTACCAGGCACCCAGGTACACCTGCGCGCAGGGCATCATCCACGATAGAGCGAATGGCATCGAGTCCATCATCACCGCTAACTAATGCGCCTATGGGCTCGTGTTTCAAGGTGTTGTTGCTTAAGTGCGAATCGTCTTTGGCCAGGTAGGGCGGGTTGCTAATGATCATGCCAAAAGTGTTATCGCTAAATGCGCTCAACCAATTAGAGCGAGCGAACTGTATCGATGATTGATTGTGCTTATGTGCGTTTTGCTTTGCAAGCGTTAACGCAGCCATACTCAAATCGGTTGCTGTTATGTCAAGCGGCGCTTCGTTATTGTCTGTGTGCCACTGATAGCTCAGTGCAGTGGCTATCGCACCTGATCCTGTGCCGGCATCAATGATGGGTAAGGTATGTCTTCGTGGCAGAGCTTGCAAGGCCAACTCTACTATCAGTTCAGTATCGGGGCGGGGCACTAATACATCTTTGCAAACATCAAACTCGAGAGACCAAAATTCGCGTTGCCCGATTAAGTACGCAATCGGCTGTCCGAGTTTTCGTTTGAGCAAAAGCGCATTGAGTACGTTTAATTGCGAAACGCCGATTTCCTTTTCCGGCCATGCATATACTTTTGCACGATCAATTCTGAGTACGAAACAAAGCAATAGCTCAGCGTCGAGTCTGGCCGAGTCGAATGCTTGAAGTTCAAGGCTTGCGTGTTTTATCCATTGTGCAATTTGCATTGAGTTTGGGATGTCCAAACCAGTGAACTAATCGCCGAATTCTGCTAATAACTGCGCCTGGTGTTCCGCAATCAACGGATCAATGACTTCTGATAACGCGCCAGCCATGATCTCTTCAAGTTTGTAGAGTGTTAGATTAATGCGATGATCGGTCATACGACCTTGTGGAAAGTTGTAGGTACGGATGCGTTCTGAACGGTCGCCAGAACCCACTTGCAAGCGGCGTGATTCAGACTCTTCGTGTTGTTGTTTACTCACTTCAATATCCAACATACGCGCTTGCAACAAAGCCATAGCTTTAGCGCGGTTTTTATGCTGACTTCGCTCATCTTGGCATTCCACTACAATGCCTGATGGTTCGTGGGTTATGCGAATGGCTGAATCCGTTTTGTTAACGTGCTGTCCACCGGCGCCGGATGCACGAAACGTATCGACTTTTAAATCTGCTGGATTGATGTCTATCTCACCAACCTGATCAACTTCGGGCAGGATCGCAACAGTTGCAGCAGAGGTGTGCACTCGGCCTTGCGATTCGGTTTCAGGTACGCGTTGTACACGGTGAGCGCCAGATTCGAATTTTAATTGCGAGAACACACTGTTGCCAGTGAGTCGGCAAACCACTTCTTTATAACCACCATGATCACCAGGGCGTTCGGTGATGATTTCGCTACGCCAACCTTTGAGCTCTGCGAAGCGTAAGTACATTCGCAATAAGTCGCCTGCAAAGATCGCCGCTTCATCACCACCGGTGCCTGCGCGAATTTCTAAAAAGGCGTTGTATTCATCACGTGGGTCGCGTGGTAGTAACAGCGTTTGTAGTTCTGCTTCTAAAGATTCTAAATTTTTTAAAAGCTCAGGTAATTCTTCAGCGGCCATCTCGCGCATGTCGGGGTCGCTGTCTTTTTCCATCTCGCGCGCATTTTCTAAATTCTCGTTCGTGCTGCGATAGTTGGAAAAGGCGGTAACAATCGGTTCGAGCTGCGAGTACTCTCGCGAGAGTTCACGAAACTTATCCTGATCGTTGATCGTGTCTGGTTCGCCAAGCAGGGCAGCTATTTCTTCGTGACGTTCAGAAACGCTTTCTAATCGGGCTTGTATCGACGCTTTCATTTATCAGGATTGTCTAAATCGAAAAGTGTTTTGGCTGCGTTAAGCAGTTCGTTGTCGCCATGTTCAGCGGCGTCGCGCATTTGTTTGGTAGGAGCATGCATCAGTTTATTTCCAAACGCGTGTGCAAATTGTTCTAGCACAGTTTCAGGATCCTGCCCATTGAGTAGTTGCTTGCGGCTTTTCTCAAGCAAGATGCTCTGCGTTTGTTGCACCTGATCCCGGTATTGACGAATCGTGTCGTTAGCACCCAATGCACGAAGCCTGCGCATAAACAGTTCAACTTGATGTTGCACAATTTCTTCGGCTTGTTCTGCAGCGGCCATGCGGTTCTTACGACCTTCATCCACCACGTTGTTTAGATCATCGACCGTGTATAGAAACACGCCGTCAATATCTCCCACTTGTGGCTCAACATCACGTGGCACTGCTATATCAACAATTAACAGTGGACGATATCGTCGAGTGCGCATGGCGGCTTCAATAGCGCCTTTGCCTAATATCGGCAATGGGGCACCGGTTGAACTGATGATGATATCGGCGTGGGCCAAAGCATCGGACAGTTGGCTTAGTTCGATTGCCTGGCCATTGACTGATTTTGCCAAGGTTTGAGCGCGAGCCAATGTTCGATTGGCAATGGTGATGTGCGCAATGCCACTGGTTTGCAAATGTTGGCTTGCAAGGGTGGTGGTATCACCAGCGCCAATCATCAACGCTTTGTGTTCGCTAAAGTCGGCAAAAATTTGTTTGGCCAAAGTCACTGCGGCAAACGCCACCGACACCGGACTACTGCCAATGGCGGTATCGGTGCGTACTTGCTTTGCCACCGAGAATGCACTTTGAAACAACTGTGATAACTCAGTACCTACGGTGCCGATGTTGTTTGCATCTCGATAGGCTTGCTTTATCTGGCCCAGAATCTGCGGTTCACCCAGTACCAACGAATCCAAACCACTGCACACACGCATTAGGTGATGCACCGCACTTTGGTCTTTGTGGGCGAACAGATGTGGCAGGAATTGATCATCCGACATGTCTAGAAATTCGTGCATCCAGCTGGAGACGGGTTCTGCATCGTCACCGTGCATGCCGCAGTAAATTTCAGTGCGATTGCAGGTCGACACAATCGCAGCCTCTTTCACTTGCTCGACTTTTTTGAGGTTGTGCAGGGCCTTCTCGAGGTTATTTTCATCGATTACCGCACGTTCTCTGATGGCTATCGGAGCGGTGTTGTGATTGAGGCCTAGGGCGAGGAGTGACATAACAGTGTAATTCTAACAAAAGTTGGCATTTTTCCGTCTAAATAGACACGCGCCGAGTTCACAGCGCCAGCTACACTACATATGGCGCGGATTTTTCGTGACGAAGGCACGCGGTGTGCGTAATACTGCAGGTGAAGCGGTACGAATTCTTTCCTTGGAGAGGGCATGAGTAGGATTAAAACGAGCATTTCCACACAGTCTGCGAGCCGGCTTGCCCGGTACACGAAAATGCTGCCAGGGATGTTCTTACCCGCCATATTGATCGGTTGCGCAACTGGTCCGATGGTCGCAAATCAGGCAGTTGCCCAAGAGACAACAACCCTCCCTGAATTAAACGACGAGCGTGGTCAGCTAATGTACGAGCTGATGATCGCTGAGCTTGCGGGGCGCCGAGGTTACCTGGACGTCGCCACTGAGGGGTACTTACGCGCCGCCAAACGCACCACTGATGTGCGCGTGGCTGAACGCGCAACCAAGTTGGCCGTCTGGGGGCAGCAATGGGAACTGGCTCAAGAGGGGGCCGATCGTTGGCTTGAACTGGACCCTGATTCAAGCGAGGCACGTGAGCTGCTAGCGCAAATTCTGATGCGGTCCGATCAACCCGAAGGCGCAGCCTTGGATCAATTTGCGCGTCTGGTTGAGTCCGCTGAAGATCGAGGTGTGGTGCTAACCGATATCTACATTTTGTTGTCGCGGGAACAAGATCGCCCCGCAGCGCTCGCCACTTTGAAAGGCTTGCAAACTCGCTTCCCTGAAGAAGTAGAATCCCACATGGGTGTGGCGCGCTTCCAGCTGCAACAAAACGATCGGGACGCAGCACTGCTGGCGGTTGATCAAGCTTTGGCAGTAAACGCTGAACATGGCGACGCATTATTAATGAAGGCGCAAATTTTAAGCGAGCAGGGCAAACCGGCAGAAGGGCTGGATGATATAAAAGCGGCCCTTGAAAAAGATGTCGATAATTTAAGTTTACGTATAGGCTATGCGCGCCTGCTTGCAGGTGTTGGACGTTACGATGATGCCAGCGCAGAACTTGAATACTTGTTCGAAAACGCATCCCATAACAGCGATGTATTACTATCGATTGGTCTACTCGCATTAGATTCAAAACGAACCGATGCGGCCAAACGTTATTTGGAAGCCTTACTAGAAACCACCGACCATCGCGATCAGGCGCATTATTATTTAGCCCGTATCGATGATCAACAGCAAGCCTTTACCGACGCAATTAAACACTATGAAAGTGTTGGCGAAGGTGAACTGTATTTGTCTTCACAATTGCGCTCGGCTGAGTTGTATGCCGCCTCTGGTCAACTTGATATCGGTATTGAGCGCGTTCGTTCTCTATCACCTTTGTTGCCCGATCCGGCCATGCGACCGATGTTAATAACCACTGAAAGTCGCATGCTACAAGATGCAGGCAGAGATACCGATGCCGTTGATGTTTTAACCGCGGGGCTGGAAAAATACCCATTGAACGGCGAGCTCTTATATGCCCGTGCATTGGCATCGGACAGAACCGGCGACTCTGTTACCTTGATGTCAGATTTAAATAAACTCATCGTGGCTGAGCCCGAAAACGCCAGCGCGCTAAATGCTTTAGGCTACTTTTTAGCAGACGATAATCAACGACTTGATGAAGCTGAAAAGCATTTGGAGAAAGCCATCGCGCTACGGCCGGATGACCCGGCTATTATGGATAGCTTGGGTTGGCTTAGGTTTCGTCAAGGTGATAGTGAAGCTGCGATTCGTTTATTAGAACAAGCCTATGAACTATTGCCTGATGGTGAAATTGCAGCGCACTTGGGTGAAGTGTATTGGGTGACCGGCGATAAAAAAACCGCGCGTTCGATTTGGGATAAAGCACTGCTAAAATCTCCAGACCACGATAAGTTACTCAACACAGTAGAAAGACTCACGCAATAATGTTTTCACGTCTCGTTTTAGTGTTGCCGCTGTTCATGCTTGCAGCGTGTGTAACGCCGTCGCCCCAAATAACCACCGACCCTGCAAGCCAACAACAGGCTTTGCAAGTCTTGAATGCTTTTCGCGTCACCGGTGGCTTGGGAGTGTGGACCGATGAGGAATCGATAAGCACACGCATTGAGTGGCAACAGATGGCTGAAGACTTCGACATTCTCGTGCAATTGCCGGCCGGGCTAAGTTCAGTCAGAGTAGCGCAAAAAAATGGTCAGGCGATGGTGCAAAACGGCAGCGCTGCACCGGTATCCGGGTCTTCTGCGTCTCGGCTAATGCAACAGGCATTGGGGCTGGATGTGGCTGTTCCAATTGAGCAAATGTCGTTGTGGATAAGAGGATTGCCTGGTAACCAAGCCCAGTCGGTTAAATACGATGAACAGGGCCGGTTGCGGTCGATGGACTATATCGATGGCCAAAACACCCGATGGCGTGCCAAAGTACTCAAGTACACCACCTTCGAAAACACCTACGTGCCTGCCACTATTCTCGCCAACGGTGGTCCATATACCGTGCGCCTCGTACTAAAGGAGTGGAGTAAGCAGCTATCCGAGACCGACACAGCGGCCAAACAGGCAAAACCAGGCGGCCGGTTGAAAGTGCCCAACCGTTAGTTTGGTCAATATATCGGTGCTGACACCGCCGAATCACGGGTATCCGGATTCGGCAATATGTGAATTTTTGAACAATCCCTTGTGAAACTCTCCGGAGTCTCGAAATTCGATTTGGATATAAAGTCGCTGGCCGTTAAGATAGCGCCCTAGAGACATTTAAGCAGGTAGTAAGTACTTGACAACAAACTGGTTGGCCCCGGCCAAAATCAATCTTTTTCTGCACGTGACAGGTCGCCGAAGTGATGGCTACCACACATTGCAAACTGTCTATCAGTTTATCGACTTGTGCGATGTGCTGCAGTTTGCTGTGCGCGAAGATAACGATGTCCAATTAATATCAGAGTTCAATGAAGTGCCACCGGAAGAGAATCTGGTGATCAAAGCAGCTCGTGCATTGCAAGCCCAGTCCGGCACGCGCTCCGGTGCCGATATCACACTTACAAAATCCATCCCAACAGGGGGTGGCCTTGGTGGTGGTAGCTCGGATGCCGCAACAACCTTAGTTGCGTTAAATGAATTCTGGCGCTTGGGTTTAAGCATTAAAGAACTGGCCGAGATTGGTGTGTCAGTGAGCGCGGATGTGCCTGTGTTTGTATATGGCCAAGCCAGTTGGGCAGAAGGCATCGGCGATAAGCTAACGCCGGTTGCGCCTAAAGAGCCCTGGTATTTAGTGGTCAATCCACAAGTACAGGTCTCCACCGCGGCCTTATTTAATCTGCCAGAACTTACGCGCAATACCAGCCCAATCACGATTCGTGACTTCATGGATGGCAGAACTACCAACGTGTTCGAGCGTATTGTTACGGCTCGCTATCCGCAAGTCAGGGCAGCGCTAGAATGGCTGGCGCAAAATAATCGCAAAACCCGTCCAAAAATGAGTGGCACTGGCAGCTGTGTGTTCACCGAGTGTGAAACAGAGGAGGAAGCACAGTCTCTGAACGAGAAATTGCCGGATTCGATGACAGGATATGTCGTAAAAGGGCACAATGCCTCCCCACTGTACGACTTTTCCGGTTAAAATCCCCGTCTCGGTTTTACCAACCGAGAAAAATGATGTTGAGTAACATGATTTTGTAGTTAGTTTGGCAAGCAAATTGGAAGGCTTTGTCTAAGGTTAGAAGTAAGCTTTTAGTAGAATTGAACTTTTAGTAGAAAAGAGCTTTTAATAGAAGTCAGCATTTAGTACAAGGCTGTGCGCAATAAAGTAGTAACAGGTCAGTGCATGCACTGAAAATCAATTGGGCCGTCGCCAAGCGGTTAAGGCACCGGGTTTTGATCCCGGCATTCGGAGGTTCGAATCCTCCCGGCCCAGCCAACACAAGCCTGTACATCAAATGAACGATCGCAAACTGATGATCTTCGGCGGAAACGCCAATCCTGTTTTAACTCAGAACATTGCCGCCTATCTGCAACAGCCCATCGGTAAGGCATCGATGTCGCGCTTTAGCGATGGCGAAACCTCGGTCGAAATTCTGGAAAATGTGCGTGGTGGCGATGTTTTTATCGTGCAGCCAACGTGCAACCCGACCAACGACAATTTGATGGATTTGCTGGTCATGGTTGATGCCATGCGCCGTGCCTCTGCCGATCGAATCACTGCGGTTATTCCATACTATGGCTATGCACGCCAAGATCGTCGCGTGCGTTCAGCGAGGGTGCCTATCACGGCCAAGCTAGTGGCGAATATGCTCAGCGTGGCAGGTGTTGATCGCGTATTAACGGTTGATTTGCACGCTGAACAGATTCAAGGCTTTTTCGATATCCCAGTGGATAATGTCTATGGCTCGCCATTGCTTCTGCTCGATATCTGGCGCAACAAATACCCGAATTTAATCGTGGTGTCTCCTGATGTGGGTGGTGTAGTTCGGGCACGTGCTGTTGCGAAACAGCTCGATGACAGCGATTTGGCCATCATCGACAAACGTCGCCCACAGGCAAATCAAGCTCAGGTGATGCACATCATTGGCGATGTGAAAGGCCGTACCTGCGTGATTATCGATGATATGGTTGATACCGCTGGCACCCTGTGTAAAGCCGCCGAAGCACTCAAAGAGCATGGCGCTACTAAAGTGGTGGCCTTGGCTACACACCCTGTTTTATCCGGGCCCGCGATCGGTAATTTAGAGGCCTCGCAGCTCGACGAACTGGTGGTAACAGATACTATTCCACTATCAGAAGCTGCACAAAACTGCAAAGTCATTCGCCAGCTTTCCGTTGCCGATTTGCTCGGTGAGACCATACGCCGCATTCACGAAGATGAATCGGTTAGCTCGGTTTACATGGACTAGGCGCACCCGCGTCAGCCTATATCTGAATCTACCCCCAGAACCGTGCTTTTTGCACGGTTTGTGGTTGTTGTGGGCGTCGGATAAAGCTATAATCCGTCGGCTTTGCTTGGTCGCGAGCAAAGAGGGACTGTGCTGATTCCCAGCGTGGCCCATTTTTCAGGAGCAAACGACATGTCAGACGATATTAATGTCCAGGCCACGTCGCGCAGCGTTTTAGGAAAAGGTGCGAGCCGCCGCCTGCGTCGTGAAAATCTGGTACCCGGTATCCTTTATGGAGCCGATGAAGATCCACAGCCGATCAATCTAAAGCACAACGAGGTACTCAAGTACCTTCAGAATGATCAGTTCTATTCAAACCTATTGATGGTCAGTGTTGACGGAAAAGAACCGGTTCGTTCCGTTCTACGTGACGTACAACGCCACCCATACAAACAGCAAATCCTGCACTTGGATTTTCAGCGTGTTGTTGCCGGTGCTGAGCTTACGCTTACGGTTGCACTGAACTTCCTTAACGAAGAAGCATGCTACGGCGTTAAAACCGAAGGCGGCATGATCACGCACAACGAATCAGAAGTTGCGATCGCTTGTTTGCCACGTCATATTCCAGACAATATTGAAATTGACATGACAGATCTGAAGATCGGTGACTCGATTCACTTGTCTGACTTGAAACTACCTGAAGGTGTTCGCCTTACCGATCTTATCGAAGGCGATGATGATTCTGACCGTGCGGTTGCATCAGTAATAGCATCACGTAAGACACTTGAAGAAGAAGACGAAGCAGCAGCAGAAGCGGCTGAAGTGGCCGCTGCCGCTGAGCCAGCTGAAGGCGCCGATGAGAATAAAGACGACGACTAATCAGTTCTCTACATCGATTCTTTTTTAGTTTTGTAGTAACGCATGTGCCGGCCGCGATTGCCGGCACATGTTCCAACCCCGTGCTTAAGGTAGCAACTCGTGCCAGGTGAACCCGTTCAATTTGACATGATCGTTGGGCTTGGCAATCCAGGCAGCGAACATGAAAACCAGCGTCACAACGCTGGCTTTTGGTACCTTGATGAATTGGCGCGCGATTTGGGCGCTACATTTTCGGCCGATAAAAAATCATTTTCGCTACATGCCAAAGCCACTATCAATGGCCGGGCGCTTCACTTGCTAAAACCGTATAACTATATGAACAACAGCGGGCAGGGTGTTGCTGCCATCGCACGTTTTTATAAGATAGATATGAAAAAGGTTTTAGTGGCTCACGATGAGTTGGACTTACCACCGGGACATATTCGTATAAAGAACGGTGGAGGGCACGGTGGTCACAACGGACTTAGGGATATTGTTGCGCGCACTGGCACAAAAGACTTTTGGCGTTTGCGTATTGGCATTGGCCATCCTGGGCATAAGTCGGCCGTATCGGGTTACGTATTAAAACGTGCAAGTGCCGAACACCAAAAATTAATTGATGACGCATTGTATTTGGCCATGCGTGAATCAAACACTTTAATTGATGGCGACATTAACGTTGCTACCAAGAACTTACACAGTCACAAACCGGACGGTTCAGAATAATGGGTTTTAAATGCGCCATTGTTGGCTTACCAAACGTGGGTAAATCCACTTTGTTCAACGCGCTAACCAAAGCCGAGATAGCGGCGGAGAACTACCCGTTTTGCACGATCGAGCCCAACGTGGGTATTGTGCCGGTACCAGACCCACGCCTTGATGCGTTGGCTGGGATCGTATCGCCTGAAAAAATTCTGCCAACGACGATGGAGTTTGTAGACATTGCAGGTTTGGTTGCCGGTGCCTCAACGGGTGAAGGTTTGGGCAATAAATTTTTAGCCAACATTCGCGAAACCGATGCCATCGCGCACGTTGTGCGTTGTTTTCAAAACGATGACGTAATTCACGTGTCCGGTAAAGTTGATCCCATGGACGATGTTGAAACCATCAACACCGAATTGCTGCTAGCCGATGTTGATGCAATGGAGAAAGCGATAACGCGCATATCCAAATTGGCAAAGTCATCGAACAAAGACGCGATTGCCGAGAAAGCCTTTATGGAACGTGTGCATGCAACACTGGGCGATGGCAAACCTGCACGAACCGTGGAGTGCACAGAGCAAGAACGGGCATGGCTGAAGCACTATCATTTGTTGACGGTAAAACCTGCCATGTACATTGCGAATGTCGATGAAGAAGGTTTTGAAAACAACCCACTACTTGAAGCCTTGGAAGCACGAGCAAATGAAGAGCAAGCGCAAGTGGTTCCAGTGTGCGCGGCGATAGAGGCTGAAATTGTTCAGCTGGAAGATGAAGAGAAAGCAGACTTTTTATCAGAGATGAACTTAACCGAGCCTGGGCTAAACCGCGTTATTCGCGCAGGTTATAGCTTGCTCGATTTACAAACCTTCTTTACCGCTGGCGAGAAGGAAGTGCGCGCCTGGACAGTAAGAGTAGGGGCTACCGCCCCGAACGGTGCCGGTAAAATCCACACTGACTTTGAAAAAGGCTTTATCCGCGCCGAAGTGGTTGGCTATAACGACTACATCGAAAACGGCGGAGAGGCCGGTGCCAAAGATGCTGGAAAATGGCGCTTGGAAGGTAAGGAGTACTTGCTACAGGAAGGCGATGTCGTGCACTTCCGGTTCAATGTGTAGTTGGTGGCGAAAAGCGTACAAAAAATCAGCGCAAAATCACGAACTTAGCCCCCCGCAGCTTGACACTGTGTGCGAATAGCGGGAAAATACGCAGTCCACATCGGCGGCTACATAGCTCAGTTGGTTAGAGCACAACACTCATAATGTTGGGGTCCCTAGTTCGAATCTAGGTGTAGCCACCATATATCCCTTGTAAAAACAATAAGTTATTAGCCCGTCGTTTTCGGGCTTTTTGCGTTTTGGCTTTGGGGTAATGCATGGGTAATGACAAGTACCAGACTATAGGTCTTAACCAGCTATGATTTATTCAACGAAGCCTCCCGAATGGCAAAAACTGGAAGACTGGGTAGGAAACATATTCGATGACATTGGCTGCACTGCAATTGTTAAGTACAGAGCACCTGCGACCAGCCGAGGGGATGATGGCGTAATCGAGGTTGATGTGTGGGCTATTGACCGGCGTAACGAGTCTGTCGTCACCTACCACGTTGAGTGCAAGAATTACTCAATGACTAATCCAATAGATCGACAGAAAGTGTCTGCTTTGGTTAACGATATGAAAGACACTGGCGCGAATAAGGGAATGATAGTCACAACGAGCTGGTTTCAGAGTGGAGCGTATAGAACAGCTAAAGGGAAGCCTATCGACTTATTTACTTTTGACGAATTTCAAGAGCACTTCTGGAAAACGTGGGTCGTGG
>CALHOU010000169.1 GCA_938035945.1 uncultured Granulosicoccaceae bacterium
CTGGTGTTTGATATGTCGTGTGTGGCTGCATTTCAGCTCGCAGCACTGGCTTACGGATTTTACGCAACGCATCAACAACGGACCGTGGCCGTGGTGTTTGCTGATCGAAACTTTACAACCTTGTCGGCAGATTCAGCAATAGCTGCTTCACAGGAACTCATTGACTTAGAACTAACACCGCAAAACATTAAGGCCATTGACGATTCGTATCCAGCCATTTTACTAACGCCAGAACCAGCTCCAGGAAAATTTGGCGAATATGTTTCTAATTTGTTAAAAGGCTACCCTGAATCTCACGAACGCTTAGACCTATTTGAAAAACTCTCTCCCAAGCACGCTGAAACTTTATCGGTTCGAGCAAAATCGAAAGAAGATTTGGAGTTAACCGGCGCTGACGAATACATAGCCAAAGCCATGAAGAAAGGCGGTTACGATGAAGCAGACATTGAAGTGCATCATTTCAAGGCTCGTTACTCTAAAGGCTTAGTGCTGTACAGTAAAAGCCAAAACGAGATTCTTGACTACATACCCATGCCTTGGGATGAGCTACTGGCAAAGAAAACGGCTGAGCTTGAAGCTGCAGGCCTTAGCGATGCGCCAGACACACAAGACGAAAAAGAAGCCAAAACCGAAATAGCAGAATCAGACGAGCAGTGACCACTGTTCGTCTTTGTCGGACAATTGCACAGCCTCTTTTATAGGCCAATCAATGCCAACGGCTGGGTCGTCCCAACGCACACCAGCTTCAGATTGCGGGGCATACAAAGCCGACACCATATAGTGCAACTGAGTCTCATCTTCGAGCACTTGATAACCGTGCGCAAAACCCTCCGGCACGTATAGCATTGTTTGATTTGATTCACTCAGTTCAGCACCAAACCATTGTTTGAATGTGTTTGAATCTGGACGCATATCAATAACTGCATCAAACACAGAGCCCTTGGTGCAACGAACGAGCTTGTTCTCCGCATGCGGGCTGTGCTGATAATGCATACCGCGTGTTATGCCTTTTGATTTACTCTGCGCAATATTCGCTTGTAGCCAACTCGTGCATAAACCATGTCTGGCAAATTCTTCAACGCAAAACACGCGGGCAAAAAAACCACGATCATCTGCACGAGGTTCAGGCTCAATAAGGAACAGCCCTTCTAAGGGGGTTGATTGGAAC
Source organism: uncultured Granulosicoccaceae bacterium (assembly GCA_938035945.1). GTDB lineage: Bacteria > Pseudomonadota > Gammaproteobacteria > Granulosicoccales > Granulosicoccaceae > Granulosicoccus. Next base: position 1,169 of record CALHOU010000169.1, read on the forward strand.
TTCATGAGCTCCAGGTCTTCCATGGGGCATTACCAGAATTCCACATCTCCTCTAATACTTGCTTATCGCGCAACGTATCCATAGCAGCCCAGAAGCCATGATGCTTATAGGCAGAGAGTTGACGATCGTCAGCCAGCTTTTCCAGCGGAGACTGCTCCCAGAACAATGCATCGTCTGTAACGTAATCAATGGCCGCAGGCTCTAACAAGAAAAACCCACCGTTAATCCAAGCGCCATCACCGACCGGCTTTTCACGAAAGCTTGTGATATGTCCAGAGTTATCATTTAATTTAAACGCACCGAAGCGCCCTGGCGGTTGCACAGCCGTTAGCGTTGCCAGTGTTTTCTGTTTTCGGTGGTATTCAAGTGTTTTAGTAACATCTACGTTACTCACACCATCGCCATAGGTGAACGCAAAAGTACCATCGTTAATATAATCTCTTACCCGTCGCAAGCGACCACCGGTGCCAGTATCAGGGCCGGTATCAATTAATGTAACGCGCCAGTCTTCAGCCGCTGTGTGGTGTACTTCAACTTCGTTCTTGCGTAGGTCGATGGTGACATCGGCCGTGCGTAATAAATAGTTCGCGAAATATTCTTTGATGACATCGCCACGGTAACCACAGCAGATCACAAAGTCGTTAATACCATGATTGGAGTAGATTTTCATGATGTGCCACAAGATCGGGCGTCCACCAATTTCGACCATGGGCTTGGGGCGTAACGATGTTTCTTCAGCCAGCCGAGTGCCTAGCCCACCTGCAAGTATGACCGCTTGCATTGTTCTCTCCTTATACGTCTACCCTACTTCGCCAACTCCGCGTCACGTATCGCTGAGGGCGGGGTATATTTAAGCGAAAACAACAAGGCGTTGCTTTCTGCCGATCGAGTAGCGGTCTGACTTTTTTGCCGACGGTAGCGATACGAGCCAGCAACCGTCCACGCCCGGCTAAATCGCCAAATTAACTTTGGCTCAAGGCTTAAAAAGCGACGAGCGAATTTATCTTCCTCATCGGCGTTAAACGCATCTGGCTCGTAAGCTCGCACTCTGAACGTGAAGTCGAGTAGCGGTCCTACCTGATGAAATAAGTCACCCACTGCCTCTAATGATTCAACTTGCGAGCCAATATCGCTAGGTAATATGTCAACCCCGAATTTTGCACTGTAGCGCGTAACGCCGGTGTTTTTAGTGGCGGTGATATTGGCCAAATAGCCGCTGCTTTTCGTCACTTTCATGTCGATCTCGGCTTGCTGAACTTCTGGTGACGCCAAATTGGCGTTATCGGTAATGCGGAGTAAGTCCCGTGCATCGGTCTCGTTACTGTATACACCCACTTGCACACCTAAACTCAAAGTCGGGGTCACGGCACGATCGTAGCCAACTCTGAACTTCATGGTATTCGATCGTGTTTCACGCTTTGGCTTACGACGAATATCTTTATTTTGCGGGTCTTGGATGGTTTCCTCAAACTGAAACTGCACTCGCGAATCAGGTTCAGTCTGCGCAACATAGTCGCTATAACCTGCAAAGAAAGACAAGGTGGTAATCGGTGATAACTTGGTTTTAACTCCAATATCTAACGCGGCCTCTTGAAAATCATCCAATTCATCGAACACGGTAAAGAAGCCGGTGTTTTCAATGGTTAGCGGGCCAGACTCTGGCCGTTCGCAGTCAGTTAGCTGACACTGCGTCTCTAGTGCGTCTTGTGCTGAAGGCAAAGCGTGTTTTACCGCGGTGTAAGAGAGCTCTGATTCAAAAACGGTTCGCCGCGTTAGGTTGTAACGAAAATTTGGCGACACCACTAAGCGTTGCCTGGCCACGTTGGAATCTTGGGTAACACTGCCGCCCGTGTCTGCGGCAACCGATGATATGTCGGTGATATCTGCCGAGATATCACGACTCGGTGTATCCCGTTTGTAGTTAAGACCAATGCCGTATTCAGAACGTGCCTGGGTAAACTGAGAACTTAAAAAAGCAACTTGGTTAGATTGCAAGCCACCTTCTCTTGATTCACTTTCAGTGATCAATCCATCCACCCGTAAAAGGCCGGTGAATTTGGCTGACGGTGCTTCTCGGCTAAGACCTAATGTGCCGACGATTCGTGTAGCAATGGTTTTATCAGGTTGTTCGGGGTTAATGGTGTAGTTATCGTCGAAGCGCTGATCAATTGCTGCAGATGGCTCGAATACCCACACATCGGCGAGC
>CALHOU010000170.1 GCA_938035945.1 uncultured Granulosicoccaceae bacterium
AGGGCGCTCGTGGGCCCAGGCGCTTTCAAATTCTGAAATAGTCCGAACTAACTCATTTTTTGGCATTTATTTTGGCATTAAGTATCTTGACATTAAGAGAATATTGTACAAAATATCGCTCACCACCGCCAGTAATAATACAGGCAGCAATTTTGGAACGTTTATAAGAATACAGTGAAGAGAAAGATATGGGCCGGGGACGAAATGCTTCTAATGACATAGACGACGAACTCGTAGATATCGACGATTTTATTGATTCCGACGAGTCATCAGATGAATTTGATTTCTTAGCGTCTATTGAAAAAAGCACGAAAACGAAAACTAAGCGTAACAAGTCGAAGAAACGCAGTCTTCTAGATATGCAAGAAAGCGATGATTGGCAAGATCCTGAAGACGATATTATGTACGGTTTTAAGGAATGAGCAAGTTGGGGTCTAAACACAAGTGCATAGCTGGTGACTCCGGGCAATCTCATACCTACAGATAAGCGAGATCATACTCCAAAGCTGATAAGTGGTACTCAATGGGGCAACCATCAAAATTAAATGCACAATCCGCACATTATTTCGTGCATACAAAAAACAGATTTAGTAGTGTCAGTTGAAGATCCGGCTATGTGCATTAACAATAAGCGGGTCCAATCGATTCAGTAATTGATCGTTTCCACAGGCCAACTTGCCACTATGTAGCGCTTGCTTGGCTTCCTCTACGGAGCTCAACAATGAAACAAAATCAACACCTCTCGCGCTGTACCAAGTTATTGGCAATCACGCTTAGTACCCTTTTATACTCTTCTGCAACCTGGTCTGACACTACAGACGTCAAAACACAAACCATAGTAGAAGTTAAAAAAGCTGGTGAGCATTGCGAGCAAGACCCGCATTGCTTTAATCGATATCATCCGGCTATACAACCCGTCGCCCGAGCCAATCCCGGTGACCTAATCGTTGTCCATACTCGCGACGCACTCGACTCTAATTTAACCATCGATTCAGAACCGAAAGACGTATTAGCAATAGATCTGAATCTTATTCACCCCATGACGGGTCCAATTTTTATTGAAGGTGCCGAACGCGGTGACGTGCTCGCTATTCAGTTAATCGACATAATCCCTGATGAGTACGGCTACACCACATTGATTCCAGGTTTCGGTTTTCTACCTGATCTTTTCCCCGAGCCCTTTGTAGCTAACTGGGCATTAAACAATTTAGAAGCTGTGTCGGCAGAAGTACCCGGTGTGCGCATTCCCAATAATGCATTTATGGGAAGTGTGGGTGTGTTACCAGGTGAGCCAGAAGTGGAAAAGTGGTTAAAACGCGAAACTGAGCTTGCCGCGGCAGGTGGGGTGGCCTTACCACCTGAGCCCACTGGCGCAAGACCAGCTGACGTCTGCGGGCCCAATGGCAGCCATAAAGACAAATGCCTGCGTACCATTCCGCCTAGAGAGAATGGCGGAAATATGGATGTACAACAAATGGTTGTTGGCACAACTTTATTACTGCCCTGCTATATCGATGGATGTGGTCTCTTTATTGGCGATGTGCACTATGCGCAAGGCGATGGAGAAGTCGCCGGTACTGCGATAGAGACTGGCGCTGTTGTCACCGTTAAAACCTCGATTCGTAAGGGCATGGGTTCTCTTATCAAACAACCTCACTTTGAAGGCGGGGCGCAAATAAAAGCACTGGAGCCGGATAGATTTCACGCAACCGTTGGTTTTCCATTTAAAGAAGCAGGTGAAATACCACCGCAGTGGACGTACCTTGATAGCGAGAAAATTAAACCTTTATCGCAACTGAGCAACGACATTACTCTTGCAGCACGTAACTCTTTACTGCAAATGCTTGATTGGCTACAAGCAACCAAAGGCCTCAGTCGTGAGCAATCCTTTGTCGTTATGAGTGTTGCCTGTGATCTGCGCATAGGTAATGTCGTGGATGTACCCAACTATGTTGTGTCCACGATTTGCCCGCTAGAAATATTTGATGAATAGGACACGATAATCGTAAATGTGAGAATTCAAATTGGGTAGAAACACACTAACGAAAAATGCCGGTCAGGTAGCATGGTTTGCCAGACCGGCTCGTGCGCTACTACTATTCTCACTATTACAGCCATTCAGCACTGTCCATTCGCATACTCCGTACGCACAATGGGATGCCTATAGAGTAAGGCATTTACAAGTGTTAACAACACGTAGTGACTTGGTCGGTGATGCCATAGCCGATAAGTGGGTTGCCCTATTGGCAGAGCACTTACCCAAATCAAAGGCCGTTGTCAGTCGCGCTAGAAATAAAGTGCGTATGGCCAGCTTGTTAAAAACAGATCAGGCTAAAGTTGCCGTGTTGTCCCACAGTGATGCAAAGTCTATGTTCAAGGGTTTATCACCCTTTGAAGAATATGGACCTCTGGATCTACAGGTGCTAATAGATGATGGTGAATACTTGTTAGTAACCAGAACCGACTTGCCACACGAGCATGGCTTACTGATTGTGGAAACCTTGTTGTCTGAAGGTGTGGGTTTACGCTTATCTGTGCCACCAGATGGGCGTTTTGGAATGCAAGCGCACCCAGGTGCGCTTGCCGCCGCCATGGCCGACCGGTGAATTCTTGTTATTAAATTCACTCCAAACTAAGTGAAAATGCAGCGCCTGGGTTCATGTCATAACCTTCAGATATCTCAACAACTGCAACGTTGGCAGAATCAATTCTTAATCGTACGGAGCTATTCGTGCTTGTGGCGCTGGAGATATTGTGCGGTTCGGCAAAAGTCAAATAATATCGATCAAATTTACCTGCCGGAAATTCCCCAAAGATATTTACCCAAAACGGATCAGCGGCTGTTGGCAGTAAAGTGAAAGCGATACTGTTTTGAGTGATATCAATGTCGTAGAGCCCGCTAATATCGCCGACAGGTGTTCCGGCTTGCGCCAATGCTGTTGGAAATTCCGATGCCGAAAATGACAGCGTAGCCATTTCATCGTAGCTATCATCAGCCAACCCAAAAAGTGCTGGAAACGAACCTTCTGGCCCACCTTCTTCAAGCGTATTTCTTAGCGTAATGTCCACACCTTCGGTAAGAGGGCCAATTTGGACTGTCGTATCGTCATTGTCATCGTTGCTGCTGCAAGCTGAAAGCACCAGTGCCGCACTGAGCAACACGGCGTATAGTTTATAAGATCTCATGTTTTCCCCGTTCTAAATTCCCGATGTTATCGATCATTGAAATCGACTATGCACATCATGGCCAACAAATCCTTGTTTGATAAGATGGGATAAATGAATTTTACTGTTCGGATTATTTACATATTAAAAAATTGGCACGCCCCGAGAGGCAGCGCCAATTAATTCAGACGATTTTCACATTTGAACATATAGCCTATGCAAGCTTTGCCAACTGCTTTCTAAGCTCCGCCGCCAGCTCAGAATCTGTCAGCTGCCCATTGTCACTATCAAAGGTATCGAAAAAGTTAGGTACCGAAAGACTACCGCGTATATCGGCGGCAAAGAAGCTGGCCGAGTCGATCGCAGTCTTTAACACGTTCGCCGCACCGTATGGGCCTGGCGAGGTAGACATGATCACCATCGGCTTGCTTCGCATCTCTTCTCGCATGTCACGTTTAGTGCGCTATGGCTTTGCACAGTCGTCAATTACGTAGCCCGCTTCTTCCCATGCGGCTACCGCACCAGCGTGATACTTAAGTGGATTGGGACCACACATACCAGACTTCTTTACATCCACAATGCCGTATCCAGCTTGTTGCGCAAACGGCGCTTTGATTCTGAGTTGCTCCAGTGTGTCGATATGCGCTTTGGTAAGTGCTTTGGCAATATCAAAAGACATGCTTTTGTTAACTACATCTCCGCCAATTGTTGCAAGACCTCTGAAAGTACTGTCTTCACTAAGCACGGTTACGCCTTGGCCTAACCTCGCATCAACCGTTGGAATGGTATAAGGCGCTGAACCCGGCGCATTCAAATACTTTTGAAACGCTTCTGATTCAAACTTATCTTTTGGTGTTGACCATACGGTGATATTGCCAGAAGCCAAAGCTTGCGTGATGCGATTATCAGGAAATAGCACGGGTAACAATATCGCGTCGGCTGACCCATCTGTTATCGTCTTTACAGCCTGCCCCCAATTCGCTTGCACACCTTGATAGCCCGAGCCGTCTTGTAAGCCTGTGGCCAATTGAATAATGGAACGCGCATTGCTCAGTGCGGCACCACGCGGTGGACCATTGTAGATTTTCTTACCCTCAAGATCGTTCCAACCTTTCAATCCTTTTGAATCGTAGGCATACAGTGCAAATACGCCAATGGTATAGGGATAGAGTGCGCGAAGATTACTGGCCAGCTCAGCGCCTGTTTCGGCGCCTAACTTAGAATATGGGCCTCGACCGGCAGAAAGTAGAAAAGGCAGTATGTAGGGAGCTCCGGCAATGTCTGTTTTGCCCTCAGCTACATTTTGTACAGAGTTGGTCAACGTCTGACTTGCAGCAACTTGAATGTTCGCAATGTCATTCTCAGCAGCGACTTCGGCTAAATGCAACAGAGCCAAATGGATTGACCCACCCGGAGGCCCCGTTTCTGCAGTTAAATTTTCTGCCGCATGCACAGAACTGAATAAAGCAGTTGCAAGGCTAAAAGCAATTAGTGATCTCATTGAAAACTCCTCAATTGATTGTGAGTACCGCGTTTCGATTAGTATTTGTAAATTACAAATGTTTCTATTACTTGCTCAGTCTTTTTTTATTGTCTTTTCAAAGTAAGGTACTGGCGCAATTTTCGCCCTTATGCCCACAAGCTCATGCGCCTCCACCGTTCTACGTTGTGAGTTCGGTTCACCCCACATTAGAGTTACTTCTTGACCCATAGTGACTTGATCGTTGTCTATGAGCGCAGTTGATAACACAGAACCCGCGTTTGAAGAATAACAACTCCATTGCGAAATACCGATGGGCTTACCTTTTAGCAGAACCTGATCATATTCAAATGTTGCGTACATCGGCACTGGTAGTGCAATGAATTTAGTGCGAGGCCCATCGTTGCCAACCGACTGCCGCATGACTCGAAATACATCTTCGTTGTTCCATTCAAGCGTGACTTTTGTGCGTGCCTTGTCTCCTCGCCTTTCAAGCGCCTCGCGTCCGAGAAAATCGTGGTCAAAGCGAACCAAAGATCCATACCCCAGCTCGAAAGGTTCAACCTGATAGTCACTAATGTCATTTGACACAAAGCTTCCACCCAAGGAACTGACACCTTCAAAAGTATTTGCGGGAAGCCATTGTCGAAAGCCCAGCATTTCCGGGCTTTGAAATATGGCTGGAAATGGCCTAGGCATCCAACCCGATTCTTGCGCAGCTGTTGGATAGGTTATTGAACCTGCCTTACGCAGGTCAAATGAAACTCCCGCCGCCTCGACTCGCGCCCTTACGGCATATTGAGAATCCCACGGTCCATAAATCTCAAACCCTGGTCGGCCCGCCATGCCATGACGCAAGGCACGAACGGTTTGCCCGGCTATCTTAAATTCACCAATGTGAAAAAATTTGATGTCTGGTAGTGTGCCCTCAACAATTTCCTGAAGCAAAGGCAAGGCATTTGGACCTTGGAGTTGAAAACGAAACACATCGCGACTCTCTCTCGGCACGATCATGTTTTCATTACGCGTAACTTCAATTTTGTAATGCGTTTTACTTGCGTTGTATTGCAACCAATTACTGGCGGTTGGCGGCCCAACAACCCGTAGAAAATCATCTGCTTCACAAAACACAATACAATCAGAAATTAAATGCCCCGTGGAATCAACCATCACCAGTTGCTTGGCGCGCATTGGGGTGAGGTCGCTGAATCTATTGGTTGCAAAATCCGATACAAATGCCTTCGCATCCGCTCCTTTTATATGCAGCTCAGTCATATGAAACGATTGTTCGAACAACACAACCGACTCTTTCCAAGCGCGTTGTTCGTCACGCCAATTCGTAAACTCCGGTGGTATACCGGGAAAAATGACGGAACCAAGATTGGAAGATCGCATAAGCGATAACACACCACCATGGGCATTGAGTTTTTCTTCTAAGTTGGCGTATTCCGGCATTTTGTTTTCACTTTGCATAAGTTAAGTCTCTGTCTACGTTCGATCAATAATGCTATGGCCTCGGCCACCATGATGATGCGGTATCACGGTGATATTGCGACCAATCTCAATGCTCATAAGATCCTCTGCCACTAGGACTGTGCCATCATATTCTTCAGCAATTTCGGCTGTTACATGGCTGATCGGCATTGGATCAGGCGGAAGTAACACCACGTGCGTCAACATGGCAAGTTTTGGTTTGGTCTGAGCGAACACTTGCCCAACTTCTGCAGGAGATGCGTGATGATCGATAGCAACCTTCACTCTGGGGTAATTTTCTAATGTGGAGGGTTTTGCTGCTGCAACTTCATGCACAAAGACATCAGCACCTTGCGCCTGTTGGATGAGGTTTTCGTTATAACGTGTGTCATGGCTGTGTACGAAAACGCGGCCTTCATATTCGACTCTGAAAGCATAGGCTGGTTTTATATACTCACCATGATCGACCGCTATCGCTATTATTTTCAAGCCACCTTTATTAAACACCACACCCTCTTCTACATACACATGAGGCACTATCCGCATGTGCTCAGGGTCGATTTCACTGTCGGCAACTCTGATATCACGATCGGGCCGAGTGGCTAACCATGCACCTTCGGCAATGTCGTCAACGCCAGGTGGTCCGTATACGTGAAGAGGCCCACCGCGATTTGAAAATGGTTGTTGAATAGTGCCAGTCATTAGCAAATCGAAGATGCCAGCGTAGTGATCTGAATGGTAGTGCGACAAGATCAGTGTGTCGGTAAAGCCAAGTGGAAAACCGGCTTGAGCCATACGAATAACGGTACCGCGGCCACAATCGATCATAACGCGCTGGTCGCCAGCTTCGATCAAGGTTGACGTGCCAAAGGCATTGATATCCGGGTTGGGAATGCCCGTCCCTAGCAGGGTCACTTTAAGGGTGGAGTTATTGGTGGCTATGATCGAATCCCCCAGTCTTTTCCGTAGCTTGCATCAGATCTAACAATATGTAAAATTCATAAAACGGCACCTAACATAGAATTTATCTATATCTGATGGATGCGAAATACCTGATTCAACTTGCTGTGATCATCGAGCTCGGTTCGGTGACGAAAGCAGCGCAGAAACTCAACGTTACTCAACCGACCTTGTCGCGCACTGTGAAAATCATTGAAGACAGAATCGGTGGCGCGGTGTTGAGGCGCGGAAGGTACGGCGTAACGGCAACCGAGATTGGTAAAAAGCTGGCTGATGAGGGCCGCGAAATCATGCGCCACTCTGACCGTGCCCGCTCAGCCATTCAACACTGGAAGCACGGATTATCTGGTGAGATTCGTATTGGTGTCGGTCCCATGTTGGCGGCAACTATCATGGGCGACTTTTTCGCGCAATCACTGAAGCATAGAACCAATTTCAGATTCAAAGTGATCTGTGAGACAGCGGCTAAATTGGTTGATCGATTAAATAATGATTCATTAGATGTAGCCATTATTCCGTACGAGCTGAATCGAACCGAAGAAACCCTGCATCGTGAATTGCTATTTCAAGATCGCCTATCTGTATTTGTTGGCGAGGATGATCCTATCGCAGACAAAACAAACGTTACAGCACATTCGCTTGCACAACATGAATGGATAGCCATTGGTGAAACCTCTGGTTTGTTCGGCACCACACGTGAAACATTGGATTTACTGGGCTTGCATAATGTGATTCCTGCAATAGAAAACACAGGTGATGTAAACATGATTTTTAGAATGTTAGAGAAGTCAAATGCGTGTTGCGTTTTGCCTTTTCGTCAACTCGGTGTTTATCAAGAACGTTTTAGAATTGCACCAGTTGACCTTGACATCGAATTAGATGAAAGAAATGTCGGACTTTGGACAACTATGCAGGCTCGCGATAGACCAGAGATAACAGAGCTATTAAGCCAACTAAACACCTACTTTAATGGAATGGGCTTAGCTTAGACGCTTTAATTTC
>CALHOU010000171.1 GCA_938035945.1 uncultured Granulosicoccaceae bacterium
ACCGCGTGCCAGTATGGGTCGCGTGTTGCGTTAGCCATCAAGCTGGTTTCCCAAGCCGGGCCAAACGATACATCACGAATCCCTGAATCATCCTGAACTGTCATGGTTGCCAATTCACCGGTTGCTGCATCGGTATGGCAAGATGCGCAAATTCCGTTTCCAGAATAGTGGGCACTTTCAAATTTAGCGTCGGCTTGATTAATCTGTGGGATCAATCCGCGCACACTCGGAAGAATTTGAATTTCAGTGGTTGTTTCGCCACCGCCACCACCACAAGCCGTCAACACTACACTGGCAAGACCGAGCACGGCGAACAAAGCTGCGCGCTTACGATGTGACTGTGATTTCTGGTGAGCAATTCCATTCATGAAAAAAGTACCGCCTGCGCCCACGTGCCTTTAAAAAACAACGACAAAGTGGATGGATAAAAGGCAAAAAAACCGACTCAGGCTTTTCGACCACGTCAGCTATTTAGCGGCTTGTAAGCCTAAAAGTTTTAGTGTCGTGGCACCACGAGCGGAGTGCCAGAGGGTAAAAAATGAGACTAGTAATCCGAAGGTTCTAGAACTGTGATGCTGTTCTCAAGATTATCCACCACCCAAATGGTGCCAGGGTAAGCATCGCCATCACCATGAACAGTTAAATCCAACGGCACAGAGCCTAAGCCTGTAACTAACTGAGACTTCGACGTCACAGCGGTACCTGCATTGTTGAGTTCGAGTCGGTAAATAGACTTATTAAAGCTTGCAACTAATAAATTGTTCTTCATGGAACCGGCGAAGTTACTGGCGGTATATTCATCCAAACCATTAGAAGAGGCTTGAATCGTTGTAAGCGCACCATCACCTGCACCTGGATTTTTATAGGTACATTCAACTGGATTCGCAGGCCCCTCTATGGGTGACTGCGGATTAGAATCGTTAAACGTATTGTTCTTGTTACCTCGTGTTGGGTTTGGATGACCCGCATAGTAGTTCTTACTAACAAGGTGTAAGTTATCCCAAGTATGCACACCGCCGTTATCAATGCTATTCGCGCAATTACCACCAGGCGTTCCGCCCCAACCCGGGTTAGGTCCGTTATCAAAAACATACAACTTGCCATTTTCAGTGAGCGTAATGTCGTAGGCATTGCGAAAACCTGTGGCAAATATTTTAACTGGGCCAGTTTGCATAAGCATGGCCTGGTTCTTACCGTCGTTGCCACCGAATGGGTCGTTGCTGTCGTTCGCACCAGATCGTGTTTCATCATCCAATGTAGGTAGGTCGTGGGTACCGTTACCAATGGCGTTAACATCAATTTCAAGTATCGCTGCACTGAGTGCATACTCTGGTAATTCAGCAAAGTTGTTTGAAGGCACGCCCATGTTGGTATGACCGCCCAGGTTTATGAGAATTTTATTGCCATACATCAGCAAACCGTTGGCGATGTGATTTTCTTCAGAACGTGGCAGGCCACGCACTAAGTCTTGCTTGTTCCAGCCACCACCGTTTTTGGTGAGCTTGTGCAATATGCCTGAATTAGTATCCAAGTTTGCATCCGTACCTGATGGGCCCGCTGCTTGCCGAGGGTCGCTAGAGGCTGCATAGATAACAGGATTAGCCGCCGTACCACCAACATATAATCCCGTTAGCAATCGATCCTGAATGCCAGGATTTGGCGACCCGTCATCATCGTGGTTCGGTGTGTTTTTAATTGACGTAATCGTTTCAAGCAAATTCGCTGTGTAGTTGTTCTTACCGTTTCTAAGCACGGTATACACTTTTATGATTCCACTCATCTCCGCAACATACAATTTGCCATCAGGGCCAAATTGCAAAGAAGTACCACGTTCAATGGTGGCATTATTCAATGCGCTCTTGCCAAAATTAACCGGGATGTTGGTGGGCTGTACAACACTGCCATCAAAGCTGGTTTCTACAGCTGGGTTATTACCGTCGTGGCTAATCACCACATTGGCAGCCTTAAATCCAAGATTGGCACCGCTCATAACAACGGGGACATCAATCGACTGACCCGGTGCGATCTGCACAGGATTGAACTGCACATTAAACGCTTGAGGCGTATCGCCGCTGAGCGCGATGTTTGAGATATTTATAACTGGTGCTTCTGGCTCACCGAGATTGGTCAGCTTTAATTGTTTTGTTGAGTTCTTGCCTTGAATCACTTGACCGAAAAGAAGCTTATCGGTATTAACACCAAGATCACTGGTTAACGGGTAGCGCGACCAACCATTAAATAAAAGTACATGCGGTGATGTAGCGCCTTCTACGTCGAAGCGAAGGCCAGCCGATTTAGTGCCTGGTACCGTTGGCGTGAAAACAATGTCGAAGTCAACCGCTTCGCCTGGATACAAGGTGACGAAACCAACAAAGTCGGTGTAGTAATCAGCAACGCTTTTTCCAAACAAGGTGGCAGAGGTAATTTCGATGGGAGCAGCGTCATTTTCGCCGGTGTGCCTAAGCGTTACGCTTTGGGTGCGCGTTTCGCCAATTTCCACCACACCTGTGTCGAATGAGGGTGGCAATACCTGCAAACCATTGATCGATTTGGTTGTTGCGGTCCCGGTTAGCGGCACCACAATACGACCCTCCTGCTCGACGTTTTCGTCCGTCGTAACCGACTGAGCAAGGACCATATTAGGAGACGACAGTAAGATCAAAACACCCGCTAACAGAGCATTTCCGCACCAGGCTAAAACTTTTTCTAACATTGCGCTTTTCTCATCTAGGGTTTTGCACTTTTCGCGGCGTGCGTAATACCCTGATAAATTGCAATTTCCGTACAAATGTACGCACTGAGTCACACAAAAATTTTGAAAATTAAAGCGTCTATTCCCAACATGGCAAACATTTAGCCCTACACTATGCGCATGAATAATCGTACACACAGCGCGCTGGCGCGAATTCTTGGCCTTACACGGCAGGCAACAACATGCATTTTATTGCTTGTAGGCATTACGATTGGTAATGTTGCGCTTGCCACAGATCACGGTGACAACGCCGGAATCATTGACGGGCCTAGCGCCAACGTGGCTGGAATGAGCCAAAGAGAGCTGAAAAAGCAGGTCAAACAAGAGCAAAAAGCCTTAAGAAAAGCCTCGCGGCAAGAACTCAATGCATTGGCCAAACAGGGCGAGCGCCTGGCCCAAGTAGAACTTGGCAGCGATTTCGCCGAGGAAGCACAAATGCTGACTTTTGCCCCGGCGGCGGCGAACGACGCTTTGAGCGATGCGCTGCGCTGGTATTCAATCGCCGCTCAACGCGGCTACCCGGGTGCTTTGTCGCTGGATAGAAGCGGCGTTAGCTTCTACCCTGTTCGGGTTGTTCGCAACCGATAACTCAGTTCGCCAGAGATTGGCTTAAGGCCCAAATCTCTTCACCCAGATCAACTTCATTTGGCAAGTTTCGGTTGGCGCCGGGCAGCCTTGCACCTTCTTGGGCATCGACCGCATTCGAGAGCGTGGCTAATCGATCCCAGAACGCATCGCCCGACACCGATTCGGGGTCGATAAGAAAATAAAACTGACCCAGATCATGCGGCGCGCCTTCCGGTACTTTTAAACCTTTAACATCCAAAGAGTTCACACTGCCCGTTACCGCCGCTGCCAACACTTCAGCCATCAAGCCAAAACCATAGCCTTTATAACCACCGGTTGACACCAATGAGCCTTTAAGTGCGGCTTGTGGATCGGTTGTTGGGTTTCCGTCGGCATCAACTGCCCAGCCAAGCGGAATATCTTCTTTTGCTGATGCTGCCATGGTGATTTTACCCAGGGCAACCGCACTGGTACTTTGATCAAATTGAAAAGCCACACCGCCTTTTTTTGCCGGTACGGACATTGCGATCGGGTTAGTGCCAATCACCGCTTTTGAACCACCCGGTGGTGACACAACGGCTGAGGCATTGGTAAAACCAATACCGAGTAATCCTGCTTCAGCGATTTGTTCAGTAAAGTAACCAAGAGATGTGCAAGTGTGTGCATGGCAAATAGCCAGCGAGCACGTGCCAGTGTCTTTTATCACCTCTATCGCTTTGCCTAAACCTTTCGCAAATGCCGCTTGCGCAAATCCAAACCCTGCATCTACTTTTACCGAGGCTGTTTTTGGCATCGTGACCACCGGTTGAACATCACCTTTGACACGGCCGGAGACCAATTGCTTGCAATAGCTTTCAAGGTAGTACAATCCGCATATCAGATTGCCAGTCGCTTCTGCTTTACGAATAGCTTTTGCCACCTCAACCGCTACCCAATCTGCAGCACCATGCTTGACCAGGGCTTGTTTAGCCGTAGATTCAATTTCATCCAGGGCTACGGTTACTTTGCTCATTGCTTTGTACTCTTTTTAATATATCGCGTTTATTGATCGGTGGCGTGCACGCTGTGCCAACACGGCAGTGTATCGTTTGTGCCGCTGCGCGCCAAGAACACACCGCGTGCAATAGCCCTTGCCATGCAAATGGATGCCGCATGGCCTAAAGCCATTTGTGTTTCTGTGTTTTTTTCTTCCGGAATAGTTTGTTGCCGAGTAGAAACGCCGAAAATCAAATCACCATCAAACAGGGTATGCGATGGAACAATGGCTCTGGCCAAACCGTCTTGTGCTGCAACCGCAAACCGTTTGGCTTGCGCTTTATCCAACACCGCATCGGTGGCGACGATGCCAATGGTGGTATTGGCCTTTGCATTAAAGGCTTCGAATTTTTCATTTTTTGGGTTGTATAGCGGGTTGGACTTTGTACACACACCCAAACCTCCAAATTCATTTTCAACTTCAAACGGCGCTGCCCAGAATTGAGCTGATTCAGGTGCCACAACACTTCCGTGCGGGTTTACCACCACCAAAGCGCCAACGGTGTGTCCACTTGGTAAAACCACAGATGCTGACCCCAGCCCACCTTTTAGGTTCGCGGTTGTTGCGCCAGTTCCAGCACCTGCTGTACCCAACTCAAAGTCTGTTTGGCTGTGTTGCAGAGCTTCGCGACCAAGCTGGTTATAAGGATTGTTCGACCATTGTTTATCACCACCATTGATTAAATCAAAAATAATGGCGGCAGGCACGATCGGCACGGTCATTGGGCCGACGGGAAAGCCTCTGCCAGTTTGCGCTAATGCATCAGTAACGCCGGATGCGGCATCCAGACCGAATGCAGAACCGCCGGATAACACAATGGCATCGATATCGTTGACTAAGTTTTCAGGGGCCAAACAATCAGTTTCGCGTGTGCCTGGTGCACCACCCATGACATCAACACTGGCAAGAAAAGGCGTGTCGCTGGTTAGAACGGTTACGCCTGTGTTGATCTTGGTATCGTGTGCATTACCAACTTGCAGACCAGGCACGTCAGTGATGAGGTTGTGTTTGCCTGGTTTCATAGCGCGCTCTATTAACCGTGTGAAACTGCAACGGTTTTTAATGTGGAAAAACCATACAAAGCTTCGAAGCCTTTCTCGCGCCCGTGACCTGATTTACCCACACCACCAAAGGGTAATTCAACACCGCCGCCGGCACCGTAGTTGTTGATAAACACTTGCCCGGCACGCAAGGCTTTAGCCATACGAAATTGGCGCGCACCCGAGTTCGTCCAAACAGATGCAACTAATCCATAAGGTGTGCCGTTGGCTATAGCTAAGGCTTCATCCTCATCATCGAAAGGGATAACCACTTGGACCGGGCCAAATATTTCTTCTTGTGCTAATACATGATCGCTTGGTACGCCTGCAAACAAAGTGGGTAGAACAAAATGCCCGTTGCCAGCGCCTTCATGCAGTTCGCCCATGGCCACTTTTTCCAAGTCGTTTCCACGATCAATGTAGCTCGACACAATGTCCTTTTGTTTGGCAGAAATCAACGGCCCTACATCAAGATCGGCCAATGCGTTACCTACTTGCAATTGGCTATAACGATCAACCAATCGTTCCAGCAAGGCTTGATACACACCGCGTTGAATTAACAAGCGTGACGATGCTGAACATGTTTGGCCCGCGTTCTGAATGCCCGCATTAACTAAGAAGGGTAAAGCTGCATCTAAGTCTGCATCATCGAACACGACCTGTGCCGATTTTCCACCAAGCTCTAAGGTGACGGGCACCACCGATGCGGATGCGGCGGACTGAACCAACGTACCGGTTGCAACAGAACCTGTGAAAGAGATGTGATTAATGCCAGGATGCGAACTCAATGCACTGCCTGCCTCTGCACCTAGTCCAGGTACAACGTTTAGAGCTCCTGCCGGCAAACCTGCTTGAGACGCAAGCTCGGCAAATGCCAGCGCTGTCAGGCAGGCTTCTTCTGCCGGTTTTAAAACACAAGCATTGCCCATCGCTAAAGCTGCGCCAACCGATCGGCCGATGATTTGCATTGGGTAGTTCCAGGGCACAATATGCCCGGTTATACCGTGGGGCTCACGCAAGGTATAGGCGGTGTAGCCTTCAAGATAAGGCAAAGTTTCCCCATGGATTTTATCCGCAGCACCGGCATAAAACTCACAATATCGTGCTAATGCGATTGCATCGGCACGGGCTTGTTTTAGCGGTTTACCAACATCCAATGCTTCTAATTGCGCAAGCTCTTCAACATGGTCTAACACCAATTGCCCGAGTCGCATCAGTAGCCGGCCCCGTTGCAAAGCTGTTGCTCTGCCCCAACCGGTTTGCATAGCGGTTTGTGCGGCAGCAACAGCTGCATCTATGTCGCTTGGTTTACCGCGAGCGATGGCACACAAGTTTTCTGCTGTGGATGGATTGAGCAATTGGAGTGTTTCACCATCTAATGGGGCCTGCCAAACACCACCAATAAAACAATGAGTTGAGTCGAAACCAAATTTGGCAAGCAGTGCATCTACATTATTCGATTGATCTGTATCGTTCATCTTCCTATTACCTGCGCACTCGATGTGGGTAGCTGCGGCGCAGCTGCGAGTAATTTTTTCGTGTAACTGTGTTCGGGCGCAACAAACACCTGTTCGGTGTCACCACGCTCAACAATCTGGCCGTCTTTCATAACCAACACACGATCGGTGATACTACGAACCACCGACAGATCGTGTGAAATAAATAAATAAGCAAGCTCATGTGTATTGGCTAACTCGGCCAACAAGTCGAGCACTTGTGCACGTACTGATACATCCAAAGCCGAGACTGCCTCATCCAATACGATTAAAGCCGGACGAATTATTAACGCCCGTGCAATCGCGATGCGTTGTCGTTGCCCGCCGGAGAATTCATGAATGTATTTATCGGCATCCTCACCCGACATGCCCACGCTTTCAAGGGTGGACTCTATAAGTTGCTGTCGCTCTTTCGAGCTGGGCTGATTATCCAGCACATGCAGTGGCTCGGTGATTAAACGGCCCACGCGATGGCGCGGATTGAACGAACTGTATGGATCTTGAAACACCACTTGCATCTCACGGCGCACGCGCCTTGAAAGTGCAACACCTGCTTGCAGTTGCTCGCCGTGCAAATGAATCTGCCCACCTTGAATCGGTGACAAGCCCAGTAATGCTTTTGCCAAGGTCGACTTACCACAACCACTCTCGCCAACCAAGCCTACGCTTTCGCCAGCATAAATTTTAAAACTCACATCGTTAACGGCACGAAACTTCTCGCGCGGACCAAAGAATGTTTTACGTGCTTTGGGGTATTCACAAATTAAGCTGTTAATTTCAACCAAGGCCGATGTTTTCTTGATCTCAGCACCGCGCTCTGGTGTGTGACTTGAAGCTTCATACAGTGCCCGCGTGTAGGGATGTTTCAGCTCATTGAATATGGTTTTTGTTGGCCCGCTATCAAGCACTTTGCCCGCACGCATGATCACAATATTGTCAGCCACTTCAGACACCACAGCCAGATCATGCGTGATCAGGATCATCGCCATGTCGGATTCATCAACTAATTGTTTTAACAGTTGTAGGATTTCTTCTTGCGTGGTGACATCAAGCGCGGTGGTTGGCTCGTCCGCTATTAGTAGCTTTGGCTCAAGGGCCACGGCAATCGCAATAACCACGCGTTGGCGCTGACCGCCTGAGAGTTCGTGTGGGTATCGGGTTAGCGGAAACTGCGCATTCGGTAATCCGACTTTCTCCAACACCTGTGCTGCTTGCTTAAAACTTTCTGCGCGACTAACAGCTTTATGCAAAGCAATACATTCTGCGACCTGTGTACCGATATTTTGCACAGGGTTTAACGCCGTCATAGGTTCTTGGAACACCATACCTATATCGTTACCGCGAATCGTGCACATCTGTTCTTCATCGATACTATCGATTTGCAAACCATCAAACCGAATTTGCCCTGATAAGCTAGAGCCATGCGGTAGCAGCTGCATAATCGACAAGGCCGTCATTGACTTACCCGACCCACTCTCGCCAATGATGCCAAGCACTGAACCTGCATCCACTTGCAAGGACACATCGAGCAATATCGGCGTGTCATGAATCGATACGTTAAGGTCTTGAAGTTGCAACAGGCTATCGTTCACGACGCAACCTCGGATCTAACCAATCACGTAAACCATCACCTAATAGATTCAGGCCAAGCACAGTGAGCAGGATGGCCAAACCAGGAAACAAAGCCAGTTGAGGTTCGGTGTAAATGAGTGTTTGACTATCGGCCAACATGCGCCCCCAGCTTGGTATGGGCGGTTGAGCGCCCAAGCCCACGAACGACAAGCCGGCTTCGGCCAGAATACCGAGCGAGAACTGAATAGTGCCTTGTACGATTAGTAAGTTAGTAATGTTAGGCAGTATGTGTTCAAACGAAATTCTGGTTATGCCTTTGCCGGCAGCACGTGCCGCCAGAATAAAATCACGCTTCCATAAACTCAAAGCTGCACCGCGTGAGAGCCTTGCAAACACGGGAATATTGAATATACCGATAGCGATAATGGCGTTCAACGCACCTGGCCCGTAAACGGCTGTGATCATAATGGCGATAAGCAAGGCTGGGAACGCGAACACCAAATCATTGCCACGCATAATCGCTTCATCCAGAAATTTTCCACGATGCGCAGCGGCAGCCAAACCTAGGGGTACGCCGAACAACATGCCTATACCAACCGCAACAAATGCCACTGCAATAGAGGTGCGCGCACCCACCATCAGCATTGACAACATATCGCGGCCAAAATGATCCGTACCAAGCCAGTGCGTTGCATCCGGTGCGAGAAAGCGCGACTTGATATCGATCAAGGTGACATCGAACGGCGTCCATATATAAGAGATTAATGCAGAGCTAAAAAACAACAGCACCAACACAGCACCTGGTAACAGGCTGCGAAGCTTCATCGAGAACTCCGCAAACGTGGGTCAACCCACGCGTAGGCTAAGTCAACTGCAAAGGTGACTAACACAACGGCTAACACCAACAGCATAACGACACTTTCAACAACAATAAGATCGCGACTGGCAATGCTTTGAAAAATTAAACGCCCCAAGCCTGGTAGAAAGAACACGTTTTCAATAATGATGGCGCCGGCTAATAAGAACGAAAACTGCAAACCGATAATGGTTAATACAGGCACCATCGCGTTGCGCAGAGCGTGCTTCCAAAGCGCTTGGCGACGACTTAAACCTTTTGCGCGGGCGGTGCGCATAAAATCTTCATTCATCACATCCAGTAAAGATGAACGCATTACACGGGTGAGAATAGAGGCTTGTGGTAGCGCTAAGGCAATCGCTGGCAGAGTCAATGATTTCATGGCGGCGAAGAAGCCTGCATCCCATCCTGCAAAACCACCGGCAGAAAACCAGGTAAGTTTGATGGCGAACAACAAAACCAGTAGCATTGCAAACCAAAAGTTCGGTATGGCCACACCGAGTTGCGTTAAGCCCATTACCGTCGTATCGGTGATGCCGCCACGACGGCTTGCTGCGAACACACCGGCTGGAAATGCAATAAGCGTCGACAGGAGTAAGGCAAAAACAGCAAGAGGAAGTGATATCCACATACGGTCGCGAATCATGTCGGCCACCGGGGTCCGATAAGTGTAAGACGTACCAAAGTCGCCTGTAACCAACCCACCGACCCAACTAAAGTAACGCGCAACTCTGGATTTATCCAACCCAAGTTCTGCGCGCAATGCAGCCACCGTGTCTTCCTGCGCGTTCAATCCCAACATATAAGACGCGGGATCGCCGGGCACCACTTCAATTGTTATAAACACAACCAAACTGGCCACGATTAACGTGGCCAGTAGGATTAACGTGCGTTTGATTAAGTAGTGAAGCATTCGATCAAACGCATGACAAACTAAAACTCAAAATTTAATCTTCCCAATACACACCAGTTAAGTCGTTCGCCTGCGTTGGAGAATTCTGCCACAAGCCTTTTAGCTTTGAACTCGCCACACCGGTTTTTGCTAACTGAAATAAATAACCATTTACGTAGTCCGCGCTGATGATTTGTTGCGCTTCTTGCAAAATACCGGTGCGTTTATCTGTATCGGTTTCTTCGTTAAAGCTTTTCATCATAGCTTGCAGGGCTGCATTGTCGTATTGAAAGTAGTAATCAGGCTTTGCATAGATACCGATATCCATTGGCTCTGTGTGCGAGACAATGGTTAGGCCAAAGTCCTTACCTTTGAATACCTGTTCTATCCACTGCGCCCACTCAAGGTTACTCACTTCTACATTGATACCAACCGCACGCAGTTGTGAAGCGATGATCTCACCGCCACGACGCGCATAAGCTGGAGGTGGTAATTTTAGCGTGGTTGTAAAACCATCAGGCAAGCCGGCCGCTTTTAATAGTGCCTTCGACTTTTCCGGGTCGTAGTTTGAATTCGCCGTTAGATCAACATAAGCTGGATTGTGCGGCGCGAAGTGAGTACCGATGGGCGTGCCATAACCGTACATGGCACCATCAATGATTGCAGTTCTATCAATCGCATGCGCAATCGCCTGTCGAACAAGTACATTATCAAGCGGCGCTTGTTTGTTATTGGTAGACAGAATGGTTTCACCTTCGGTAGAACCGAGTACCACGGAAAAACGCGGGTCAGCTTCTAGTTGCGCCAGGTTTTCTGGCGCTGGATAATTTGGAAACGCATCCAGATCGCCTGCCATCATGGCGGCGAAGGCAGCGGTAGGTTCACTAATAAACTTGAAGGTTGCCATATCCAATTTTACTGGCTCACCCCAGTAATCAGGATTTTTCTCTAACACAACCTGATCACCTTGCACCCAGTTTTTAAATTGAAAGGGGCCAGTTCCAACAGGTGCAGTAGCTAAATTCTCAACCGCCTCAGGCGCTACAATTACCGCATCGCCCCAAGCCAGGTTAAACAGTAAATTGCCATCAGCAGCTTTGAGCTTGATCACAACATCGCCATCAACATTCTCAACGCTTTCAATGTTGGCAAACAATTGCTTTTGTGCGTTAGTTGAATCTTCAGCCATAGCTCGGTCTATGGAAAATTTAACATCGTCGGCATCGAATGAACTGCCATTGTGAAACGCCACACCTTCTTGTAGCGAAAACGTGTAGGTCATGCCATCTGCACTGATCTCCCAGGTTTTGGCCAACGCCGGTCGCACACTGCCATCAGGGCCAAAGCGTGTAAGCCCTTCATACACATTGGCGTAAACGACCTCATCGATTGCCGCTGCAGCACCACCGGTGGGATCGAGATTGGGTGGCTCAAGTTGCATACCAATGGTGACATCGGTTTTAGCCGCTTGTGCCGAGCCTGCTACAAACAAGGCCAGAAAAATCGCACGGGATAATTGTATTTTTTTCACATCTAACTCCCTTCGTTAATTTTAAGTAAAGTCACAAGCGATTGCGCCATGACTTTCGCCGAATCAATCATGTCTTCTATGCCAACATATTCATCTGGCTGGTGCGCCAAATCGAGTATGCCCGGACCATAGGCAATACAGTTTTTTAATCGCCCTATGCGATCAATGTGTTTTTGATCGTAAGTACCGGGTGACACTACATAGTCGGGCTCACAACCGACTTCACTTCTGATCGCTGCCGCCACCGCTTCAACCACTGGCGCGTTTTTATCGGTCATGGTTGGTAGCACCGAAAACATCTCACGCAATTCGTAGCGAAAAGTGTCTCTTTTTTCGCTCACAGCCTCTAATACATCATGCAACTCAGAGCGTACATCTTCAAGACTCTCTTCCATTAAAAAGCGCCTATCGAGCACCATTCTACAACGGTCTGGCACCAAAGCAGAAGGCAAACCTGTGTACCCATGCTCAGGTTCGTTTTGTCCACCATGGATTGAATTAATGTTTAACGTCGATTGGCGTGCCCCATCGGGAACAACTGGCATTTCAGTGTGCTTTTTGGCTAGCTCAGGAAACAGATTTTCTTCAAACGCCGAGACCACAGCCCCCATATGGCGAACGGCACAATCACCCAAAAATGGCATTGACCCATGTGCGATATGCCCAAAGGTTTCAACCTCGGTCCAAAGTACGCCTCGATGACCTAAGCATATACGGTCTTTATTTAATGGTTCTGGAATAATCACGTGTTGCACACGTTCGGGATTGAACCAGCCTTTTTCAGCCAAGTAAGCCACACCACCGAATCCACCAGACTCTTCGTCACAAGTACCCGAAATTTCAATCGCGCCTGCATAGTTCGGGAAAATTTCTATAAATGCTTCAGCCGCTATAATTGATGCAGCCAAACCACCTTTCATATCGCAAGCACCCCGCCCATAGACTTTGTCGTCTTTTACAACGCCTGCGAAAGGATCAACAGTCCAGCCATCGCCAGTGTCTACAACATCGGTGTGAGAATTAAAATGAACACACTCGCCTGAATGCCGACCTTCATGGCGAGCAATGATATTCCAGCGAGGGTATTGATCACTATCACCAAGCGCGCCGGTCGCGCGCACACGCTCTATGTTGAAACCGCGCTTGGAAAGTCTGGCATCAAGCAGTTCACAAATGGCGAGGTAGCCATCGCCAGGTGGGTTAACCGTTGGCAATTGAATAAGAGATTGGGTAAGCGCAACCAGGTCATCTTTGGCTGCATCAATTGTTTCTCGAAGTGCTATAAGCCGATTTTCTAGGCCGCTCACGGTATACTCTTAGGTCCCTGCCGAACCATAACATTACCACCAATGGATGAAAAAATTCTCGCTCGTTTGCCTCATGATAGGGATGCAACCCGATTTTGGTGGGTTCGACATGCACCTGTACCCGAACACGGTGATGTGATGTACGGTAGCAACGACGTCGATTGCGACTGTAGCGATGACTTTGTGTTTAAGGGTGTCGCAGCTCGCTTACCAAAAAACGCCAAATGGTTTTACAGCCCATTAAAGCGTACTCGCCAAACCGCAGATGCACTGCTGGCTGCTGGAGCGCAAGCGCAAAGCATGACTGAAGACCCGCGCATTATTGAAATGGATTTCGGTGACTATAACGGTCGAAAACTTACCGAATTATTTGCCGAGCGTACCGATAACTATCTGGGCTTCTTCCCCGCATCACCGTTTGAGACCACACCCAACGGTGAAAGCTTATCCGATGTGGCAAAACGAATAAATGCGTTCACCGAAGATATGCATGCAAAGCATGCCGGCGAAGACATTGTCGTCGTGGCCCATCGCGGCACTATCTTAGCCGCTTTGCACAATGCGCTAAAGCTACCCTTAGAAACCAGCGTGTCATTCCGCATAGATAATGTCTCACTGAGCCGACTATGGCGATACTCGAATATTCCAGCCGATGGGCCAGACTTTAAATTAGGAGAGGTTGGCTGGCTGCCGTAACGTGTTGTTAGATAGATTAAGGAGTTAGAACTGTGTTTAGTAGAAAAACGATTGCCTTCTTAAAAGAGCTAAAGCAGAACAACAATAAAGCCTGGTTCGATGTAAATCGACAACGCTATGAAGATGAAGTACGTACGCCAGCGTTAAACTACATCGAATCGATGGACCAGCACATTACTAAAATCTCGCCTCACTTTATCGCAAGCGCGAAAAAAGTAGGCGGCTCCTTAATGCGCGTGCACAAAGACATTCGTTTTTCAAAAGATAAAACACCTTACAAAACCAACGTTGGCATACATTTTAAGCATGCACGCG
This sequence comes from uncultured Granulosicoccaceae bacterium, assembly GCA_938035945.1. Taxonomy (GTDB): domain Bacteria; phylum Pseudomonadota; class Gammaproteobacteria; order Granulosicoccales; family Granulosicoccaceae; genus Granulosicoccus. The sequence goes on from CALHOU010000171.1 coordinate 14,061, forward strand.
GCAAAGATGTGCATGCACCGGGGTTCTATTTACACATTGAACCGGGTGAGGTTTTTCTAGCGGCTGGTATTTGGCGACCCGAAAGCAGTACGCTTAAAAACGTTCGCACCTTAATCGATGAATACCCAAAAGAATGGAAAAAGCTTTCAACTAAACTAATTAAAAACGACTTTAGCTTTGGTGGCGATTCGCTCAAGCGCCCACCAGTCGGGTTTCAAGCAGATCATGCGCTGATTGATGACTTAAAGCGCAAAGACTTCATCGCGGTCAGAAACTTGAAAATCTCGACGGTATACGCAAAAGACTTTCAAAAGCAGTCGGCCAAAATGTTTAAGGAAGTAGCGCCATTGGTGAAATTTATCTGCGATGCCGATGATTTGCCTTTCTAAGGGCGAAGTTACTTCAACCTTCCTGACATAGGGTTGTCACCGGCAAGTTCAGGATGCGAATAGGCTTTGGGATAAGGCATCGGATAGTTCGGCCCAATCGGTACAACATTGTTCCAGGAACGGCCGAAGTATCCTTGCTTGCAATGATCAAGCGAGTTGCTATTAGCAACACCGGGTAGTGCATACACGCGACATAACCAGCGCCACAGGTGCGGGTAATCGAGAATTTTCGCGCCATTGAGCTTCATGCGTAGGTAATAAACGGGATCGTGTCTATACAAGGTTGGGAACAATCGCAAATCGGCTTCGGTGAATTTATCGCCAGTCAGAAACGCTCTGTTGTCTGAAGCCAGAAGAGATTCAAGTGTTGCCAGTTGGTCGAAGTATGCAGCAAAGGCTTTTGCATAGACGGCTTGGTCTGATGAGAAACCGGCTTTGTAGGCACCGTTGTTGATATTGGTATAGATGGCCGCGTTTAACGCATCAATCTGTTCGCGCATTTCGTTGTTAGCTGGATAAAGCTCTGGAAGATCACTGGGTGGCAAGCCGCTGCCAAGTTGTTTGGCTTGAGCGTTTAACATGCGGATGATTTCGGCGCTCTCGTTGTTGACGATGCGTTTAGATTTTTTGTCGTACAGAACCGGTACTGAGCCTTCCTCAGAACCCTCATCGGCGTAAATTTGCTTAACCAAGCGATACGCTTGTCCGGTCCCAGTCTCTGTTGTGCATTCGGCAAACTTTGTACCGGTAAGTGTGGATACGCGCTCCGGATTGAACTCCCACAGGTTTGGCGCTACTGGATCATCATCGTTAGTGCGCCCTGGGTATGCAACGTCAACACTTATGCTGTTTCGCAGACCCAATACATTTCTTGCCAGCAAAACTCGGTGACACCAAGGGCAATTGTAAGCCACGTATAAATGATAGCGCCCGGCTTCTGCCGGGAATTGCGCATCGCCAATTGCTGCACGAAAGCCACTGACACCGCGTACAAATTCACCCTGGGCTTTTCGAACTGCCGCATTGGATTGCGATTCCTCTGTTGAGGTATCAACGGACTTTTCAATATCGCGCGACACTGTTAAACCAACAGATCTCGTTTGTGCGGGAGGGTAAAATCAACCTCGGGCCCAGCCGGAATAATTCGTGTTGGATTAATACTTTCATGGCTTGCGTAGTAGTGGTTTTTAATGTGCTCCATGTTTATCGTGTCGGCGATTCCTGGCTGTTGATATAAATCGCGCACATACCCTGATAAATGTTCATAGTCGGCGATTCGTCGAATATTACATTTAAAGTGGCCAACGTAAACAGGGTCAAATCGCACCAGCGTTGTAAACAAGCGCCAATCGGCTTCGGTGATTGTGTTACCCATTAGATAGCGCTGTGTAGAGAGTCGCTGCTCGAGAAAATCGAGCGTATCGAACAAAGGAACAACGGCTTCATCATAAGCTTCTTGTGTTGTAGCAAAACCTGATTTATACACACCATTGTTCACGGTATCGTATATTCGATCATTGATGGCATCGATCTCTTCACGAAGCGCTTCAGGGTAGTAGTCACCCGCCTTCGCACCGATGCCGTCAAACGCTGAATTAAACATACGAATAATTTCTGGCGACTCGTTTGTAACGATCGTCTTCTTCTGTTTATCCCACAACACAGGGACAGTGACGCGGCCTGAATAATCTGGCAGAGCAGCGGTGTAGACTTGATACATATATTCTGCGTTGTTTTGAGTATCGGCAATCACACCATCCCCGGGTTGAAACGTCCAACCTTTATCCGCCATATACCAATGCACCACCGAAACGCTGATCATGTCCTCCAGACCTTTTAACGCGCGAAAGATCATCGTGCGATGCGCCCAAGGGCAAGCTAAGGATATATACAAATGGTATCGGCCAGATTCGGCTTTATATCCTCCTTCGCCAGTTGGTCCGGCTGAGCCATCGGCGGTAATCCAGTTTCGAAAATGCGGTAATTTACGAACGAATCTACCACCGGTTGATTCGGTGTCATACCATTGATCAACCCATTTTCCGTCTTGCAAAAGACCCATAGTGATTCTCTTATTAGTAAAGTGAGTAAGCGTTACGGCGCATTGAATCCAGCATACGCGACACCAGAAAGCTTGGCCATATCGCTATGCCAAGTAGCCAAATCATTGTTATTAAACTTGCTCAAGGCGTCGTGACCACAAGCTCTGGCCATTACTTCCATGAGTTCAACAGAGGCGGTAAAAAAGTTATTTAATTGCGCAGAAGACTTTTCTACATTGAGACGTTGTCGCAAATCAGCTTTTTGCGTCGCTATTCCTGCAGGGCAATTATTTGAATTGCACATTCTAGCCGCCACACAACCGATGGATTGCATAGCACTGTTTGACACAGCAACACCATCAGCGCCCAGCGCCATGGCTTTTACAAAATCAATGGGCACGCGCAGCCCACCCGTAATGATCAAGGTGACACGACCGCTTGCGCCTTGCTTATCCATATAACGCCGAGCCCGGGCCAAAGCAGGAATCGTTGGAACGCTTATGTGGTCTCTGAAAATTTCAGGCGCCGCACCCGTACCACCACCTCGACCATCTAAGATGATGTAGTCAGCGCTAGCGTCTAACGCAAACTGAATATCACGCTCAATGTGGTTCGCGCTTAGCTTAAAGCCGATGGGGATACCACCGCTGACTTCACGCACGCGATCGGCAAAGTTTTTAAAGTCTTTGGCTGATGTTAAATCGGCAAACGTGGGTGGAGAAATAGCGGAAGTCCCTTCTGGAATTCCGCGCACTTCAGAAATCTTACCCACGTTTTTTGAGCCTGGAAGATGCCCGCCAGTTCCGGTTTTCGCACCCTGCCCGCCCTTGAAATGAAAAGCTTGTACGCGAGTCAGCAGTTCTTCTTTGTAGCCAAACTGTGCGCTGGCTAATTCGTAAAAGTACCTTGTATTCGCAGCCTGTTCTTCAGGTAGCATGCCACCTTCACCAGAACAAATACCGGTTCCTGCTAACTCGGCCCCTTTGGCTAATGCTGTTTTTGCTTCTTCTGACAACGCGCCGAAGCTCATGTCTGATACAAACAAAGGAATTTTTAGGCTTAAGGGTTTTTTGGCTTCCGGCCCTATGACTAATTCAGTAGAAACCTCGGCGTCATCCATTAATGGCTTGGTGGCCATTTGCGCCACCATAAGCTGCAAGTCATCCCAATGCGGTAACTTGTGTCGCGGCACACCCATTGACGTCATCGGACCGTGATGTCCAACCTTGGACAACCCATCACGCGCCAGTTGATGTATCAGTTCAACCGTCGGTTCTTCGAGCGTGGCTTTTGCAACGGGTGCACCAGAGGAGTTCGCTTGTGGCCCGGGGCCAGCTTTTCCTACCTGACTGGCATCGAACTGCTTATGGGTGCCATCGCAAAAGGGCAGATTAGCGCTGTGCTTACACTGGCATAAAAAGGCCTCACCCGATTCTTCAGCGGTAAAGGCTTTCGGCTTAAATTCTGTGCCTGCATGCGAGCCATCGCAAAACGGCTGGTTCTTCGAATTGCCACAAACACAAAAGAAATATTCCTCGCCCTTGTTCAATTCAACAGCAGCGGGTTTGTTATCGGCGATGGTTGGCTTCATGTTCTTACTCGCATATTTAAAGATGGGTGTGATAAGTTTACACTGGTGCAAATTTTTGAATAGATATCAATATTCGAACACATTGTTCTAATATTGAGAATAATTATGGGACAAATAGAAGAACTACGTGCCTTCGTACAAATCGTCGAACAGGAAAGCATTGGCAAAGCTGCCGAGCAGGCAGGAATCGCCAAATCGGCCATGAGCCGCAAGCTTCGATTGCTCGAAGAGCGCATGCAAACGACATTGATTACGAGGACCACGCGACAATGGTCTTTAACCGAGGCTGGCCGCCAGTATTACGAGCGTGGTCTGGATATGTTGCAAAGCTTTGATGAGTTTGAGTCGCAAGTTAAAAACGACAACTTGGCATTAAAGGGCGAAATCCGTTTATCGGTTCCGCTGTACTTTGGCAAGGTTGCACTTAGCGGCGCCTTATTGGCATTCGCAAAAGAGCACCCCAATGTTCGACTCAATGTAGAGTTTACCGACCGCTTGGTCGACGTGATTGCTGAACATCATGATCTTGTGGTTAGGATTTCAGATTTACAGGATTCTTCGCTTATTGCCCGCAGATTTTGCGCAACACGCCATGTGTGTTGCGCAAGCCCTGAATATATCGCCAGCAACCCACCGATAAATGAACCTCACGATTTTCAGGCTCATAGAATCATTCAGTTTGGATCGGCTAAGCGCTTTAAATGGAGTTTTCCAACATCTCGCGCAAAAGAAATAGACGTATCACTAACCGCATGCATGAATACTCACGATGGTGGTTTTCTGATTGATGCCGCAGAAAACGGCTTAGGCATTGTTCGAGTACCGGACTTTCTTGCGCAGACCTCGCTGGCAGAAGGCCGTCTCATACAACTACTAGAATCGTATCCATTTAAACCACGTGGCATCCATTTTGTGTATCCCGCGAATCGACATTTACCTAAGCGGACTCGCGCACTAATGGATTACCTGCATGCGAAAATGGCTATCGCGTATCCCGACGTTAATACTGAACAATGAACTAAAAAACGGCGCCCTGAGGCGCCATTTCTTTTTACTACGTTAAGCTCTTGCGTGAGCTGGCGGCAGCTTTTATTTCAAACGTTCAAACACAGTGGCAACACCTTGTCCCATACCAATACACATCGTCGCCAAACCGAACTGACTATCGTTTTGCTCCATCACATTTAACAGAGTTGTGCAGATGCGTGTACCAGAGCAACCTAGAGGGTGTCCTAGTGCGATAGCACCGCCGTTTAGGTTCACTTTATTATCAAGATCGTCGAGCAGACCTAGATCTTTCAACACTGGAATCGACTGTGCAGCGAATGCCTCGTTGAGTTCGACATGGTCCATATCACTGATGCTCATACCGGCACGTTTCAACGCTTTTTTCGACGCCGGCACTGGACCGTAACCCATGGTGGCCGGATCACAACCACTAACGGCCATGCTCTTCATGCGCGCGATTGGTTTTAGGCCGCGTTCTTTGGCTTTCTTACCCGACATTACCAACATAGCCGATGCTCCGTCAGAAATGGCTGAAGAGGAACCGGCGGTTACCGTTCCCGAACCTGGTACGAATGCAGGCCGTAGCGATGCCAATGCTTCAAGCGATGCATCTTCGCGAATAACTTCATCGCGCTCTATTAACGAGAACATCCCGTTTTCATCATGACCTTCAATCGGTACGATTTCATTATCAAAACGCCCTTCTGTCATCGCAGCATAGGCGCGCTTATGGGAACGCAACGCGAATTCATCTTGCTGCTCACGGGTAACGCCATGGATGTTGCTTAACATTTCAGCGGTCAGGCCCATCATCATGGAGCCTTTTGCCATGTATCGGCTTAGCGATGGATTTAGGTCGATACCGTGCATCATGGGTACATGTTGCATGTGCTCAACACCACCAACCACGAACACATCGCCGTAGTCGCTCATGATGCCTTGTGCTGCAATATGCAACGCACTCATGGAAGAACCACACAAGCGACTCACGGTTTGCGCGCCAGCAGACTTGGGCACACCTGCCATTAAACCTACAGCACGCGCCACATTAAAACCTTGCTCTAAGGTTTGGTTAACACAACCCCAAACCACATCTTCAACTTCATTAATATCGGCATCAGGATTTCGTTCAAACAGAGCAGCCACAAGTGCTGCCGACAAGTTCTCAGCACGTACGTTTTTAAAACCACCGCCTTTTGAACGGCACATGGGCGATCGCACGCCATCAATAATAACAACGTCTTTATCATCAAAGCTCATGACTTATCCCCTTTTGCAGCTGCGGCATGCGTGGCATAAAACCCGGTGTTGCTCTTCGCCATCTCACGCATATTATCGGTTGGGTGATACAAGGGCCCGAGTGCTTCGAACTGGTCAGCACTGTCGCAAAATTTGGCCAATCCAATTTTGTCGACGTGATGCAAAGCCCCACCTTTAAACGGAGGAAAACCAACGCCATACACCAAGCCCATATCCGCTTCTGCCGGAGAGCTTACGATATTGTCTTCCACGCAACGCGCAGTTTCTATGCACATAGGAATCATTAAGCGCTGGATAATTTCACTGGCATCAAATTCCTTTTGCCCGTTGGGCTGCACAGATTTCACAACAGCATCGCCATCAGGGTCAGCTAACTTCTTCGGTCGCCCTCTTTTATCAAGTTCATATTTGTAAAAACCAATGCCATTCTTCTGGCCAAAACGTTCTGCGTTATACATAGCATCAATAACACTGCCATCACCACTGGACATGCGATCAGGAAAGCCTTCTGCCATTACCGCCGCTGCGTGTTTGCCTGTATCCAAGCCAACCACGTCTAACAGATAAGCGGGCCCCATTGGCCAACCAAACTTTTCCATGACCTTGTCGATTTGCTGTGGGTTGCCACCGTCGGCAATTAACTTATCAAAACCACTAAAATAAGCGAACAGAATTCGGTTAACTAAAAAGCCTGGGCAATCATTGACTACGATGGGCGTTTTACGCATCGCCTTCGCATAAGCAACGGTTGTCGCTATGGCTTTTTCTGAAGAACTATCGGCGCGAATAACTTCAACCAATGGCATGCGGTGCACGGGGTTAAAAAAGTGCATACCGCAAAAATTCTCTGGCCGCTTTAAGGCTGTGGATAACAAATTAACTGAAATCGTTGATGTGTTTGTTGTGATGATGGTGTCTTCACTGACGTTTTGCTCAACTTCTGCCAACACCGATTGCTTAATTTTTGGGTTTTCAACAACCGCTTCAACCACCAGGTTCACATCATTAAATTCACCGTAGCTCAATGCAGGCTGAATTGCGTTGAGTACATCAGCCATACCTTCTGGCTTTAACCTGCCGCGCGTTAGTTGCTTTTTCAAAAGCTTACCCACTTCTTCCAGGCCATCATCAAGTGCTTCCTGGCGAATGTCTTTCATGACAATGGGCACACCGTTTGAAGCCGACTGGTAAGCAACGCCACCACCCATAATACCAGCGCCCAACACAGCCGCCTGCTGAACTTTACCGGCCGCACTGATGTGCTTTTTGGCAATGCGATTTAACTGTTGGTCTTTTAAGAAGATGCCAACCAGGCTTTCAGCCACATCCGTTTTTGCAAGCTTTACAAAACTTTCTGACTCAAACGGCAGGGCCTCATCGCGATCTTTGCCGGCATGCGACTTAATGGTTTCGATGATGGTTAACGGTGACGGGTAGTGTGGACCTGCTTTCGCACCAACAACACCCTTAGCCGACTCATAAGCCATTGCTAATTCAAGCGGCGAGAGCATGAGTGGACTCTTTTTGATTGCACGACGCTTCTCAACGCTTAGCTTGCCTTCCGAACATTGTTTTAGAATCGATGCAGCGCCAGCTGCGAGTTGATCGGCGTCGACGACAGCATCGACGGCCTTTTCTTTTAACGCTGCTGGTGCACGCTTGGTAGCACCAGTACACATCCATTCAACCGCGCTATCAATGCCAATTAATCGTGGCAATCGAACAGAGCCACCCCAACCTGGCATGATGCCCAGCTTCACTTCAGGCAAACCGACTTTTGCATTGCTCGCCGCCAATCGAAAATCGGTCGCAAGACAAATTTCAAATCCACCACCTTGGGCATCACCATTGATTAATGAGATGGTTGGGTACGGCAGATCTTCTATGCGGTTGAATAAATCGTTAACGCGGTTCAGCATGTCGCCGAGTTCTTTTTCCGGTGCGCTAAAGTAACCCAGAAATTCAGTGATGTCGGCGCCGACAATAAAGCTGCTTTTTGCGCTGCTAATCACCAAGCCGGCCGCATCTTTATTTTGTTCAAGCAAATCGACAACATCTCCAAGTTCGGCCAGCGCCTCCTTGTTGAGAACATTTACTTTGCTCGATTGACTGTCAAAACTCAGTTCAAGCGCATTGTCACGCAAGTTCAGATTTTGCGTGTTGCCAGAAAACAGCATAGGGTGGGCTCCAATAGATGAAAACGGACTCAATCAAACGCATTGATTGCGATTGATACTTAACTTATGAGTGTTGGTAGGAGTTTAGCAAAGACAGCACCGTTTCACTCACCTTCTAGAGCGACGTAAAGTTTCTCATCTGAAGGCATGTCACTTAACTTCTCGTCTGTTTGGAGTTAACCCGAAACGCGAAGAACAACGAATGTGAACTGCCCCAAGATGCAGGGGCAGTGAATCAATTCATATACGTAGCGCTACCTAGGGTCGGACATAGTCTGGCAATTCCAGCACATAGCTGTCTACCGAGCCTGAGTCGTACCAGTCTGAGCCGAATATCACGCGCGTACCGGACGGACTGATGGTGGCATGCGGCTCTCCAAAATACGGCGCATAGCCGCCGTTGGATGCCGATTTACCGAAGGAGCGATGATGGGCATAGCGGCAAACCACGGTGTCATCGGGCGTTGTTTGCGCCACATAGATTTCCGAGAACAATGGCGGTGCTTCAATGCCATTCGTAAACAAGTTTGTTTGGCTGCTGCTGCCAATACTCGATACAGCGACGCGCTCAGGCTTTTCGTAGGCCAAGGCTGACACGTGAGTACTGCTTGTTGTATATGGATAGCCCTGTTCTTGACTAATAATATTTCGACAGCCGCCCGTTTCCAAATTATGCTCAACAAGATGACCTACACCGCTATAGAGATCGCCATCGCAACCGTTAGGGCTAACATTAAAGCTCACTTGGTAGTAGGCATCTTGCCCATCGTGGGTAGTACCCATACTTGCGTGTTCTGATGAACTGCCTAGGTCTAACTCGTGCTCAATCGTGGTTAAGTCTTTTCCGATAACGATGCCTTGATACCACAAGCGTTCACCGCTGGCAGCTGGTACAGGTGAGCTCCATTGCGCCCAGTTCGTACCAGTACCGATTGGCGCTGTTACAACTTCGTTCGTACTGGGCGTGTAAGACAACATAATGTGATGCCCATCATCTAACCGACATCGAAATGCAAACAGATCATCATTGAGTGCATGCATTTGCACATCGTTACCAGCTGTTGGCAAACCTGCACCGCAATAGTCACCAAAATCAGCTATTTCAGTTGGCGAATTAGCACTGACACTGAATCGTTGTAACTTGCCATAGTCACTTGAACCCTTACTGACATAGTAAAATTCATCAGCGTTGGTTCTGCTCCAATACACTTGTTCCAAATCCGAAGGCGCAATATCAAGATCCTGCACAAATTCATAAGTGTGCCCATCGAGTAGTTTATGGCCTCCATTATTCGTGTCGCCCGTTCGATAAATCATCAGCAATGATTCATCGGCATTCCATGCTTGCATGGTGCTGTAGGTTGGTTTGTTAACTTCACCAAAGCCGCTGTTTGAAATTCGTGTAACGCGACCACCGAACACAGGGTCGTTATAAGGCTCCAAATAATTCGGCTTAGCTATATTTGGTACGGCGAATGAATCGACGTTAGAGACAAAGCCTTCGCAATAAGGTGCATCCGATGCAGAGCCCAAATCCGGAATAACATCAGGTTCAGGTTCAGGTTGCGTATCCGCGTCAGTCTCAACGTCTACTACAGCTGATTCAGGAATGCCTGACATTGCGGCAGCCAACGCAGGCGTTTGCTCACCGCCTACTTGCAAACCTTCAAGTGATCCATCAACTGGATTCACAGTAATATTGTTCGGTTGATTTGCCTCTACCTGCTCAGCCGCTGCTGGGGTGTTTTCGTCGACGGACTCTTGCGTATCTTGTGGGTTAGAGTTACTGCAAGCCGTTAGAACTATGAGGCTACACGCAACCAATACAGATGCTGGTTCATGTTTTGTCCATTTCTGCATAAGCTCAAACCTCAAGCGACCGATAAGTGTTTATCGACACGCAGGCCTATACATTGACTTACCGACTGAACAGGTTGACGACCCTTTCACTGAGGCAAGCAGGCTTTCGTCCCAAAAGTAATCTGCAAAATTGCACTAACCTTTTGATTAGTTATTTTTGACTCACGACATTACGGACAATTAATCGAGTTTTGAACCACAAGGCGCACGCGAACCACAAGCTGTTCGGTACACTCAGGTGGAATAATTCGCTTGTTAAGACCATGATTGCGCGATAGCCTTACGATAGCTTTAATAGCGTATTCACCTGGACTAGATTAATAAGGACAAATACATGAACAAACTATTTTTAGTTTTGCCACTTTTCGCTGGTGTATCGTGGGCTGGCACAACCTACTACAGTGGCGCTCAAACGGAGAATGCATACAACCGTTTGCTCGATCAGGTGAACAGCAAAAGTTCTGAAATGTTTGTCGTAAAATCAGCTGAGTACAACGCTGGTTTTATGAAGAGTACTGCCATCACTGAAGTGTTTAATCCAGATAACATGGAAAGCGGACCAATGGTTCGACTCCAACATGTTATTAATCACTCCCCGGTCAGTGTCGCACCCGACAATGCACGATTTGGTGCTGCCAACATCGTCACAACATTAATAACTGATGATATTGACGATTCTGATTTTGATGAATTTTTAGATGTGTTTGAAAACCGCGAGCCCTTCGTGATGACAACGGATGTTGCTATAGACGGCGCAACATCGAGTAATTTTGTATTAAACGCTTTTGACCTTGAAGAAGATGAGAAGAAAATGAAGTCCAGCGGCTTGGTCGCTAATTTTGTTACCACCAGCGCCGGTAGCGTTTCAGGAGACTTGCTCGCAGAAGACTTTATGATCCATGACAGTGAAGACGAAAATGGCGAATTAAAGAATTTTTCAGCTGAGTTTAATTTTGCCAAGCTCGACGAGACCGATCCTAATACCAAGATTTTCTTCGATATAAAAATGGCCACCAAGCTCGAAGAAGGTACGTTTAATAGTACTGGCAACGATCCAAGTGTTCGCATTAAAGACGCTCACTACAATTACGATCAGAATCTTTCAGCTGACGACCCTTATGTAAAATTTAGCATGGGGATTGACGCATTGGAGTCGCAAGAGGTGCCGTTAAATTCGATGAGTGCCGAGTCAACACTCAGTGGTTTCTCGGTAAAAGAGATGATCGCCAACTACGATTTCTATAAAGACCTTCCAACCATGGATAATCCAGAAGAGATTATGTTCAGCCCGAAGAGCATTGAAATCCTACGGGCCACATTTATCCCCGATACTAGCCTAAACACATCACTCAAAGTAAACACAACCGATGGTGATGTCGATGCGGACATCAACATTTGGTTCGCTGGAAATGGGTCTGAAGATGGCTATACGGGCATGCAAACTATCGGTGATCTTGCCAAAGCCATTGCGGGCACCGCTACAGCCAATGCTGATCGTTCAGCTTTAAACGCTACACCGCTAGGCATGATGCTAGACGAACCAATGGCGCAAATCTATTTAACAGTAACCGAAGACACGGTGACTTTGAATGCAGAATTGGAAGAGTTACTGTTGAGATTAAATCAACAAGTGCTGCCGCTGGAAATGATGGCGGGCGAGATGCTGAATATGCCGCTGGAGATGATTCCGCAGATGATGTAACTTGAGTGAGATTGTTGTCGCTTCGAAAAAAGGGCCGATAATATTCGGCCCCTTTTATGCCGCGTTAATACATTAACGCGCAGTTTATACATTATTAAGCCAACGCTAATTCCAACAAGGCTTTAATCTCATCGCTGTTGGTACCAGCAACAATACGACCTAACTCTTCATCGCCTCGTAGCAGTAAAAGCGTAGATCGGCGAGGCACTTTTCGTGATGTTGCAACTTCGTGTGAGCCGAACTGGTCCCAGTCTACTTTTATAAAGCTTATATTTTCGTCAAACGCAGGATTAGCCGCTCGCAGTTCGTTAATAACGCGCTCTTGTCTTTTACACGTGCTACACCAGCTGGCTGCGAAATCAACCAGCACGGTTTCACCCGCCGCTAGTTTTTCTTTTAATAGACCCGGTGTGTATTCAGTGGTGCTTGCACCTGCCATAACCAATTTTGGCGCGCCAACAAGCGCCGCTGCACTAGCAATAAATAAACGTCTGTTCACGATTTTTCCCTCATATCAAAAATAAAACATTAAAAGTTAGTCGACAAATCTTGAAACCAATCGGGCAACACCATGACTAACCAAGCTTCGATGACATGATGAAACTTAAAAAAGATCATCAAGCCAACAAGAATAAACGTAATACCCATGATCGGTTTTGCGCGTGACGCCAATCCGCGCATACTGGCCTGACGCCGCTTAATCGCTTCTTGTGTACCGTACCCAAGCGCGATAATTACCGTGGATATTCCCAAACCAAAACTGAGCATGATCAAAAATGCCCAGCCTAAATCCTTGCCCTGACTGGCCAATGAGATGGCACCACCCAAGGTCGGTCCCACGCAGGGAGACCAAATCGCACCCAACAACAGACCACCGAGAAAGTGTGTCTTGATACTAGTGACCGGCATGCCAGAAAAACTGTTATCGGCATTGCTGCTTAAGGACGCGGTAGCCGTGGCAAATGCTGTGTTGAGTTTTGGCACCAGCAGAAACAGGCCAAATATAATCATCATCACAGCGCCAATCTGGGCCATCAAAACGTCAGTGAGCCCAATCGAATAACCGAAGGTGGCGATCAACATCCCGAGCGTGACAAACGATAGGCACATACCACCGGCAATGGCCAGTGGGCCGTAGCGCCCAGCCTGCATCGCAGACGCTAACACAATTGGCAAAACGGGCAAAACACAGGGGTTTATCAAGGTCAGCAGACCGGCTATATAGCCAAATATCAATTCCATCGCTTCATCGACACTGGCCGTGCTGAAAAGTTCGATGACGGCAAGTGATTAAAAAGTTGTGATGCAGATCTACAAAGAATTCTTACCGCCCCTTCAGACGGACACTGTGCGCAGTCGCTAGCTATGGTAAGCAAGGAGGAAGCAACATGGCACTAGCAGCCACAGCACAGGCCCCGGAGGAGTCACTTTTCCACATCGGCCCCATCGAGAACTGGGTACACCGAAGCGAGCTGCCGCCTGGGCTTCTGCGACAAGCTCATGACGCCCCACTGTACTTCATTCATCTCAGTTATCAAGATCGAGTCGCGACTGACAAAATCGATCGATACGTCAGGCGTGTGTATCAAGTCAATGATGCATCACAGATTGAAGATCAAGCTCAGTCTCTGCACGATATTTGGCCAGAATCAGAATCCATCACGTTTCATACTTGCGCCATCTACCGCGCGGGCAAAACGATTGATTGCCTGGACCCCAATCGAATTCGCGCAGTGCAACGCGAAACGGGTTTAGAGAATCATTGCGTCAGTGATCGACTAACGCTTGAATTACTTATCGACGATTTACGCGTAGGTGATGTTGTTGATATTGAAGCAACCCAAACCGAATACGCAGGCTCACATTTACTACATGGTAAATTTTACTTATCAACAGCTCGATTAGTTTGGGGCGTGCCTGTTAAGGACATGACCTTGAGATATGTCAATCAAACGGACAATGGCATCACCTTACAACATCTGGATTCAGATAAAAACATTAACGATGTTTGGGAAGTATCTGCCGGTGATGAGTACATGCACCATGTTACCGACCTTGAATCAGAGCGAAGCATCGATGCCTTACCCTATTGGTATTGGTCGGACTATTTACTCGCGACAACAAACAACACTTGGCAAAACGTTTCCTCTTATATCTATGAACAGAATCTTTCACAAAATGTGCTCGATAACGCTATCGATGAAACTCTTCTCGATGAGATAGAAGGCATTGACTGGCAGCAATGTAATAAAGCAAACATAACGGCGATTGTTCGTTTTGTACAAGAGCATATTCGTTATAGAGCCGAATCTAATGGCATACATACGCATACGCCAAAGCCTGTAGCAGAAACGCTGCGCCGCCGCACTGGCGACTGCAAGGATAAGTCTGCGCTACTGGTTGTGCTATTGAGAAAGATAGGCGTTGCTGCAAATCTTGCGCTGGTTAATACCTCCATGATGGATGATGTAAAAACACTGCAAGCATCAGCTTACTGGTTCAATCACATGATTGTGCATTTTAACTTTAATAACCGCTCATATGTGATAGACCCTACGCTGCAAAAACAGGGCGGTGACATTGATACACAAGCACGCTTGAGTTTTGGATTGTGCTTACCTTTAACACAAGCAGGTTCGGACCTGATTGAAGTAGAAGCCGTAGCCGACCCGCTTTTATATATTGAAAACGTGGACATCGACCTACGCCATGACACATTAAATGCATGCACAGTACGCATCGAGCGCACTTACTTTCAGGAACGCGCCGACAATATGCGTTTTCAAATTGCGTCTCGCGAGCACGCGTTTTTTGAAGAGCACTTTTTGCAAGTGGCGCAGGATAGCTTAAACCTTGAGCTCATTATTGTTGAAGCCTACCGCATAGAGTCAGACAACAAACAGAAGAACTGCTTGCAAACCGTCGAGCTCTATCAAATCCAGGGCGATATAGAATCACACCCTGACAAAACACTGCGCTTCTGCTCAGACTTACACAACGACTACTTGATGCCCAAGCGCAACAGCCACCCGGTTGCCACCGCAGAAACCGGACGTGCGAGGAATGTTGTTCGAGTGCACTACGGTACAAGCCCAGCTTCTGTAAACGAAACGTTTAAAGAAGAGAACGAATGGTTTGAATACAGTGATACGCTAAAAAACCGAGAAGCGTCGATTGTTTGCGAAACAGAATTCCTATCCAAAACCAACAGCATTGACACGAAAGATGTTGCCGGTTGTCGAGATGCGGTTGCCAAGGTGCAAGAACGTTCAGTCACACAACTACCGTTAAAACTGAATCTGGAAGTTGAAACCAAAGCCGCCGACCACCAATGGTATTTATACCCGTGTGCTTATTGGCTATTGTTACAGGGCACGAAGATCATGGGGCTTTGGGGTAATCCAATGGTGATGGCAGTTCTGGCTGCACTACCGGTTGCGTTTATTGGATTTTTTATTCAGCATAAGTGGTTTTCTATAAAAAAGTAGAGACAGACCATCACCCGCGTTTGTACGTCAGGGAGCGGACCACAGCGAAGAATTCGCTGTATTCAAACTTCGCTGTATTCAAACAAGGAGAAAAAATGGAGCTGGCGATAGGAGTCGAACCTACGACCTGCTGATTACAAGTCAGCTGCTCTACCAACTGAGCTACGCCAGCACGCGATTTAAGAGACATATTCTAGCACTTAGTGTGGCAAGTGCAATGCCACATTCTACGTGTTA
>CALHOU010000172.1 GCA_938035945.1 uncultured Granulosicoccaceae bacterium
CTGATGAATGGCATATGACTATTGGCACTGAAGACACAGAAAGCCTTAAAATTCGATATCCAGAGCTCAATATTGTAGAGGCTCCTTATCCTATTGAATATTATGACTCAGGAATGACGATGGACCTAACAGTACTGAATGCGCAGAAGGAGATGACACTTCACATGATTATCTCTTCCAAGAGTTTGCCTGACGAACGAGGTTGTACGGCATGGTATTTTGCCGATATGCCGCATGATTTAGTTACAAAGGTAGTTAATTAATACAACTAATCGAATGACCGCTGTGGGGACCTTTTCAGACATACAGCCAAACCTTTCCGTCGTCCGCTTTCCACTAAAATACTGAACAATTCAACCCAGTCGGTTCACCTCTAGAGCGGACGTTCCGTGAAGGGCTATAATCGGCCGAATGAATATTACGTCTGCTGGCAATACAGAAGTACCAATAATCATTACTCTAGAACAAAAAGGATATGATGTAACGGCTGCAGAAAATGGAGAATGGTGGACCGCATCAAAGTCAGGAGTAACCTACAGAGGGGAAAGTCCATCTGAGCTTCTGGCGCTCATTGGAATGCATGAATTTCGCGGTGATAAATGGAAGGCTACGGATGAGGAAATCGAACGTTGTCTGAACCAATATGATGGTCTGGGGTAGCCGTCACGACAGTCTCTTCTGGGGACTTTTCTGCCTTCTCATCGCAGCTGTTTTTAACAGCTGGGAATGTCCGCTATGAAGAATTTCTTAATGATATCTGAGTTCACGAATTGCAGTCATTCTGAATTATTGATATCGTTGCTTGCGACAAAGTCGGTTGGTACTTAGGCCGACAGTTTCCCTTGGTAATGACACTTTTACACATTATAGACAATTTTTTAACGCACTAAAGTCCTAACTCAGTTAGCCCCGGATGATCATCAGGTCGTCGACCGTGCGGCCAATGATACAAACGTTCACTCTCAGCAATAGGCACATCGTTGATACTAGCGAGTCTTCGCGCCATAAGTCCAGCACCACTGAATTCCCAATTCTCATTGCCATAGGATCGATACCACTGCCCATCAGCGTTGTTCCATTCATACGCAAACCTCACGGCGATTCTATTTTCGGCAGTAGCCCAAAGTTCCTTTATTAAACGGTACTCTTTTTCCTTCAGCCACTTTTTTTTTAAAAACGTCACAATGGCCTCGCGACCGGTCAAAAAGTCAGACCGGTTGCGCCATTGACTATCCACTGTATATGCCATTGCTACTTTCTCTGGCTCGCGCGTATTCCACGCATCTTCAGCGAGCCTAACCTTCTTCGCAGCGGACTCCTCATCAAATGGCGGCAACGGCGGCCTGCTCTCACTCATATATTCATTTCCCTAATAGCCAATAAAAAGATCACGCAAATGTTTTACCATTGGTTATAGGACAATAACTTACCGCTCATCTTCACTTCAATACGATCACCCTTAGGATTAGGTACTCTCTCTACACTCATATCGAAGTCGATCGCGCTCATTATTCCATCACCGCCTTTCTCATGAATTAGTGCTTTAAGGGTTTCGCCATATACACCTACAATTTCATAAAAACGATAGATACAAGGGTCGGTAGGAACTGTTTGAGAGAATACTTTATTGGGGGCTTCTGCTAAAACGTGTGCGATTTCGTCAGGCAACTGCAGCGTTTTCGCCAACTGCTCGGCCTTCTCTTTTGGAAACGAGTTCATACCCATACACGCAGATGTGGTAAACACTTCGGACATACCAATAGACTCAGCTAGACCTGCCCACGTTAACCCCATGGCTCTTTTTCTAGCCATGATTGCCTCAGTTACCTGATCCCTCGTAAGTAGCGTTGGTAGTAGTTCGTTCGATGTCATTTGATTCATCATTGTGCTCCTGTAAGTTGTGTTTGAGTTAGGCCAGAGTGATTTATATCGACTGCTTTAAGCTCCGCATCACTAGTACTTAGTGGCTCTTTAAATAATCCTGGCCGAACGGTTTCTGGTTTAAGGTCGCGTGTGTCACCACAATTTGCGGCTTTAACCGAAATGTTTTTTGATCGCGACGTGAGAAAATCAACTAAATAGTTGCGTATAGGGTAATAATTTTTATGATGAATAATATCCGCACGGCTTCTTGGCCTAGGAATATCTATCACAACACTTTCAGCCACTCGGGCGTAGGGACCATTGCTCATGAGCAGAATACGATCAGACAATAGAATTGCTTCGTCCACATCGTGTGTGATCATAAAAATCGTTTGACCGGTATCGTCCCAAACGCGAATCAACTCGTCTTGAATCGTTCCGCGCGTTAGCGCGTCGAGTGCACCGAATGGCTCGTCCAGCAACAAGAGCTTGGGTTCAATTGCAAATGCTCGGGCAATAGAAACTCGCTGCCGCATTCCGCCAGAGAGTTGTGACGGCTTTCGCTTCTCGGCACCCTCACCTAGCCCTACCATTGAAAGGTGCTTGTAAGCATGTTCCTTAACTTTACTTTTTGACCAACTTGGATATCGAGCGCGAACGCCGAACATGACATTCTTGAGCGCACTCATCCACGGCAGCAATGAATAGTTTTGGAAAACTACACCGCGATCAAGACTCGGGCCGCTAATTTCTTTGTCTTCCATCAGCACAACGCCACTCGAGGCTTCATCAAGCCCGGCCAGTATGTTAAGAATCGTCGACTTGCCGCAGCCAGAATGTCCAATGATGCATACAAACTCACCTCGCTGAATTTCAAAGCTGGCGTTCTCAAAAACTGTCACTGGCTCCTCACCATCCGGTGAAGGAAACTGTCGCGTTAAATTTTGTACATTTATTAAAGGTTTAGATACCTGGCTCATATTCTATTCCTGATACTGTAAAGCTGTTTGAACGCGAGAGAAAAAGGTATCTAGCAACATGCCTACGACACCGATTACGAGAATAGAAAAAATGACGCTGGTTAAATCAAGATTGTTCCATTCATTCCAAACGTAATAACCGATTCCGGTTCCACCAACCAACATCTCTGCCGCAACGATAACCAACCAAGCAATACCAATTGAGATACGCATACCGGTTAAAATCGTTGGTGCAGCAGCGGGAAGGATTACCTGAAAGGCCGTACGCAATGTACTGAGCTCGTGTGTCTTTGCTACATTAACCCAATCGCCCCGAACACCAGCCACGCCAAATGCTGTATTTATCAGCATGGGCCATATAGAACAGATAAAAATGACAAAAATCGCTGACGCCTCACTATCTTGAATAATGAAAAGCGCTAATGGCATCCAAGCGAGCGGCGATATTGGCTTTAATATTTGAATAAAGGGATCTAAAGCTTTATAAGCAAGCGGCGACATTCCAATCAAGAATCCCAATGGAAGTGCAATTAGCGCAGCCATGCTATAGCCAGTTAAGACTCGATAGAGTGAATAAGCTATCTGAATTCCGATGCCCTTATCATTTGGACCATTATCGTAAAATGGATTAGATAGCTCTTCGACCGCCTTCGTCACAATCGCCGAAGGCGGAGGAACGCGCGCCTCTTCAGACGCGCCCCCCATTAACATCTCATACTCGGTCATATTTTCAGCACTTTTAACACTGGGCGTTGACATCTCCCAGACTCCCATCAAACCAAACAACAGTATGAGAGAGAGAATTGGTGCTTTCATATTGATCGACATGAGCTGCTAGCCTTTTCCGATTGCAAAACTTTTTACGTACGCTTCAGCTTGATCAGGGTCGAATGTTTTGCCCATAATCTCGTAGCTTTGATAGGTCTTAGTCGGCACTTCCAGGCCAAGGCTCTTCATGATGCTCGAACAATCGGCGGCGTTATATACCTGTTCGGAAATACCCTTATAATCGACATCACCCTCGATATATCCCCAACGCTTCATTTGAGTCAAAATCCACACGCCCATTGAGTGCCATGGAAATGGATCGAAATCAATTCGATCTGGAACATCTTTGATATTTCCTAAACCATCCGCATAACGACCCGTTAACACTTGCGCTATAACCGGTACTGGTTGGTTCAGATAATTCTTCGGCGCTATCGCTTCCGCGATTTCCTGTCTGTTCTCCGCAGGACTCGCATATTGAGTGGCATCTATTAGTGCCTTAAGTAAATTGCCGTAAGTGTTTGGCATCTCATTCGCAAATTCCGCACTACACGCAAACGCACAACAAGGATGACCGTCCCAGATATCTTTTGTTAGCTTGTGAATAAAGCCGACTTTTTCCCAAACCGCACGTTGGTTAAAAGGATCAGGTGAGAGGTAACCGTCAAGGTTCCCGGCTTTTAAGTTGGCAACCATCTCAGGTGGCGGAACAACACGTATTTGAATATCAACATCAGGGTCTAACCCGAATTCAGCAACGTAATAGCGAAGCAAGAAGTTGTGCATAGAGTATTCAAACGGTACACCAAACTTGAAACCCTTCCATTTACTAGGGTCGTCATTTTTGTCGGCATGATCAACGTGCAGCACGATGGCTTGGCCATTTATATTTTCAACCGCCGGCATCAAATACGGTTCGGCTACAGACCCTGCACCCATCGTGATTGCCAACGGCATCGGGGTAAGCATATGAGCTGCGTCATACTCCTTATTTAGTGATTTATCTCGTGCTACTGCCCAACCCGCTGTTTTGATTACATCAACATCAAGTCCGTATTTGGAATAAAAACCAAGTGGCTTGGCCATAATAATTGGCGTTGCGCAGGTAATCGGAACAAAACCAACAGCTAGTTTAGATTTTTCAGGCTTGCCTAACGATTCTGCGATCGCAGCTTTCGCGGCCTCCATCGGAAACACCGAACCAATGGCAGCAGCCAAGGAACCGCCACCCAAGAGTTTGGCAAATGATCGACGACTAATGTCGTTATGCCCAAACACGGAACGCACAACTGCGCTTTCAATCATGTGCTCCAAAGCTTCGTCAGTACTTGAAAAAGCCGGTGTTACAGAAGAAGTTTCGCTGGATTGAGTCGTTGCAGCCTTTTTAGTTGTCTCGCAACTGTTGCAGCCACAATCTTTGCTGTGACGAAGATCTAGATCACCGTCGTACGGGTCGCCAAAACTTTTTGAAGTCATACTATTTCTCTCTCACTCTAGTTATAGGAAGTTGTTTTATTGGCTAATTTATTGTGTATTTCTAATTAGCTTTAACTATCTCTATTCCATGCTTTGTGCCAGTTTTTCAGAGAGATTTAATTACTTATATTTCAACATGTTACGAGCATAACGCACTAAAATAGCGCTTACTAAATATCGTAATTTACGAATATCAGTAACGAATTGTTACGATTTTTAGTAATATGCAGAGCATGAGTACAACAACCAACATTTCGAAAAGAAAAAATCCAAAACAAACTCGCGACGAGCCTGAGCCAGCCCATGCAACCGCGAAAAGCGTGAAAAAAACATTTGCACAAGCGCATAGTCTTGATCACGGTGCACACGAGCTTGGGCAATTACTTCAGCTATCTTTCCTGGCAACCGATGAACCTTGCTTTATATTCAATCCGTTTACCGGCTCTATATTGAAAGCAAATACAGCTGCGGAACATTTTTTCCGAGCACCGGGCAATACACTCGACGGCTTAAAGATCGACAAGCTATATCCTCAAAATGCAGGCTACTTATATGTCTTTACTGATGAGACACTTGAGAAAGGTCAGGCAAGAACTCGGGACCTAACGCTGTTCAGACCCAATGGTGAAAAAATAAATATTGAACATGCAGCCATGCGTTTGAGACATGGTGATGCAACAAGCATCTTGATGACCTTAATCGACCTTGATGCGTTGCATCAAAGAGATTTTAAGAGCGAGGCTGAATCCTACTTAAAAAAAGGATTTTATGAGTGGTTGCGAGACGAAAAGTACTTCCGGGAAATTGAACGGGAATATCGGCTTATTCTGTCTGCAGCAGGTGAAGGTATTTATGGTGTAGGTGTTGACGGACTAACGACATTTCTTAATCCAGCAGCAGAATCCATTCTAGGTTACAGCTCTGAAGAACTCATTGGTTTCGATATGCACGAGATTATTCACCATCACCATAGCGATGGATCCGAATACCCAGCTGCAGAATGCCCTATCTACAATGCGTTTAAACAGGGCAAAGTGAACACTGCAACTGACGAAGTTTTCTGGCACAAGAACGGCACTCAAATTCCAGTTGAATACACATCGACCCCTATAGTTGATGGTGGTGAGCTAATAGGCGCGGTCATCGTATTTCGCGATATTTCTGAAAGGCAACAACGCGAAGATCAATTACGCAAAGCGCTTATAGAAAACGCCGAACTTCGCGAAAGGCTGGAATTAGAAAACGCCTATCTGCAAGAGGAAATCAGATTAAACAGCTCACACGACAAATTCATAGGTAACTCAACTGCACTAGGCGCGCTACTTACACAAATTGAAATGGTCGCCCCGACAGACGCCAATGTTTTGATTACAGGCGAAAGTGGCACCGGCAAGGAGCTAGTTGCACATGAATTACATAGAGCATCAACCCGCTCTGATAGACCACTTATCAGGGTTAATTGCGCGGCCATCCCTCGAGAACTTTTTGAGAGCGAATTTTTCGGACACGTTAAAGGGTCCTTCTCGGGCGCTACGCGAGATCGTGTCGGTCGATTTCAACTTGCTGATGGAGGCACCCTGTTTCTTGATGAGATCGGTGAACTGGAAATCGGCTTACAAGCGAAACTTCTACGCGTTGTTCAAGAAGGGAAATTCGAAAGGGTTGGTGAGGAGCGATCTCGCGAAGTCGATGTTCGACTCATTGCTGCCACCAACAAAGAATTAAAGCAAGCCGTATTGGATAACGAATTCAGAGAAGACTTGTATTTTCGTTTAAATGTATTCCCAATTAACTGCTTACCGCTGCGACAACGCCCATCTGACATCCCTATCCTTGCTGAGCACTGCTTGGAAACTACCTGCAACAGATTAAACTTACCAAAGCCACAGCTTACTCGGGCTAACGTTAATATGCTTAAAGCCTACCCGTGGCCCGGAAATATTAGAGAACTGCAAAACGTGATGGAACGAGCAGTAATATTGAGTAAAAAGGGAAAGTTACTGTTCGATCTTCCAATCAATGCGCAACAGAGTGATGACGGAAATACTTCTGGAAATGACAGAGCCAAAGATCAAAACAATCGCATTTTAACTCAGAAAGAATTAACTGCTATTGAACGGGAAAATATGGTGAGAGCTTTAAAGGCGTGTGACGGAATAGTTGCAGGCGAAAACGGCGTTGCCAAGCTGCTAGGCATTAAACCAACTACAGTCTATTCAAGATTAAAAAGTTGGGGTATATCGTGAGTGGCAATATGCGAAGGCCTGCGACCAGCGAGGGCAACGCCGGTGCCTTTGGGTAATATGTAGGTAAGCTGACTATACTTTTTCAACACTCTTCGCGCACAAAGCCCAGTGATGATTGCAGTAAGTTTTGCGTATACGGGTGAGTAGATTTTAGCTCGCGCATATCTTCCACGCTCAGTATTTCAACTATCTCACCGTTCTGCATAACAGCAATGTTTTCGCACAGATGCCCAACCACTGCGAGATTGTGAGATACCATCAGGTATGTCAGGTTTTGTTCCTCCCTAAGATCGGTAAGCAAATTCAGTATTTCTGCTTGAACGGAAACATCCAATGCGGAGGTGGGTTCGTCGAGCAGTAATATGGAAGGCTCTGGAGCAAGAGCGCGAGCAATCGCAACACGTTGTCGTTGCCCGCCGGATAACTGATGTGGATATCGAAACCGAAACTGCGGCCCAAGACCTACATCTGTGAGCAATTTTTCAATGCGATCATTGATGTTTTTAAACTTGTGCAATGACAAGGTTTCAGACAACACTTGATCAACCGAATGACGTGGGTGTAGCGATGCGTACGGGTCCTGGAAAACCATTTGCACTTGTTTGTAAAAATCTTTGCTACGTTTTTTTCCTAAGTCGTGACCATTGACGCGCATAGTCCCTTGCCAGGTTTTTACAAGACCTGTCAGCGCGCGCAGAATAGTAGATTTACCTGAGCCACTTTCGCCAACTAAGCCAAATGATGCGCCGGTGGGTAAATTAAAGTTTGCCGACTTAACTGCATCCACACGATCATGCCCATGGCCAAACCACACAGACAGGTTGTCGATTTCTATTGCTGGTGTTGATGACGTGGTAGCGTCGGTGTTTCGCACATGGTTGATCTCGCTCATGGCGTTTCTGCATCGGTTTTACTGATATGGGGTTGCGTTAGATCATCGGGCTTGTCGTCAAGCTGCGGGTTGTCCGTCATCCAAGCGTCATCACGTTGTAATACTTGTAGCCGATTAACCGGTGTGTCCAGCCGAGGTAATGAATTTAGCAAGCCCTGTGTATAAGGATGCTTTGCATTGTAGAGTTGATCTGCGCGGCAGGTTTCGACAACGCGCCCGCCATACATAATTAAAACCCGATCGCAAAAAGCGGATACCAGATTTAAATCATGGCTGATAAATACTAATCCCATGCCTCGTTCTTGCACCAGCCTATCCATGATGCTCAGCACTTGAGTTTGCACCGATACATCTAGTGCAGAGGTTGGCTCATCGGCAATGAGTATTTGTGGATTCGGTATAAGCATCATCGCAATCATGATGCGTTGCCCCATACCACCAGACATCTCGTGAGGATAGGCGCGAAACACACGTTCGCTATCGCGGATGGATACGGCCTCCAGCATTTCAATGGCTTTGGCCTTTGCCTCTTTTCGGCTTGCCCGGGTGTGTTGTGAGTAGGCTTCGACTATCTGTTCACCAACACGCATGACCGGGTTCAGTGAGAATTTCGGGTCCTGCATAACCATTGAGATTCGTTGGCCACGAACTTTACGCATTTGGCGCTCGGAAAGATCGAGCAAGTTTTCTCCCTCAAGCGAAATTTTATCTGCGGTGACTATACCCGGCGGTTTGATCAAGCGCAGAATGGCTCGCCCTGTGAGCGATTTTCCTGAGCCGGATTCACCAACTATGCCGAGACGTTCGCGACCCAATGAAAACGACACACCACGCACTGCATCAAATGTTCCGCTGCGTGTCGGAAATTGAACGTGTAAGTTGTCGACTTCGAGTAGATTCATTTCGGGCTGATCAGTAATTTTATTTGCCTTGGCTCTTAGGGTCTAGTAAGTCACGCAAACCATCGCCAAGTAAGTTAAAGGCTAGGCTAACCGTGAATATGGCAAGCCCTGGCATGGTTGCAACCCACCAGTGATCGAGGATGAAGCGACGACCATCGGCAATCATGGCACCCCATTCAGGTGAAGGCGGGCGGGCGCCGAGGCCGAGAAAACCTAACCCTGCCGCTGCAAGTATTATCCCCGCCATGTCCAGTGTAATGCGCACGATCAGTGATGCGATACACAGGGGCCAAATGTGTTTAACAATAATTCGAAATGCACCAGCGCCTTGCAGTTTAACTGCACTTATATAGTCAGAGCTTCTAATAGTCAGTGTCTCTGCTCGCGCAATTCGAGCATAGGGTGGCCAGGCAGTGAGTGCGATGGCAAGCACCGCGTTTTCGATGCCAGCACCGAGTGCTGCGACAAAAGCGAGTGCCAGTACTAAGCGAGGGAAGGCGAGAAAAATATCTGTTAATCGCATGAGCACTGTGTCTGTCCAGCCGCCAAGGTAGCCTGCGACGGTTCCCACTAACAAACCTGCCACCGGCGCTATCAATGCAACGAGGGCAACTATATACAGTGTTATTCGAGCGCCGTATATCATGCGGCTGAGTAAATCGCGACCAAGCGAATCGGTGCCCAGAAGGTGCCCTTCAGAGCCCATGGGCAAGAGGCGATTAGATAAATTTTGCGTGTACGGGTCGTGTGGTGATAGCAATGGTGCAAATATGGCGATCAACACCAGCGCAATAAGAATAAGTAACCCAAGTAAGGCCAATCGATTGGATTTGAATTCCAGCCAGCCGTGATACCAAGCGGATGCGCGAGCTTGCCAACGTGAACCCGGAACTTCAGCGTTGAGCCATGCGCGCAAGCCAGTGATAGTTGATGCGCCGCTAGCGCTTGCATTAGAGTTATTCATTTCGCACGCGGATCGAAAAACGAATACAGCAAATCGGATAGCACATTCAGACAAACAAACACCAATCCAACCACCACCGTACCGCCTAATACGGCATTCATATCAGCAGATAATAATGCGGTTGTTATGTAAGAGCCGATACCTGGCCATGAAAATATAATTTCTGTTAACACAGAGCCTTCCAATAGCCCCGCATAACTTAATGCGATAACTGTGATGAGTTGTACTTTTATGTTACCGAACGCATGACGCCAAATGACCGTCCACTCAGATAAACCTTTGACACGGGCAGTGGTAACGTATTCGGCATTGAGCTGTTCCAACATAAATGAACGCGTCATGCGACTAATGTAGGCCAGGCTGTAATAACCAAGAATGGATGCCGGTAACACGATATGGCTAACGGCATCCCAAAATATTTCCCATTGCCCATCGAGCGCGGAATCGATCAGTATCATGCCAGTAACAGGCGGTACGATGTCGACATAAAAAATGCCCACACGACCAGGACCGCCAACCCACCCTAAAATGCCATAAAAAACCAGCAACCCTACAAGGCCCAGCCAGAAGATCGGCATTGAATAGCCGACTAGTGCGACCACACGAGCCACTTGATCAATCCAGCTGTCGCGTTTTACCGCAGCGATCATGCCCAAAGGCACGCCGAAAATAATGCCTATAAGTGTGCCGATAGTGGCAAGCTCTAACGTGGCAGGAAAGACGCGTCTTATTTCATCGGCAACCGGTCGCCCGTTGAGGTAGGACGTACCGAAATCGCCGCGAACAACATCAGATAAGTAGTAAAAAAACTGCACCAACACGGGTTTATCCAGCCCCATTTCCTGATAGGCAGCGTCGTAAACTTCTTTGGTGGCGCGCTCTCCAACCACGGAGATTACTGGGTCGATCGGCATTACACGCCCAATAATAAACGTGATGAATAACAGGCCGAGCATGGTGACGAGTACCGAACCAATAACGCGGGCCAACTTAATCGAACCACGTGTCCAGCCCGAGCGGTATTCGGTGGGTGGTGGTTTACCTGCAGCAGTTGTCATGTTATTGGGTGCAGTTGAAGTGTCAGGCTCGGACCCGGCTGAAATTGGCGCCGGGCCTGAGCTGTTTTATGTTCCACTAACTTGCGTTAGCTTTACTTAGTGACCGGCCAATAGGAGACAGCGGTGATCGCCCCTCCAAGCACTAAGTTTGATACTGATTTCTGCATACCGGCTTGCTCGATTTTTTGAAACATAATGGCAAACGGTGAGGTCTTCAAGAATTCGCGCTGAATTGCTTCGTACATCGCCCGGCGCTTATCAACATCGGGCTCTATTACTGCAGCCTCGGTCTGTGCACCCAATGCACCTGGATCCCATGCATTGCGATAAGCAAGTAATCCAGTTGCTTTGGCTTCATCCGAGTTGTCCGGATTGTAGGCGAAAGTACCTGCATTGGTTTGTGGGTCTGGGTAATCCGGCCCCCATGCACCTACATAGAAATCGAGTTCGCGAGCACGGTAGCGAGTCAAAATCTGCTTGGCCGTACCCACAGTGATTTTCATTGTGATACCGACTTGGGCCATGGCATTTTGCAGAGTTTGCGCAATTTCAATGCGATCTTGCGCCTCTCGAACACCGGCTTCAATTTCGAATTCACCAACACCAGCTTCTTCGAGCAGAGCTCTAGCCTTTTCAATATTCAGACTGTAGGGCTGGTCATCAATTGCGCCTAAATATGTACGCGGTAGAAAGTTTTGGTGAATCGTGTACTGGCCTTTGAGAAAGCTGTCTTGCATGCCTTGGTAATCGATCAAGTATTTAATGGCTTCTCTGACCTTGGGGTTCGATAATTGAGGGTGCTTCTGGTTCATGGAAACATACATGAGTCGTCCGCGCAGTTCGTCATGAATTTTTATGTTGTCATTCTCGCGAGCACCAGCCACATCTTCTGGGTTCAGGTCACGAGCCACATCGATATCACCTTTTTCAAGTAACAAGCGTTGCGTTGCACTTTCCTGTACGTGTCGAATGATCACTCGCTTCATGGCAGGTGCGCCTTTGTAGAAGTCATCGTTAGCCTGCAAGGTGACCGATTCAACTGGTTTCCAACTAACGACTTTATACGCGCCAGATCCGGCGGTGTTGTCCAACAGCCACCCGTTACCAAGATCACCATCGACCTCATTTGCCATGACCGTCTTTTTATCTACAATACTGCCGATAGCCGCAGTCAGGCAGTTCAGCACAAATGACGTTGCGTATTTTTGATCAGTGGTGATGGATAATTTATTTCCTTCAGCCTTAATAGTTTCTTCAATATTATCTTTAGTAAAGCCGAACTGCGTAAGAATAAACGAGGGTGTTTTCTCAAGCGTTATAGCCCGTCGTAGCGAGAACTCAGCATCTTCAGCGGTAACAGGGTTTCCAGAATGGAACGTTACGCCATCGCGCATGGTAAACGTAATGGTTTTTCCATCTTCAGACACTTCCCAGCTTTCCGCCAGGTCTGCTTCATAACCGGCATTAAGATCAGCGGGATTGGAATTCACCAACTTGCCATACACGTTGCGTATAACATCGCTGCCTGAAAATTCGAATGACTGAGCTGGGTCTAACGTGGTGATGTCATCAATACGTTGTGCTACGACCAGCATGTTCGATGGGGTAGCACCTATCGCTTGTTGAGTTGGTAGCGCGAGTAGTAGTGGAGCTGCAACACAGGTGGCAAGGGCACCCGTTGTTATTTTTCCAAATATTTTACGTCTTTGAGGATTCGTCAATGCAAATTTGCTTGCGACGAATTTAAATCTTCTCATGATAGCGACACTCCTTTTAATTTCGGTTGAAAGAAAATCTGCTATGTACAGCTTACACCTGTTTATTCAAAAGAATGAAGTGAATTGAGTTGAGAGTTCGCACAATGCTCTTCGAACTACGCAAACGTTTAGGTTTGCCCAATCCAATCAAGACAATATTTCTATAATGGGTCAATTAGTCTCAATATAATCTTAAAGAAAATAATACGGCTATCCATGCCATTAAGCTCAGGGGCATTGAGGCATTGGAAATCACTAAGCTAAAAGTATTAGCTAGCACCCCAAGTTCTTTCCAATAAGCTCATCCAATTACCATGACATATTTTTTTCAAAAGTTCTTCGTTGTAGCCGTGTAAACGCATGGCTTCGCGCAGCGCACCAAGTCCCGCAACGTCACCGATAGCATCTGGCACTAACGTGCCGTCAAAGTCTGACCCAATACCAATTCGATCTTCACCGAGAATCGATATCAAGTGGTCAAGGTGTCGTACCATGATTTCAAGTTCAACATCGGTACGCTCTCGTCCATCTACATTTAAAAACGGGGTGGCAAAATTTAATCCCACCATGCCGTTACTCTCTGAGATGGCGGCGAGTTGTTTGTCCGTAAGGTTGCGCGAATGTTCACATAATGAATGCGCATTGGAATGTGTGGCAACCAAAGGAAGCGTTGTGTGCTTGGCCACATCCCAAAAACCTGCTTCATTGATGTGCGACAGATCTACCATGATGCGCTTTTCGCTACAACGCTTGACTAACTTCACACCCAATGGAGTTAGTCCAGAACCGGTATCTGGGGATGAGGGAAAACGAAAAGGGACACCTTCACCAAATTGATTAGTCCGACTCCACACTGGTCCAACTGAACGAAGACCGGCGCGATACAGCACGTCAAGTGAATGCAGATCTTCATCAATACCTTCGCAACCTTCTATGTGCATTATGGCAGCGATCATTCCTGAGTCCATGCAAGATCGAATATCTGTAACGCATGTGCATATTTTTAACGCCCCGAGTTCCTCCAAACGCGAAAGAATAGCTGCTTGTTCTAACACAACGGGTAAAGCATCAGCGCAATCGATGATGGGTGGCAATGGCACGTCATAGCTGACTTGAGTCATAAGCTCATCACGCTTTGTGTCTTCACCTATGGGAGGTACATAGATTGCGAAAAACCCACCAGCGAAACCGCCAATTCGGGATTTAGGTACATCGATGTGCGTTGTACGCCCTGATATGAACGTACCTGCCTGATCAACTCCACCTTCGTTATACAATCTCAACAGCACATCGTTATGACCATCGAATATCAGAGGTAGAGCGGAATTCTGCATAGTCGTCATCCCGAATTAGCTAGTGGTTGGCGCAAGCGCCGGTAGAATACATACGATCACTTATAATAATACGAAACGATATTTCAGGGTCAGCTCCGCGGACTCAGCAGCTATCATTTATACTGTGTTTGAACGGCGTAAAACGGCCCACACCAGCGTTTAAATGCTGCTTGAACCAGACAAATCAATACCTCATGAGCGATTTAGATACTCAAAAAGACCCTGAACTTTCTTCAAGCCAATTAGCGCTAGTATCTAAACTCACCGATGAGCAGATTAAAGAAATCGATCAGGCAATACTCAATGCGGTTGATGATCGGTTTCGAAAAGTTGCTTTCATAGTTGGCTCTATCATGCTTGCGTTAGAGGATAGAATTGACGGAATTCCGGACGTCTATTATTCTCAGCGGGTCTATCGACTAATTGAGAACGGGGATTTGGCTGCACAAGGATTCGTAGGGCACATGCGATATTGTGAAGTTAAGCGTCCATTGTGAGCATGGACTTTCAATATCAACTCTATGATAGAGCCGGCTAACAGTAGACTATTAGTATCAAGGCACTAATAATATCAAGGCACTAAGGGCAAGCAAGTTACTAGATAAAGTTTATTAAATTGCGATGAACGAGATGATTACGATTGATTGCAACGAAATCCGAAACTGGAATACTTTTCATGATGTTTTTGCTAAGCAGTTAGGATTTCCAGAATTCTATGGCCGAAACATGAATGCCTGGATTGACTGCATGACATCGATCGATACACCTGAAGATGGATTGACTTCCGTACACTGCGCGACAGGGAGTGTTTTTACGATAGCCCTGACAAATGTTAAAGACTTTCGCGCCAGAGATCGAGAGCTTTATGACGCTATTGTCGAGTGCTCTTCATTCGTTAATTATCGGCGAATTGAGATTGGAGAGCCGCCCGTACTAGTATTGTCGTTTCAGTCAAGCACATGAATTGGCAAGGATGTTTTTCTTTGTTTGCAGTGGGTACAAACCACGCATTGAGCTTAGCCTTTCGAACGGCAGCAATGGCGTTTTCTGACATCAACTATAAATAAATTATTCCTACCATGAGCCGGAGTCAGCCAGCATTAGTAACCAGCACCCCCAGAGCAGCCCACAAACTACCACTACACCGCCTGCCCAAACCAGTATATTGATATCGTACTCAATACCAATTCCAACAAGCCCAGCCCCCGCAAAGACCAATATAAATGGAGCCAACAAACCAACCAAAAATCGAACTAATCCTTTCACAGTTTTCTCTACCCAGTCAATTTTTACTAAAATAATTACTTGAAAAGTATCTCCTGAGGTTTGAGGCGATCTCAATACAACACACTATCGAGAGAAGTAGAATTTGTGGATTGCTTTAGAGTGTTTTGCCAAACTTGAGTCGATATTTAGATGTATCCTAATAATAATCTAATCCACGTCCATTGTAGAGCAATCAATGGTTGAAAGAATGGGGTTGTAATGAGTTTGGGAAAAGTAACGCCGATACTTCGAGTGTTTGACGAAAGTAAAACCAGAGAGTTTTACATTGACTTCCTTGGGTTCAGTATCGATTGGGAACACAGATTTGAAGATGACCTGCCTTTATATATGCAAGTTTCAAAAGACGGTTGTACTTTGCATTTGTCCGAGCATCATGGAGACTGTTGCCCTGGATCAGCTGTGAGAATTGAAGTCGAAGATATAGATACTTATCAGCAAGAGCTAATAAAAAAAAAGTATACAAATGCTCGTCCTGGAGTACAAGATCAGCCTTGGGGAAGTAGGGACATGTCAATTAACGATCCATTCGGCAATAGATTGGTGTTTACCAATGCCATCAGTACAGCACTCAAATAATGAGGAGCTTAAAATACAACGGATGCCCAAGACGCGAAGTCTGACCTCCCCTATCCAAATTGTTTGGCTGAAATTCTGTACCTATAAATTTCAGTTCGACCCGGAACGATGCGTCTGTTCTTGTATTCGGCCATACATGTCGGTGATTGCGCGGCTAGTGGTTGATTGGAACATACCCGGTATGAGTGCATGCACCAATGCTGCGAATGCGGCTTTCATTAAACGGAGAGACATACAGGAAGAAAAACGAAAATGCTGCCAATACGATTGACCCACACTGCCAGGGTGCTCTGAACAGGCACGTATTAAGTTGTTTAGCTTGGTCATAGAAAAGTTGCCTCTTGGCTCTCAAAAACTAAACAATACGCGACATTTAGTCGAAATTTATCCCTTTTTTCACCAGTTCAGGGGTTTTTATTGGGATAATATCTCAATGAATCCACCAATCAACGCAATTAATTTGCGAATCTTGGACATACTGCAGTCTGATGCATCCATCAGCATCGATGAGTTGGCCGAAAAGGTGGATTTATCGCGCAATGCTTGTTGGCGGCGGGTGAAGTCACTTGAAGAGTCTGGCGTGATAGCAAAGCGTGTGGCGATATTAAACCCAGAACTTCTCGGCTTGAGCTTGATGGTGTACGCACTCATACGCAACAGCGAACACAATCCCGACTGGGTTGAACAGTTAAAAAAAATAGTGAATGCCACACCTGAAATCATTGGTGCCCACCGTATGACAGGCGACTTGGACTACATCCTAAAAATGCGGGTTAAAGATGTTGATGACTACGACAGGTTGTACAAGCAATTGATTGAGCAGATT
>CALHOU010000173.1 GCA_938035945.1 uncultured Granulosicoccaceae bacterium
AGGCAAACCGTACGCATCCATGCTCACGCAAATATTGCAGCCAATACACTCGCGGATTTCATCAATTCGCCCTTCACGTATTTTTGTGGGAAGAAACGGATCAGCAATTGATGGGCGTGCAGCACCAATTAAATCAAGCCGACCTTGTTTGATTAGAGACACCATCTTGTCGGGGGACGTAAAACGACCAACGCCAACGACAGGTTTTGTCGTCATTGTTTTTACAAAATCGGTGAACGGTAATTGATAACCCTCCTCCGAGAATCGTGCAGTTTGACTATCGTTCGGCCAACCGGAAATATTGACATCCCACAGGTCAGGCAACTCGGCCAAAACCTCAACCACATCACGCCCTTCTGCTTCATGACTTAGCCCGCCAGGCTTTCCCGGTTCTGCCACACTAAATCTCAAAGCAACAGCGCACTCACCCGCAGCTACCTCTAAGGTGTCTTCAAGCACTTCGCGCAATAAACGAACACGATTTATAAATGCACCACCATATTCATCGCTGCGTTGATTCAGTACCGGTGATAAAAAATGACTTAGTAATGAAAGATCGTGTGCGGCATAGACATAAAGAATGTCATAGCCGGCTTTTTTCGCGCGAACGGCTGCAGCCCGATGAGCGCTACGAAAGGCCTGAATATCCCTCTTAGCCATGGCACGCGCCTGCACCGGCACTTCTGGGCGCAATACTGGAAAATGGCTGGGTCCTATCACCGGTTGACCCGTTGTGATATTGCGAGCTCGCATCCCGCCGTGCGCCAATTCAATCGCTGCCAAACTGCCGTGTTGTTTTATCGCTTCAACTTGTCGCACATGCCGTGGAATATCTCCATCATCCCAAATCCGTTCCATCGGGTGATTGGCCATGTCAGTGTCTGGCCCAATCTCGGTCATTTGCGTTGCGACTGTGCCCCATCCGCCCTCTGCCTTCATAGCCCTTAATGCAATGGCGCCCATCGGCTGCGTCCAACCGTGCCCAGTGGCATGCGGAGATGCGAAAAATCTGTTCGGAGCGACGACTGGGCCGATGGCGACTGATTCGAACAAAATCTGATATTTATTGCCTGTCATGCTCAAATCTTACCTTTTTAGACCCTATTTTTGCCACACACGCAATAAACCAACAGGAGCGCCACTTAATCGTCCCTTCAAATGATTGGAATGTACGTAATATTGTTAGTATCGTATTTGCGGGTTACCTTGAATTGGAGCAAATTAGCTGCGCAATGAAACATTTGTCATTGATTCCCGGGAGGAACAATATGAAGTTAGTACGTAATACCGCTCTTGCCCTTTTGACAGTGGGTGCCGCTAGCGCGACAACCGTGTCTGCTCAAGAGCTAACAATCGCGATCGTAAACAACGGTCATATGATTAACATGCAAAAAGTTGCAGGTGCTTACTCTGCAGAAACTGGTGTCACTTTGAACTGGGTTTCACTTGAAGAAGGTGTTCTACGTGAGCAAGTCACGTCTGACACAGCTACAGGTGGCGGCCAATACGACATCATCAACATCGGTATGCAAGAAGCTCCAATCTGGGGTGCTGCTGGTTGGATTGAGCCACTAGACTTCGGTGCTGAGTACGACATGGATGACATGCTACCTGCTATCCGCAACGGTCTTTCTCACGAAGGCACTCTTTACGCTGCACCTTTCTACGGTGAGTCTTCAATGGTCATGTACCGTAAAGACTTAACAGATGCTGCTGGCGTAACCATTGGCGACAACGATTCTTGGGACAACATCAAGAAAGCGGCTGCTGCTATCCACAACCCAGACGGCGGTGTTTATGGCGCATGTTTGCGTGGTAAGCCAGGCTGGGGCGACAACATGGCGTTCATCACCACTGTTGTTAACTCTTTCGGCGGCGCTTGGTTCGATAAAGATTTCAAACCAGTTCTAAATTCTGCTGAGTGGAAAAATGCAATCAACTTCTATGTTGATCTTTTAGGCAACTACGGTCCTCCAGGTTCTGAAGGTAACTCTTTCAACGAAATCTTGGCACTTTACAACGAAGGTAAATGTGGCATGTGGATTGACGCAACTATCGCTGCATCTTTCCTAGAAGTTGACGGTGTTGCATACGCTCAGTCTCCAAACGCTGGTAACCCGGTGGGTGCTAACTGGTTGTGGGCATGGGCTATGGCTGTACCTGCAGGTTCACCAAACGCAGAAGAAGCTAAGAAGTTCATCGAATGGGCTACTTCTAAAGACTACATCAAAGCGGTTGCAGCACACCCAGACTTCGGGTGGGGTTCTGTTCCAACTGGTACTCGTGCATCAACATATGCATACCCTGAGTTCCAAGAAGTTGCAGGTTTCGCTGCTGCTGAAATGGCTGCTATCGAATCAGCTGCTCCAGAAGCAACTGATCTGAAGCCATATGTTGGTGTTCAATTTGCCGCAATCCCAGAATTCCCAGAAGTGGGTTCTGCGGTAGCACAAGAAATGGCTGCGGCTCTTTCAGGTGCTAAGTCAGTTGACGATGCTCTAGCTGCTGCGCAAGCTGCTGCTGAAGCAATCATGTCAGAAGCTGGCTACTAGTAGTACAAAGCTAACTGGACTATGTAAGTCCAGTTAGTACTAAGGCTCGGCGGCTTAGGTCGCCGAGCCTTTTTCCAAACAAGAGACGTTTGGATAACGCTCAATACTGCTTTCTTGGCAACTACCGTTGCTAATAAAAACAATAATCGGAATCTTAACTACGTGAAGATGGTTTAACGCGCTATGTCTAAAAGAACGCTACCCCGATTACTACAAACACCCGCCGTCATACTGTTACTGGTCTGGATGCTCGTACCGTTAGGCATGACCTTGTACTTCTCATTCATTCGCTATGTATTGAATAGCTTACGCAGACCAGAATGGACATCACCAAGCATCAGTAACTGGCGTGGCTTTGGCAACTACGAATACGTTTACAACTCCAAAGATTTTTGGTTCGCGCTACAGAACAGTTTATTCATTGTGGGCAGTATTTTAGTGCTCACGGTTATCTTGGGATTAGCTTTCGCCATGCTGGTTAATCGTTCATTCCCAGGTAGAGGCATTGTACGAGTTCTGTTGATCTCGCCCTTTTTCGTCATGCCAGCAGTAAATGCCGTGCTGTGGATCAATATGATTCTTGATCCTGTACTGGGTCTAAATGGACTCGCCGTTGAAGGCATTAATGCCGCCGTCAAAGGCTTACAAGACTTTCCCATACTAGGTGCGTTCTTTTCTCTATGGCCAGAGATCGAGCCGATATCGTTTAGAGCGACACAGACGTCGGCTTATGCCGTGATTATGATGGTGACCTGGCAGTGGACACCGTTCGCCGTACTTATCTTTATGACGTCATTACAGTCTGAAGACGAACAGCAAAAAGAAGCGGCGATTTTAGATGGCGCAAATGCATGGTCACGTTTTCGCAACCTCACGATTCCACACTTGGCCCGCCCCATCGCCATCGTGGTAATGATTCAGTCTATATTCCATCTTTCCTTATATGCAGAGATCGAAATCGTTAGCCGCGGCAACGGCAATAAAAACCTGCCATATCTGATTGGTGAATTCACGTCGAACAACATCGGCGCCGCCAGTGCCGCCGGCATATTTGCCGTCATCCTTGCGAACATCGTGGCGATATTTTTGCTGCGCATGGTCGGCAAGAATTTGATGGATTAGGGTTTAAGTCATGGCAGCTGTTGCACAAAAATCAAAGTTCGGACACATCTTCTGGCCAGTTCTTGCCTGGGTTGTTGCGCTGATATTCTTCTTCCCCATTTTCTGGTTGGTCTTCACCAGCTTTAAAACGGACGCAGACGCAGTAAAACCTGAGTTTCTGTTTACGTTTAAACCGACACTCGATAACTACCTGAACATGACCGAAAACTATGATTACTGGCGCTTTGCCATTAATTCGGTTATCACGTCAACATTCGCAACTACCTTAGCATTGGTGGTAGGCGTGCCCGCCGCCTATGCAATGGCGTTTAACCCCAGCAGACACACGAAAGATATTTTGGTTTGGATGTTGTCGACCAAAATGCTACCTGCCGCAGCCGTGTTGTACCCCATGACGTTTTTAACTAAGAATTTTCTGGGAATATACGACACGCACTTTCTTGTCATTTTGGTGTTGTGCTTGATAAATCTACCAATTGTTATTTGGATGTTATTCACCTACTTCAAAGAAATCCCAAAAGAAATTATTGAAGCAGGAAAAATGGATGGCGTAAGCACGTGGGGGGAAATCAAAGACATACTCATCCCATTAGCTTGGGGTGGCGTGGCGTCAACTGCCCTGCTTTGTTTTATATTTTGTTGGAACGAAGCCTATTGGACAGTTCGATTAACAACAACAGAAGCTGCAACACTATCAAAGTTAATCGAAGGTAACCGAGCACCAGAAGGTTTATTTTTTGGACGCTTGTCGGCCGTCTCGACTGCCGCCGTTGGGCCGATTGTTGTACTAGGTTGGTTTTGCCAAAAGCAATTGGTTCGTGGCCTGACCTTTGGTGCGGTGAAGTAGTTAGCTGTTATGTCTATTATCGAACCTGAAATTGAAAAGGTTGATCGTAGCACCCGATCTATACGCTACCTCGAACATGGGTGGCCAACTGATCTGTGTCGTTGGCACGCGCATGAAGAATACGAACTGCATTTGGTTGTGGAAACGCGCGGCAAAGCGTTTGTTGGTGACTACATCGGTGATTTTAAGGCAGGCGACCTATTCATGACTGGCCCTAACCTGCCACACAACTGGATTACTGATCAGGTTTGGACGGAGCCGGTTGAAATTCGCGACATGTTGATTCAATTTAGTCACGACAGTGTTGAGCGACTTGCGAATGGCTTTCCAGAATTCTCACAAGTGTTGAAGATGCTGCAACTGGCGCAATCCGGCATTTTCTTTGAAGGCTTTAATGCCACGTTTGCTCGTGGACACATGGAATCAATTCGCGATAACACAGGTGCTGAACGCATACTCGCCTTTGTGCGCTTCCTGGTTCGGCTTAACGAACATGCAGAGAAGAAAACGCTGTCAATAACAAAACTCATTCAACCTGAGGGTGGCAGTAAGCAAGCGCGAATAGCTCAGGTGGTCGATCACATAACCAAACACTTTTATGAGTCTTTCTCTGTAGCCCAGGCAGCGGAAATGGCCAACATGACTGAAATCACCTTCAGCAGAAATTTCCAGTCAGTTACTGGCCATAGCTTCGTTGATTTTCTAAATCGAATTCGTATCGGCCAAGCGTGCGGGATGTTATACGCATCGGATGATCAAATTACTGCTATTGCGCAAGAGGCTGGTTACAAAAATCTGGCCAATTTTAATCGGCACTTTCAAAAGGTTAGAGGAATGACGCCATCTGAATATCGCGAAATTGCGCGTAAAGATCTTGCACCGAAACGCGAGTCTTCTAATGAGCAGTAAAAACACATTAGCTATCGCAGCAACCACGTATGATCGTGCCGCGTGTCAGGTCGGCGTTGTGCATTTAGGTTTTGGAGCCTTTCACCGCGCCCACCAGGCCGTTTACGTGGACGACTATATGCAAGCGACCGGCGATTTGCGCTGGGGTATTGCGGCAGTTAATTTACGAGACTCTGAAGCTTCACAATTCAAAAGTGCAGAAGAAGACAATGCGCGACACAATGGATACTTTTTAAAATCATACTCTGCCGCTGGCGTGGAAGATCTTCGACGTGTTCGTTCACACGTAGCGTTCTTTGATTGGAGTGCAAGCCCTGATAAAAGTGAAGCTCTGCTCTCACTACCATCGATTCATCTTGTCACCATTACTGTGACAGAAAGTGGTTACTACACAGACTCGGATGGCAAATTAAATACCAGTGACGCCACTATAGCCGCTGAAATTTCCACCGGTACGAAAGCAACAGTTTATGCCTACTTACGGGCAGCGCTGGCACAAAGAGCCGCATCAACCGGTGCGCCAATCACTATTGCATGTTGCGACAATATCCGGCAGAACGGAAAAATGTTACGCAACAATCTGCTCGCATACCTTAACGCCTGTAACGAACACGATTTAGCCAAATGGGTTGAACAGAATGTCGCCTTCCCTTGTTCGATGGTTGATCGAATAACGCCGCGCAGCCCCGACGCACTAAGCGCGGAGTTAACGGCATTAATAGGAAGCCCAGTCACATCGCCAATCATGGCTGAAGATTTTATTCAATGGGTATTGCAATCCAACGCAGCTGCAGACATGCCCGATCTTGCAAAAGCAGGTGTTACGGTCACAAACGATGTTGACCCCTACGAAGAAACTAAAATCAGAGTTCTAAATGGTGGACACACAGCGCTTTGCTATCTCGCTGCATTGGAACAGGTTGAAACCTTTGATGAAGCTATGCGCGTACCGCACCTGTTAGAGCACTTTAATAACTTTGAAACTAAAGAGGTACTACCCGCCTTAACACTAGCGCTTCCGTTCTCCAAAGAAGACTACTTAGAACAAATAGCGCAGCGATTTGGCAATCGAGCGATTGGCGATACGGTTGCACGCATTTGCGCAGATGGTATGGCGAAATTTCCAATCTTCATTCGCCCTACTCTTGAAGGTTGTTTACAGCAAAGCATCACACCCATCTATGCAATACGCAGTATTGCCAGTTGGTATGTATTCGCAAAGAAAGTCGACGCAGGTCAAATCAACTTCGACTACATAGAACCCAGTTGGAACGAACTCAAGGCGTTATTGGGTACAGATGACTTCATCACCAATCGCCAATTGTGGGGTGACCTTCCCACACAGTACCCAGTATTTGCAGAAACTCTGCGAAAAGAAATTGTAGAAATGGAGTCAAAATGGCCGGTTTAACCTTACGCGGTGTACGCAAAAGTTATGGCGAAGTGCAAGTTATGCACGGCGTGGACTTGGACATCGAAGACGGTGAGTTTGTTGTCTTCGTAGGCCCTTCTGGTTGTGGTAAGTCCACCCTACTGCGCATGATTGCAGGACTTGAGGAAATTTCTGACGGCACCATTGCAATTGGTGATCGTGAAGTCAATGAAGTGGCAGCCTCCAAACGTGGCGTTTCGATGGTATTCCAGACCTACGCTCTGTATCCGCATATGACGGTATACAAGAATATGGCATTTGGTTTAAAGCAAGCCAAAACACCACCGGCAGAAATTGATAAGCGGGTTAAGGCGGCTGCCGAAATTCTGCAAATTACCGATTATCTTGACCGTAGCCCGCGAAATTTATCAGGCGGACAACGACAACGTGTAGCCATTGGTCGTGCGATTGTTCGTGACCCTGACGTGTTTTTGTTTGACGAGCCGCTATCAAATTTAGATGCCGCGCTACGCGTACAAACTCGCTTGGAAATCGCGCGCTTGCACGAACGTCTTGAAACTACCATGATCTATGTAACACATGATCAGGTTGAAGCGATGACATTGGCCGATAAAATTGTGGTACTTCGTGACGGTGTGATCGAGCAAGTGGGTTCGCCTATGGACCTTTACGACCGACCGGATAATGCCTTTGTTGCTCAGTTTATTGGTAGCCCGAAAATGAATTTCTTCTCGCACGCCGACTTATCGGCCAATGGTGGATCGGCACTAGGTCGAGAAATAATCGCAAACATAGAAGTTGGCATACGCCCAGAGCATTTGGTTGAAACTGACTCGGCAAACTCTGTGGTAGAAGGCACACTTGAGCTAGTAGAAAATCTGGGAGAGTACTCTTTGGTTCATCTACTCACACCGTCAAAAGCTGAGTTTATCGCTAAAACCGAGAGACCACCAACAGTCGCCAAAGGCTCGACACTCAGCTTCGGCATTAAAGATGAGCTTGTGCACTTTTTCAATAAAGATACTGGCGCAAGGCTGACTAACTAATACCAGCAAATCACTGATGATAGTGATAACACATACGCCAGTAGAGCTTTGGACTGGCTAACAGTGAGCATAATTGATTAAAATTCTGATTCGCTCTGCTCGCGGTAGGTGCCAGTTTTTAGTTTGTAACTATCTTCAATGATTGAAGCTATAGCCGCTACGCACACTAAAAATCCAGATATAGGCACAATCGAAATCGCATATTTTTTAGGCATGTAATTGGGTTTAAAAGTAAAGCCGCCGTTCTCCCAGGCGAAGTACCACATTTCCCAATATTTCCCACCCATGGTGCTTACTGCTTCGATACCGTACACAATCATGACGATTCCTAGACAAAATATCACCGCAGTCCAAAACTGTTGAATCAAAAAAGAAGCCTTTAAAGGTAACCACGTGTAAATTAAATCTAAGGCAATATGATCTTTGTCTCGTACGGTTAACGCCAAAGCTAGAAAGACTAACCAAATATTGCTTAACACGGTTAGTAAGTCACCCCATACCGGAGGATTCTCGAACACATAACGCATCACGACGTTGTAAACGGCGAACACAACCATTAGCAACAAAAAAATAGCGCAAAACGCGGTAAGCGTTTTCTTCACCGCCGTATCAACCCATTTAATAAGCTTTATCATGGCGAAACCATTCCTAGGTTTATAGTCATTTTACAAACCCAAACAGCTGAGGCAAGTACAGTGTGAATTGCGGTACAACGATAAGCAAAAATAGTAAAGCGAAAAGTGCTAACAGATACGGCAACATAGCCACAGCCACTTTTTCTAACCTAACATTGGCAATCGCACCAGCGGTAAAAAACGCCACCCCTACTGGTGGAGTAACCGAACCAATCAAGAAACCTACCACAACGACTAATGCAGCTTGCACATCCGGGTATCCGGCCTTGACCATTACATCGACAAGCACTGGCCCCACAACAATAATATTGGCCGCCGAATCCATCACCATGCCCAGCAAACAAATAAATAGCACCAGTACCAAAATAAAAAGCAATGGGCTATGCGTATAACTTAATAACCAAGTCTCGAGATCGCTGATCGCACCGAGCGAAGTTAGTAGCCAACTAAAAGGACCAGACGCTGCAATAATGATAAAAACCATCGCAGAATTTCGAAACG
Organism: uncultured Granulosicoccaceae bacterium; assembly: GCA_938035945.1. Classification (GTDB taxonomy): domain Bacteria; phylum Pseudomonadota; class Gammaproteobacteria; order Granulosicoccales; family Granulosicoccaceae; genus Granulosicoccus. Next base: position 9,006 of record CALHOU010000173.1, read on the forward strand.
CCCGAATAAATGCGCCTTTACAGTTTTCCCATGTAATCGTTCTGTACACAAACAAGCCAACAAACAATGCAATGGTCGCAGTAAGCGCACCGGCTTCAACAACACCTGCAATTCCAAATACGACAGACCCCACTAATACAATTGGAATCAATAAGGCAAAAGAAGATTTATATAAAGACGTTGCCAGCGCTTTGAAACTAAACGCTTCATCGCTACGTTCAAAGTTATTTCGTTTGGCAATAATGTAATTGATCACCATCAACAACAAACCAATCATTAAACCCGGCACAATTCCAGCAGCAAACAAAGCACCAACAGAAATACCCCCAGCATTAGCCAATACAATCATCATAATTGAAGGTGGGATAATGCCACCGATGGTGGAGCTTACGGCGGTAATAGCAGCGGCAAAGGCGCCAGGATATCCTGCTCGCTTCATCGCTGGTATCATCAGCGAGCCAACGGTTGCTGTATCAGCTACTACCGAGCCATTCATACCAGCAAAGAACATAGAAACCAAGACGTTCGCTTGCGCCATACTCCCGCGCATGCGCCCTATCATGCGTTGACTCAATTCAACCAACCTATCGGTGATGGTTGCGCTCGTCATCAACTCCCCTGTCAACATAAAGAAAGGGATGGCCGTTAATGGCACCGCGTCTATCGCGCTAAACATTTGACTGGGAATGAGAATCATCGGAGCCGCATCCGTGATCAAAATATAGACCACCGGAATTAATATTAGAGTGAAACCCACCGGCGCTCCTAGCAAGATGAGTAAAACTAAAACAACCAGAAGAAACACGCTTTCCATTATAAGTAGTTACCCGAGTGTAAGGCGATGACTAAGCAGCTTGTGGCAGAGAATAAGGGCACCAGAAATAAAAATGGCGCAATATACTATCGCGCCATTATTAATACTACCAACTTCTTATACGTTTACAAAGCGCCCGCCTCTTTTAACTGAGCGATAAAATCCGTCATGCCTTGCTCTTCTAATACTCGTTCAGCCGTTGCTGGATCAAACGAACCTTTTGCATTCAACCAAGCGTCGATCGCGCCGGCCCGCCAGAGCTTCATTTCTTCTTCTGTAGGTACATACCATTCTTCTATCTCAGCTTTAATGGCGTCTTCACCAGCTTTAACCCAAGCACGGTCTAGTTCTTGAACGTGTTTGCCAAACGCCGTAGCAGCTGTGTGTAACCAGCCTCGCTCTTCATCACTAAGGGCATCGTATTGACGCTTGTCGATCGACAACTGATTGCCAGACCACGACCCACCGATCTCAGTAAAATACTTCGCAACTTCATGCAGCTTAGCAACATGCTGCCAGGGTGTTGCAACGTACTGGCCAGACACAACACCAGTTTGTAGGCCTTGGTACAATTGGGCCCAATCATAAGGTACTGGCACCGCACCCCAGTTCTTAATCAAGGTGTATTCAATTGGACTTTTAGTGACACGCCATTTGATGCCTTTCATATCCGCTGGCGTATGAACTGGACCGCTTGCATTACCCAGCTGCCGAAAACCACCACTCGAATAAACAGTTAGACAAACGTGGCCTGCTTCCTCAGCGGCGATATCACATTGCTTTTTCGCCAACCATTCAGAAGAAATTCTATCTGCGTCTTCGATACTCTTAAATATATAGGGCAAATCAAACACCGACAGCGCCGTACCAAAATTGCCAAAGTTGGCGGTAGAACTCGTCCACAATGAGATAAGTCCTTGATTGGCTTGTTCGCCACAGGTTTGCTCACTGCATAGAGACTTACGATAATGCGGCTCGATTGTGAGTTTGCCACCAGATGCTTCTGCCAACGTGGGGATCAAAGCTTGATCAATGGCATCGCCAATAGGCATTCCAATGAAACCAACTGTCCCAAGTTTTAATACTTTTTCTGCATTCGCAGCTTGAGTGACGCACATGAGTGCAGCACTGGCAGCTAATACTTTAAAAAAAACTTTTCTTTTCATAAGCTTACTCTCCTCGTTCATTCAGCACAGGCCAATTGGCACCAGAAGATCTTTTCACACTAAGCAGCCTTATTAAAGTGACAGTTAAATCAAAATTACGGGACAGACCTGCAAATAAATGACAGAATCATCTGAACGATTGGATAAGCGGGTGCTAAGCACGCGCACTTCGATCAACAGCGCTAGGACAACTTTTGACTAATAGAACGGCACAAACCAAATTTAGCCTACCGCAAAATTCGAATTTAGGCTTGCGAGACCAGATATGCGAAATGGTTAGTGCGGCAATAACCACTCGTGTACTCTCGCCAGACAAACGCCTCCCGTCTTGCCGCGAAATGGCAGAACAACTTGGTGTTTCAAGAAATACTGTATTTGCAGCTTATGGTCGCCTTATTGATCTAGGCCTTGTTGTTGCGCGAGATCGGTCCGGTTATTATGTTAATCCTTTAGTTGACCAAACAAATCGTACTGGCACTGATCCCATTGTGCCGATACGATCGAGCTCTGAATCGCCCGTGCAATTTGAATCGCTCGGTCTAGTGCCAGTCGAAAACCCTTTAAATTGGACCAGTTTTCCCTACCCATTTATCTATAACCAGATCGACCCCGAACTGTTTCCTGTAGACGGTTGGCGAGAATGTACCCGGCTAGCGTTGAGCACTACGCAAATGCCAGCCTGGCGCGACGACTCCGTGGAAAGTGATAGTCAGCAACTTGCACAGCAACTACGCCAACGACTATTAAGCTCACGTGGAATTTATGCTAACGAAGATGAGATTCTTATAACACTTGGTGCACAAAACGCACTGTTTATAATTGGTGCCACGTTTGCACATAAGAATAAACCGATTGCCATCGAAGACCCTGGGTTTTTCGGTGCACGAAACGCGTTTAACCTAACCGGTAACCGTATAATCGGCGTGCCGACTGATCACGACGGACTAATGGTTGACGCTATACCTACCGGCTGCCAATTAGTATTTACAACACCGAGCCATCAATTTCCGACTATGGTGACCATGTCCCAAGACCGACGGAAGCGACTGCTTAAATCTGCGCAGACAAACAACTTCCTCATTATTGAAGACGACTACGAAGCAGAGATGAATTACTTCAACATGCACACGCAATCGCTGCGTTCACAAGATCATAATGAGCGAGTCATCTATATTGGAAGCTTGTCGAAAACAGTATCACCCGGTATACGTCTAGGATTTATGGTGGCACACCGCGACATCATCAAACAGGCCCGAATTGTTAGGGGCGTGATGATGCGACACCCACCGACCATCGTTCAAGAGGTGGTAGCTCTGTTTTTTAAACTTGGGTATTACGATTCCCACATTCGTAACATCGAAAGACGCTATAAAAAACGTTGGCACAGCATGAACGATTCAATAGCAAAACACCTAGGTATGCTGCATCGTACGAACTCACGAGGTGGCACATCGTTTTGGTTAACTGGGCCACCGGGCTTTGATGCCACCGAACTCAGTATTAGACTCCGCGCGAAAGGCGTGTTAATTGATGTTGGAGAAATGTACAGTTTAAATGGAGACAACCGAAGTTTTCGCTTAGGTTTTGCGTTTGTTCCATTAAAAAAGCTCGACGAGGGTATTCGCCTGATCGCAGAAGAAGTAAAAGTGAGTTTATCAAAGCAGTGAAAATGGCTGTCCCTTTAAAAAGTACAATCTGTCTCTTACCGGAGCGGCTGATTCGCGTTACATTTTCAAATAATATTTGCCAGTAAATTACCAATGAGCCGTTGCCAACCCTTTTCCGTTGCCATTGCAGACGAAGCCATCAATGCGATAACAAAACGCGTGAGTGAGTACCCGTGGCACGAAATGCCAAACGATGGCGGCTGGGAATACGGCACCAATTTGGATTACATGAAAGAGTTTTGCGACTACTGGGTCACGCAGTATGATTGGCGTAAAGCAGAAGCCAAAATAAATCAATTCTCCCAATTCAAAGCGAAAGTAGGCGGTATCGATCTGCACTTTATTCATGAAAGAGGCAGTGGACCCAATCCCAAACCTCTCATCTTGAGTCACGGTTGGCCTGGCACAATTGTCGAATTCTTGGACTTTATTGATCTGCTTGCACACCCTGAAAAACATGGCGGCAATATAGAAGATGCGTTTGATGTTGTAGCGCCCTCCTTGCCGGGCTTTGGATTCTCTGGTCGCCCACCTCGCCCTTACGGCCCAAGAAAAATGGCGGACATATTTAACAGCCTAATGACAGATGTGCTTCAGTACGATACCTATATGGCTCAGGGTGGCGATTGGGGCGGCGCGATTTCAAGCTGGCTTGGGTACGACCACGCGCAAGCGTGCAAAGCCATTCACATAAATATTCTTACCATGAGGCACAAGGACGGCCCACAAACCAAAGATGAAATCGCATGGGCAAAACAGTTTGACGAGGACCAAATAATTCAAGATGGCTATCGCACACAACAAGCCACAAAACCCCAAACCTTAAGCTACGCCATGATGGATAGCCCAGTTGGAATTGCCGCTTGGATACTTGAAAAAATGCATGGTTGGTCTGATATCAGCGACAACAATGTTGAGAGCGTTTATAGCAAAGACCAACTGCTTACTAATATCATGGTGTATATCACCACGAAGACTTTCAACACCGCATCTTGGATTTATTACGGTCGACGCGAAGAAGGCGGTAGAATCTTATCGCCAGACGGATTGCGCGTTGAAGTACCAACCGCTTGTGCTGTATTCCCTAAAGAATTACTTGCTTGGCCGCCACGTAGTTACGCTGAACGCATTTACAACATCACACAATGGACTGAGATGCCCAGAGGCGGTCACTTTGCCGCTATGGAACAACCTGACTTGTTAATTCAAGACATTCGTGCATTTGCTCAAAGTCTTGAATGGCCTAATATATTGGCCGTGTGATGTGAGCACAAGACACGGACCAGCCGAAGTTCAAACTCGTTTTTTAAATTCAACGCCCTTTATCACTAACCACACTGTTGCGACCACAATAAAGGCGCAAAGCATCAGTTTAGAGATATACCCCATCGTCCCTTCTATCATCATGGCATGTGTAACCGTACCAACGACAGTTACACATGCCAGCAAACGATGAATCGTTCGCCAAACTCGAGCTCGAAGTTTCCGCCTTACCCCAACCAAAAACGCAGTACAAAACACACTCCACATTGCAATCACACCCCAGATCGAGAACGGCGTTGCTGACACAAACAACAATGCATCAACAACATCGGGTGGGCTGGTTATCCATAAACCAATCACGTGAAGCACCACAAGTGCAGTAATAAGAAAACCAATGAGCCGGTGCGTGGAACGATAAACCTTTGGCGACAGACCCGGCAACAGCTTTGCCGCGAGCAAGGGTTGAATCAATAAAAGAGACAAGGCAACAACACCGCCCAGACCTGCGGCTATATACACCGGTGCACGCCACTCTAACAAAGGGCTCAACAGTGCTATAGCGATGGGTGCGATGCACACACTAACGACAAGGCACCAAGTTGCGACAACACACAGCCTACTCATGGGCTTGTGTAGAAATGATTGTTAGGCAGGTTGCAAAACGAAATGGGCACTGAGCGTTTTGTCTTTAGAGCTTGCCATTACAGGTCGTAAAAAGACGGTTTTATATTCTTCACTGTCGTAAGCTAAATGCCCGTGGGCTTGCCCAAATGCTGGCACAATTTGCGGCATCTCTAGTTTGAATTCACCGTTCTCATCGCTCAGGGTTGCACCATGACTGCGTTGGTCTCGTTCATGGCCTTCCGTGGTGTGGGCCCATATTTGGATTCGTTGACCAGCCAGTGGCATCCCATCACCTGCACGTCGCACGGTTCCACTCATCCAGAAACCACCTGCGCCAATGCGATCAACAATGGGGGCACCGGGCAAATAGTTGTTAGAGCCACCTCGCATGGAGCGTGTGGCTTTAAGCGCGTTAGCGTGACTTGGCCGCCACGGGCTGACAAGACCTAGTCCGGCAACCACTGTTGATACAGCAACACCCGATGTAGCGACAAATTGGCGACGTTCTTGGTTTACCTTGTTCACGATAGTAACTCCAACGGCTCTGTAGCGAAATATTTTGACAGAACAATAGACGTATTAGTTCCCAAGTATAGCGCTGCGATTTGCCCAGTTGCAATTACGCATATTATTACTTTCCACACAGATAGTCTGGGCGTAGACTTTATCCCTCAACGTTAATGAGAATTTAGAAAAAAACCGAATAGAAACCAATCAAATAAACTCCACTTAAAAGAGGTTTACTCATGGCTACAAGTACGGCAACACAGATTGACCCTGCAAGCGAAAAGTTGAATCATTGGCTCGATCAGTTTTCAAACGCTTTGAAATCAGGCGACTCACAAGCGGCTGCGCAGTTGTTTGATGAAGACGGTTTCTGGCGCGACTTTGTATCCTTTACGTGGAATCTAAAGACAATGGAAGGTCGGGCAGAAATCACAGATATGCTCGATGCAACGCTAAACCATGTCAAACCCAGCAATTGGCAGCTTGTGGGCGACGCCAGCGAAGCGGACGGTATTACCGAAGGCTGGTTAAGCTTCGAGACCAGCGTGGCCCATGGCGAAGCGCATGTGCGGCTTAACGACAAGGGCTGTTGGACCTTGCTAACAACCATGAAGTCTCTAAAAGGGCATGAGGAAAAGTCCGGACGTACTCGCGAAGCCGGTGTTGTGCATGGCGCTAATAAAACCCGCAAAACATGGCTCGAATCACGCGCTGAAGAACAAGCCACCTTAGGTTTTGAAACCCAGCCCTATTGCGTCATTATCGGTGGTGGGCAAGGCGGCATCGGATTAGGTGCTCGGCTGCGCCGATTGGGCGTCCCTACCATTATTATCGAGAAAAACGCCAAAGCGGGCGATAGTTGGCGTAACCGATACAAATCACTGTGCTTGCACGACCCTGTCTGGTACGACCACCTGCCCTACCTGAAATTCCCTGAGCACTGGCCCGTGTTCGCACCCAAAGACAAGATTGGAGATTGGCTGGAGATGTACACAAAAGTTATGGAGCTCAATTACTGGTCTTCCACCACCTGCGACGATGCCAGTTACGATGAGGCCAGCGGCACTTGGACGGTGAATGTTACAAAGGAAGGACAGAAAGTGACTTTGCGTCCAACACAATTGGTGCTCGCGACCGGTATGTCTGCCGTTCCAAACATTCCTGAATTTGAAGGTATGAGTACGTTCAAAGGCGACATACATCATTCAAGCAAACATCCTGGTGGCGAAGCATACAAAGGAAAAAAATGCATTGTTATCGGATCCAATAATTCTTCACACGATATTTGCGCAGACCTTTGGGAGAACGGTGCGGATGTAACCATGGTGCAACGCAGTTCAACCCACATTGCTAAATCCGATACTTTAATGGACTTAGCATTGGGCGGACTGTACAGCGAAGATGCCTTAGCCAACGGTGTAACCACCGAAATGGCCGACATGATATTCGCATCCTTACCTTATAAAATTTTACCGGCACTGCAAGTGCCCGTTTACGCACAAATGAAAGAGCGCGATAAAGATCTTTACGATCGCTTGGAAAAAGCGGGCTTTATGCTTGATTTTGGTGAGGATGGTTCGGGCTTGTTCTGTAAGTATTTGCGCAGAGGCTCTGGCTATTACATCGATGTTGGTGCATCAGAACTGGTTGCCAATGGCGACATAAAATTAAAGTCAGGTGTTGAAGTTAAACGTATCACTGAAAACGGTATTGAATTTAGTGACGGCAGCGAACTCGATGCTGACCTTATTGTTCTGGCTACCGGTTACGGCTCAATGAATGGTTGGGCTGCACAACTTATTAGTCAAGAGGTGGCAGATAAGGTGGGTAAAGTATGGGGCATGGGATCAGGCACTACAAAAGACCCCGGACCGTGGGAAGGCGAATTACGCAATATGTGGAAGCCAACTCAGCAGAACGGGTTGTGGTTCCATGGCGGCAACCTGCATCAGTCACGGCACTACTCCCAGTTCTTAAGCTTGCAACTTAAAGCCAGAATGGAAGGCATTGATACACCTGTCTACGCCCTGCAGGAGTCCCACCATAAGGGTTGATGCTTGTTCCTTGCGTACCGTTAGGCCTGACTAGAATAGTCCCTAACGGTACGATTTAAGCAGCGTTACGCAAATCATCACCAAAATAGCCCCTTTCGGGACTATTATGAGCAAATTGGCCCAAACTATGCCATATTAATCCCGAGAGGGATTATTTTATGGCCTACATAACCGATACAGACGCACTGGGCAACGCCATAAAGGCTGAACGACGTCGCCAGAACATAACCCAAGTCGAGCTCGCAGCATTATCAGGCGTGGGCGTACGCTTTTTACGTGAACTGGAAAAAGGTAAGCCCGGTTGCCAAATCGGCCGTGCAATCAGTGTGATGAGCGCCTTGGGCATCAAGCTCGACGTCATCACCCGAGAAAGCTAATCATGTCTCGCTTATTGGATGTTTATTTGCGAGAAACACGCGTTGGCATTTTAAAACAGGATGAGGACGCAAATCTGTCGTTTACTTATGTCGACAAGTATCTTGAGTCAAACGCGCCAAAGCCCGTGTCAGTATCCATGCCGCTGGTTGCCGATACCTACGACAATAAAATTGCTAAACCATTTTTCTCCGGTCTGTTACCCGACGAATCATCACGCACACGCCTAGCCAACGCATTGGGATTATCTGATTCGAATTCATTCGGCATGCTTGAGGTTATCGGTGGCGAATGCGCTGGTGCACTCGCTTTGCATCCGCACGGTGTTGATGTGGATTTATCTAAGGCCGACGATGAAGTCATTAACGAACAACAGTTGTTTGACCTGCTCGCAGAGCTAAGAGGCAACCCACTACTTGGCGGCAGGCGCGATATCAGACTGTCGCTGGCTGGCGCACAAGATAAACTGGCGGTTAAATTAGATAACGATAAAATCGTGTTGGTTAAGAATGGTGGACCAACGACACACATTCTCAAACCCGGTATCAAAGAGCTCGACGGTACTGCTGAGAATGAAGCCTTTTGTATGAGCTTGGCGCGTCGATGTAACTTGCAAACACCTGCCGTTCGCTTTGCACGGGCAAAAAATACTTCCTATGTATTGGTAGAACGATTCGATCGACACATTTCAAAAGACAATCTTGTTCAACGCTTACATCAAGAAGATTTTTGTCAGGCACTCAGTGTTGCACCAGAGCTCAAATACGAAGATGAAGGTGGTCCAGGCGTGACAGATTCTTTGGGACTTATACAACGAGTCACCAACCAACCCGCCGCTGATCGACTACGTTTTATGCAAATGCTGATTTTTCACTACCTGGTTGGTAATGCCGATGCACATGCAAAGAATTTTGCGCTACTACATGCGCTGGATAGTAACGCGCCGAGTTTAGCGCCTATGTATGATGTGTTATGCACCTCGGTTTATCCCCAATTAACCTCTAAGTGTGCAATGCGTATCGGCAATCGAAATGTGCCAGATACGATAAAACTGAAGCAGTGGATGAGCTTGGTACCAGATACGAAGGCTGCACAAAATTTATTAATCAAACAGATCAACGAACTTGCCGACACCATTGTTGCAGAAGCTGACCAACTCTACGCAGATTCAGTAGAACTCGGGTTTCAACACCCGGTGCTAAAAGAGGTGTTAAAGCTGATTAAAAAACGGGCTAAGCACGTACGGCAAAGCAGTTAAGGTTAATCGTGTTCTGCGACGAAGTGGCCCGGAGTGGTTTCAAGTAATTTAGGGTTGTAGTCAAGTTCGCCTGCCGCTAATTTACTCGGTAAAAATCGCAACGCAGCGGTCGGGTCGAGAGGGGAAGCTAAATCGCCGGTAAGCTTAATACGCTTGCGGCTACGCTCAACAATAGGATCGGGGATGGGTACTGCTGAAATTAATGCTTGCGTGTATGGGTGTTTCGGGGAGGTGCATAGTTCACCAGCCTCTGCCAGCTCCACTACTCGCCCTAAATACACAACCATTATCCGATCAGAGATTTCGCGCACCACCGATAAATCGTGCGATATAAATAAAAGAGCGGTACCGAACTCAGCTTGCAACTCTTTGAGCAAGGCGATAATTTGCGCCTGAATGGATACGTCTAGAGCCGACACGGCTTCATCACAAATAATCAGCTTGGGCCGATTGATCATGGCACGCGCAATCCCGACGCGCTGATTCTGCCCGCCTGATAATTCATGCGGATAACGGTTGATCATCGTCGGTTCCAAACCAACGTGTTGCATCATATCTTTTACCGCATCACGTCGTTCGCGATTACTCATATCACTACGAAACGTACGCAAAGGTTCAGCGATAGAGTCAGCGATAGTCATACGTGGGTCCAAGCTTGCAAACGGATCCTGAAATACAATCTGTAAGTCCTTGCGCGCCTGTATCATCGTTCTTTTATCTAACGCAGTCAGATCAGTTCCCAACCAACTGACTACCCCATCCGTTGGTTCAATTAATCGCAACACCGATCGTGCAAGTGTGGATTTACCACAACCCGATTCACCCACTATGCCCAGCGTTTCACCCTCATGTAGTTTAAAACTCACCCCGTCAACAGCGCGCAATGGAATTTTCCGACCAAACAAGCCACCCGATATGTTGATAGGAAAATGCACCTTCACATCTATTGCATCGAGTATCACGTTTGCATTCGCATCTAACACTCGCGATGAGTCTGTATCGATTCGTGGCATGGCGTCTAATAGGCGCTTTGTATAGTCATGGCCCGGATTGGCGAATATATCTTCAACGAGCCCTGATTCAACAAACGCCCCATTTCGCATTACCTGTACACGATCACACATACGCGCAACAACACCCATATCATGCGTAATTAACACCACAGCCATGTTTTGTTCTTGCTGCAACGCCGCAATCAGATCAAGTACGTCGGCCTGCACGGTAACGTCTAAAGCGGTTGTCGGTTCATCTGCAATGAGCAGCTTAGGTTCGCATAACATGGCCATTGCAATCATGACGCGCTGACGCATACCACCAGATAGCTCATGCGGATACTGTGTTAATCGACTTTTAGCATCGGGTATACGCACCCTTTCTAACCAGTTTAAACACAGCGCCTGCGCTTGTGCGCCGGTCATGTGGCGATGCACGTTTAACACTTCAGCCATTTGCTGACCAATCTTTAAATGTGGTGTTAAAGCGGTGAGAGGGTCCTGGAATATCATGCCGATATCATCGCCACGTATTAAGTTTAATTGCTTGGCAGGTAAATTTAAAATCTCGCGCCCGTTGAGCTGTACCGACCCAGATGCGTGCCCATTGCCAGTTAGTAAGCCCATCGCCGCCATGAACGTCTGGCTCTTGCCGGACCCAGACTCCCCCACTATCCCTAAGCATTCTCCCGGTAATACATCAAAGGATATCGATTCAACGGCATTAACATCACCATCTGGTGTATCAAAAGTGACTGATAAATGCTTAACACTGAGTAGACTCATGACTACCGATCCTTAGGGTCCAAGGCATCACGCAGTCCGTCACCGATATAAAACATGGTGATAATGATAGTCACGTAAAAAAATAGTGGAAACGCAATCTGCCATAAGGTCCCATAGCCCATAGTGCGCGCACCTTCAGCGATGAGAGCACCGAGTGAGGTATAAGGTTCGGAGATGCCTAAACCCAGAAACGATATAAAACTTTCAGCAAAAATCATCTCTGGTACAAGTAAGGATGCGTACACAATCACAACACCCATCAGGTTTGGCAATATATGTCGCCAGATGATCATAATTTCTGATACACCGCCTGCTCGCGCAGCTTCGATAAACTCACGGTTTTTTAAGGTAAGCGTTTGCGCCCGTACAATGCGCGCCATACTCAACCAAGATACAGCCCCAAGCGCTATGAACAGTGCAATAAACGAGCGCCCTACTACCACAAGAATCAGAATAATAACTAGCACGTTGGGTATAGCTAACAACACGTCAACGATACGCATCATCAGGTTATCGACACGCCCCCCCACAAAACCTGCGATTACGCCCCAGGTGGTTCCTACTAGCAACGCCATTGCGGCCCCAATGAGCCCAACCAACAGTGATGTACCAGTGGCCTGAATTGTTCTGGCATAAAGATCACGCCCAAGCTCATCAGTACCAAAGTAGTGGCCGCTTTCGACCGACGGTACCCCTAAGTGCTGAATATCACCTAAAGCCGCCCAGTCTATTTCTTCATTACTCCACTTAGCGATGCTCGGTCCGAATAAAACAAACAACAGCATCAACGCCAGTACGAACATGCATGCCATGGCGGCTTTATTGCGAAGAAACCGATCACGGGCATCGCGCAAAAGCGATCGACCACGAATGGCCGTGTGGTCTGTGATATCAGCCGCAAGCTTTGCACCTTTGTTAGATCGACCGAAAATAATCTAGTACCTAATCTTTGGATCGAGCCATGCGTAAGCAAGGTCGATAATGAGGCTAACGGCAACGGTAAGCGCGCCATATAATATCGTTACACCCAGTAAGATCGCGTAGTCGCGGCTCAATGCAGAACCGACATAGGCTTGACCTAAACCACCGGTAGAAAAATATATGTCGACAAACACCGATCCCGTGAGTACGTAAACAAAGACAGGACCCAAATAGGTTACAACCGGCATTAGCGTGGGTTTTAGAGCATGACGCCAAATGATGCTGCGATCTGACAAACCTTTTGCACGTGCTGTGCGAATAAAATTTGAGTTTAAAACCTCCAACATCGACGAACGCGTCAAGCGCGCAATCGATCCCATATAGGACGTTGATAATGCAATTACCGGCATAATTAGATAAGGCCACTGCCCGCCATTCCATCCGCCCCCAGGCAACCAGCCCAGCCAAAGCGTAAAAACCAAAATCAATATAGGTCCCATCACAAAATTAGGTAAGGCTTGGGCCGCAATACCTAAACCAACCGCGAGGTAATCAATCCACGTGTTGTGTCGAATGGCCGCCGCAATCCCAAGACTTAAGCCAACAATGGTAGCCACTAAAAAAGACAAAAAACCATAGGTTAAAGAAATGGGAAAGCCTTGCGCGATAACATCGTTAACATCCCTATCTTTAAACTTGAATGACGGGCCAAAATCAAAATACAGAACAATGTTTGTTAGGTAGTCCCATAGCTGTTTCCACAGCGGCTGATCTAAACCATAACGAGCTTCAATATTCGCAAGCACAGCAGGCGGCAATGGCCTTTCAGACGTGAATGGCCCGCCTGGTGCTGCGTGCATTAAGAAAAAGCACGCAACCACCAGCATTAAGATAGTGGGCACGGCTATAAGCAGCCGTTTTATTGTGTAGGCAAACATTGTTTGATGGAATGCCGCCCCGCGTTCTTCAGGGCGGCAATTTGATTAACTATTCAGCGATCTTGTACAGATTTTTGGAATACCAGTTCTGCTGAACATTGGTCACTGGCCAATTACCCAAATCACTGTCGATCATGTACACGCCAGCATAATGATAAATTGGAATAACCGGCAATTCGGCGGCGATGATTTGCTCGATCTGAGTATACAGCGCGGCGGGTTCGTTGCTGACCTTGGCCTGTTCTAATAGCGAATCCAACTCAGCGTTATTGAATTTTCCATCGTTATACCCAGACTCACTGTCTAATAGGTCTAGAAATGTTGAGGCTTCATTGTAGTCACCACACCATGCACCACGGGCCAATTGGAAATCCTGATTACCGCGAGTTTCAAGGAATACTTTCCATTCCATATTACCTAGGTTAACTTCAGCACCTAATTTTTGCTTCCACATTTGGCTTAAGGCAACGGCCACTTTTTTATGCGCATCAGAGGTGTTGTAGATCATGTCAAAACTTAATTTATTATCATCCCCGTAACCGGCTTCCGCCAATAGCGCTTTCGCTCTAGCATCGCGATCGGCCTGACTCATTTGCGCCATTTCCGTCGTTGGTGGTTCGAAGCCAGAAACGGCTGCTGGTGTAAACGTATAGGCTTCAGGCTGACCACCCGCCATGACGTTTTGGGTGATAATTTTTCGGTCCACCGCCAATGCGAGTGCCTGACGAACGCGGATATCCTTAAACACTTCAGGGCCGGAGTCACTTAGGTTAAACGTGTAGTAGTAGTTACAAAGACGCGGGTAGCTAATGGCCACACCTGGATACTCTTTTTGTAGTCGAGGGAATTGACCAGCAGGTACATCCGTACGATCAAGTTCACCGGCTAGAAAACGTGTTAAGGCTACGTTCTCATCATTAATAACCAGTGCTACCACTTTGTCCAACACCGTGTTTTCGTTATTCCAATACTTTGTATTGCGTTCTCGAACAGATCGCTCGTTAGGTAAATGTTCGGTAAGTACATATGCACCGTTGGATACCATATTCTCCGGTTTTGTCCACTGATCGCCATGCTTCTCTATCACACCTTTATGTGTTGGAAAGGTCGTGGCGTGCGTAGTCATTTGAGGAAAGTACGGGATTGGATTGGTGAGAGTGACTTCAAAGGTTAAGTCGTCTACCGCTTTTACGCCCAGCTCTTCCTTAGGCTTTTCTCCCTTTATGATTTCAGCCGCATTCTTTATCGACATTAACTCCATGTACCACTGGTATGGCGATGCTAATTCAGGATCCGTGGCGCGTTGCCACCCATAAACAAAATCGTGCGCAGTGACTTGATCACCGTTCGACCACAGGGCATTGTCACGCAGTGTAAATGTATAAACTGTGTTGTCATCGTTTACATCAAATTTCGTCGCAACACCAGGTTCTAAGTTACCAAGCTCATCCTGATTCATTAAGCCTTCAAATAAATCACGCGCCAGTTCTGAGCCAATGGTGTCTTCGACCACTTGCGGGTCTAATGAGCTAAGTTCATCCAGCACGCGATAAGTGAACGTTTGATCGTCTGCGAGTTTGACATCCGCAGGTACTCGGCTTTGTGCAAAAGCCGCGCTTGAAAGTACCCAGCTGCTTACAAATGCAGCCAGAATTGTTATTCCAGTTCTATTCATCATCAGTCTCCTTTAGGGGGTTGGCTTCGGGCTATTAGAGCAAAGAATTGCAGGCATGGGTAGGCCTGAGGTGTACAGGTATATTTTCGATATGATATCTACCGTTGTATCAGGGATTGCCTACGATGAAAAGAGTAGATGAGCAGACATTGCTACAAAATTGATATAGTCCGTACATCCTACCCGTTATGCTAGTCCAGACTAGCCAAATATTGCTCGGCAGTTTCCATGTGAAATCCTTACTTATGCTTGTGCATTTTCTCAGCGTAGTTGCGCTTCATCGAACAGCATATAGACCAGAAATGGTTTCCCGCTAAGTTAATAATTCATTCAACCACTAACTGGACACACCTTAAGGTGGTGGCATGATCTCGCCAGTTTATATCTCTTGGCTAGGTTCGTGAATACGCCGATAACTCTCGGGCCATAGCTTCTTAGGTAAACCACCGCGTTCACGAATCCACGGATGAATTTTTACCGCTTCTTGTAAGTTATTAAACGCCTGCTCTTGCCTGCCGGTTCGAAAATACACCTGATAAAGCCCTGCTAAGGCACCAAAGTGCTTTGGCTCTAATTTCAATGCAATCTCTAGGTCTTGCTGTGAATCCGTGTAGTTTTCACGGAGGAATCGAATAAACGCACGTTGGTTGTAACCTTCTGCATAGTCCGGCGCGTCTTTGACCACCTCATTAAGTATATTTTCTGCCGCCTCAAAATCATAGGCTTCCCGTCGCTCTATTGCAGCATCTAGCAAATCACGCACTTCGGGCGTGGGCGCTAGATCGAACCAATAGTTCCACAGTTCATTCTCGGCCAATCTGCCATCCAGTTCAGTTTCTGCTGAAGCTAAATCATCGAATAACGCGGTTCTCTGTTCTTGCTTTGTCTCATCGGCAAATGCGTTAGCAACCGCAAACGCGAACAACAACGCTATAAACAGCCCCGCTATTCTGTACAAGATCAATGATTTTTTCGATGTTTGCATTTGCATTAGCCCTCTTCTTTTAACAACCAGCGTTCAATGTCGTCCATAACTTGCTCCCGACGTTCAGAGGTTTCGTTCAAGGCTTCGTGCTTAAAGCCCGGATAATCGTGTTGCGTAATTAGACTACGGTTTGCATTCTCAATAAATTGATGGGTAAATTCAGAATTGATAACCGGGTCATCACCGGGAATCAATACTAGCGTCGGCACAGCGAGCCGACCAGCAAGTTCGACCATCAGCTTGCCAGTTTCTAACAACCACATAACAATACTGGCCGATTTATATTTATGGTTCAGCGGATCGTTGCGTCCAAGTTCTTGTTCAACTTCATCATGGGTCAAGTTTTCCGCATGATACGGCAGCTGCATGGCAAATTTGGGGGCAAGCACATTCATCACCGTTAATTTTAATCTGTTGTACGGTGTTATGAACGGTGAATAGGCAGGCGCTGACAATATTAGTCCTGCCACTTGCGCATGATGGTTTATCACCATAGATGTGGCTACCAAACCACCCAAGCTATGCCCAAATAAATAGGGAGACGCGCCGGTTTCCGAAGCGAATGTATCAAGCTGCTCAATAGCACATAACTCTAAATGATTACCCGACTCGATCACACCGCGCTTGCCAGTACTGGCACCATGCCCCGGATGGTCGTGTGCTCCAACCTCAAAGCCTAATTTTGTCAATCGATTGGCCAGACGCTCGTAGCGACCCGAATGCTCGCCAATGCCGTGCATCATATATACGCCACGACGACGAATTTGCGCGCCTGTATCGGGATGCCAGCGTCGAGTGTGGATGGAACCTGCCATTTTTCTTAGATTATTGACTAGTCGGGTTGCTCTAATTATAGCGGTAGGCGCATGGATTAAATGCTAACTATTGCCAAAGCGGCCGTTAAGTGGATAATCAGGGCAACCATTCACAGCCTGCGTGTCAGGCAACATCCCTTCAAAAGACAAAACCAGAGTAAATCATGGACATTTCGGGAAAAAAAGCAGTTGTATTTGGCGGTACTTCAGGAATCGGGCTCGCGGCATCAAAACAGTTAGTCGACTTAGGTGCAACGGTCATCGCGATCAGCCGTGACCCCTCCAAAGCCGGCGATCTACCGGCAGGCATCAGCACAGAGGCCTGTGATGTGCGCGATGCAGACGCAGTATCGAACCTACTAAAAAAGTTAGCACCCTTTGATATTCTGGTAAGCGCTGCAACCGGCGGTAGCCGCGCGATCGGAGAGTTCGCCAGCATGGATCTGGACGGATACAAAAGTTCGTTCGATAAGTTATGGGGCTACAGCACGGTGGTGCGTCATGGTATCGAGCACCTTCCCGACCACGGTGCCATCGTGCTTGTGTCCGGCTCACCAGCAAGACGCTGCGGACCCGGTCAAATCGCATTGTCATCTGTTGGTGGCGCAGTTGAAGCCTTTTCTCGAGCACTTGCAAAAGAGATTGCACCCAAGCGCATCAATGTCATGTCACCTGGTTTAATCGATACACCCATGGTGCCTCTACAAGGCGAAGAACGCGACGCGCACTATAAACGCCTTACTGGAAACAACCTGATTGCTCGGCCAGGCAGCGCAGATGAGTGCGCACAGGGCATCATATTTTTAATTCAAAATGATTTTGTTACCGGCACTACGCTTGATGTAGATGGTGGAATATTGCTCTCTTAAATAACATTCAGCTGGCAAATTAAATGAACCATAGCAACAATAAAGTTAATCATGGCTGAATCGAGCGATACCGAAAGCGAAGAGGCGATTTTGGATAGCACTATCGACGTTAGTGATAATTTGCCCGAAATCGCTGATTGGCTTCCTGACTTTGCATTACCCTACTGGAACACGATTGCCCAATACCCGATTATTGGGGCGTTGGTCATTGCCGCTGTATTCTATATTTTGGCGTTTGTTATTCGCGAGTTTTTGGTGCGCAGTATTGGACGCTTAGCGCGTAATACCAGCACAGAACTTGATGATCGCGTATTGGGCGGTTTAAAAAAACCGGTGTTTAACGTGGTTTTTCTTTTTGGTCTGACGCTTGCCGCGCGCGCAGCAGCGTTGCCGGTAGGTACCGACTTAATCGTAAAAGCGCTGCTGTCTTTGATTGTGGTAATTCTTATTCAATCAACTTTCTTTTTATCCAGCCAATTACTCGATGCGCTTGCCCGTAATCATCACCGCTTTCCGGCTGTTGAAGAACGCACCATGCCATTGTTGGATATTATCGCCAAGCTGCTGATAATGTTAATTGGCAGTTACAGTTTGCTGATGATTTGGGGCATCAACCCGGTTGGGTGGTTAGCTTCTGCTGGTATTGTTGGCTTAGCGGTTGGTTTTGCTGCTCAAGATACCTTGGCCAACCTGTTCGCAGGCTTTTTCATTCTAATAGATTCACCGTATAAGCTTGGTGATTATGTGAATCTTGATAGTGGTGAGCGCGGTATGATCACGCACATTGGTATGCGCAGCACGCGTATGCTAACGCGAGATGATGTAGAGATAACGGTGCCCAACTCTGTAATGGGCAATGCGAAAATCATCAATGAAAGCGGAGGACCGCATGAAAAGATGCGCCTTCGAATCGCCGTGGGCGTAGCTTACGGATCAGACGTTCACGAGGTTGAGACGCTCTTAGAATCCATTGCTAAAAACCACGATGAAATTTGCGATCATCCAGAGCCGCGTGTGCGTATGCGAGGCTTTGGCGATTCCAGTCTTGACTTTGAACTGCTCGGTTGGATTATCGCACCAGAGCATCGGGGTCGCATATCGCATGAAATCAATAAACAAGTCTATGATGCCTTAAATGCAGCCAATATAGAAATTCCGTTTCCAAAGCGCGATTTATACATCAAAGAAATGCCGCGCTAACAATAGCGCCTTGGAGCTAACAACGCATGTCAGAGTTTACAAGCAGGCTTACTGAATTACGTCACGATTTTCACCAACACCCAGAACTTGGCTTTCAGGAAGAACGCACAAAAGCCATCATCGCCACGCGATTAAAAGAACTGGGTATTGAAGTTCATGAAGGCATTGGCGTAGTCGGTGTACTAAAAGCCGGTAACGGAAACCGCTCTATAGGCCTAAGAGCCGATATGGACGCACTACCGATCACTGAAACCAGCAAGCACGCTTACACCTCTAACACTGATGGCGTGATGCATGCCTGCGGCCATGATGGACACACAACTATGTTGTTAGGCGCTGCAGAATTGCTTGCCAAGGATCCACAGTTTGAAGGCACGGTCGTCTTTATATTTCAACCCAACGAAGAACACGGTCTGGGCGCCCAAGCGATGATCAACGAAGGCGTGCTTGAGAACTTCCCAATACAGGAAGTTTATGCCATTCATAATTTGCCCGGCGCACCAGTGGGGCAACTATCCACGCGACCGGGACAAATTTGCGCCAGTGAAAGTTTGTTTGAAATTAAAATTAAAGGCCAAGGTGGCCATGCATCAATGCCGCATGTAGGCGTAGATGCCATCACCGTAGGTGCAGAGTTAGTCACATCGCTACAAACCATCATCGCAAGAAAATTGGCTCCGGGTGCGGGTGCTGTTGTATCGGTCACTGAATTCATTACCGATGGACAAAGAAACGTGCTGCCGGGTAACGCAACCTTAAAAGGCGATGTTAGAGCCAGATTGCCAGCAGACCGAGATGCCGTGCGTCGCTTTATGCAACAAATAGTGGATGGCGTTGCCACAACTCACAATGTGCAAATGGACATGTCGTTCAATACTGAGTTCATCGAAACCATCAACGCTGAACAGCCAACGGCTGCTGCCGTGGACGTAGGCATCAATAGTGGGCTAGAAACCATTGTCAATCGCCCTGCCATGAGTTTTTCTGAAGATTTTGCTCACTTCAGTGCGGCGGTCCCGGGCTGTTTTCTATTATTGGGCAATGGTGAAACGGGTGCGCATGGTCAACCCTTACATGCATCTGACTATGACTTTAACGATGAACTTCTGCCAATAGGAGCACACTACTGGGTGGACTTAGTACGAGCCCGCTTACCCGTGCTTTAACTAAGGAAACTGCCGTCTTTCATGGTGTGTGGAATTTCCACGTTTAAGCGTGATAGAACGGTCGGAGCAATTTGGGTAAGCATGAGCAATTGATCTACCGATGGACCTTGTGCCTCACCAAAATAATACAAGGCTGCATCTTGTTGATCTTCACCACGCCCGCCATGGTGCCCACGCTCCGACTGACCGTGATCAGCGGTAACGATAATTTCATAGCCTTGATCTCGCCACCGCGTTATATACGGCGCAAGTTGAGCATCAAGCAGAAAACACGCATCATCCATTTCCTCACAATCGTGTTTGAATCGATGCCCCATACTATCCAAGGTACACGTGTGTAGTAGTCCGTAGTGAATGTTATGCCTATCAATCAGCAAACTCAGGGTGGCAAACAAATCCGCATCGCACGGCGTCATTTGATTCTTCATGCCATAGCCGGTCATCGAATGGAAGCGACCATGATTAATGCTTAAACTGTTTGGCTCATCGTATTCGATATCCGTAATTGGGTTAAACGGTGCACGATTAAAAAATTCAGACCAAAACGAATGCGTAACAGCAGCGGTCACGCCACCGGCTTGCCGGGTTTGCGAAAAGATATCAGGCATATCGATTCGAAACACATTATCGTTACCCGTTGAACCATGCACGACAGGATTTACACCCGTATGAATTGACGCGTAACACGAGGCTGACGTTGATGGCAAAGGCGCTCTGATTCTCCAAACCTGAGCATCGCTTGAATCTACCCATGCCTCTAAGTTACCGAACAGGCTACGCCAATTTCGCCACGGAACACCATCAATTATTAACAGTAATAGTTTTTTTTGCATCGCTAAATCTACTCGCCTGAGTTTGCACTTGGGCTCTTTTTCCGCTTGTACCAATCAACCCAAATTAAGAATCGTCAAATTTAGGATAGCGTGATTTACTCGCCATTACTGTCCACTCGATATGATTTCGCACAAATTCTTGCGATGCATCTCGTGGAGGTTGGTAGTCCCAAGATATTAGCTTTCCCTGTTGCATGGCTAAATGCACAGCGCGCCGTTGACGTTGTGTAGCTAATACGTCTTCACGGATTTTTTCGCTGTCCCACTTTTGCTTTACCTCACTGGAGAAAGCATTTTCAATTTGTGCATAGTCTGCATGACTTGCCAAATTCCTTCTTTCCATTGGGTCGTTCACTACATCATATAATTGCGCTGGATCCACATCACAATGAATGTATTTAAAGTTGTCTCGACGAATCATAAAGATAGGATGGCTTGCACACTCGGCACAATACTCTGCAAACGCAACACCGGTAAAATGATTGCGTTGATCGTTAGATGCCGAATCAGACAATACTGGCCACAAAGACTGTCCATCCAAGCTTGAATCGAAGGATGAATCCAAGCAATTGTGTTTACTCGCTGCTTCTACCAACGTTGGGTAAATGTCAACCAGTGAAACCGGAGCAGTGCAATTATCATGACGCACGTCCGGCCCAGCAATAACAAGCGGTACACGTGCTGAGTGTTCAAAAAAATTCATCTTGTACCAAAGCCCGCGCTCACCAAGCATGTCGCCATGATCAGATGTCACAATGATTATTGTGTTGTCATAGTGGTCCCCCTCTTTAAGCGCTTTCACTATTTCACCAACTTTGCTGTCAAAGTAACTGACATTAGCGTAGTAAGCATGGCGAGCAGTTTTTATTTGTGCATCCGTAACTCTATCAACATCTGCTTTTATACCCACCCGCAATCTTTGCGTGTGTGGGTCTTCCGCCACATCAGTTGCCGGCAAATCAATAGCGTTGTCATCATATAAGTTCCACCATTCTGGACGCGCTATATACGGATCGTGTGGGTGAATAAAACTAACAACCATCGCGAAGGGGTGAGTGTCTTCCATGGCGTATTGCATGATGCGGCGCCGTGCAAAAAAAGCTGTCTCTTCATCATATTCGTATTGGAATGTGCTGGCAGCTACACCAGCTTCTTTAACTGCATCCATGTTGTGATACCACTTATCGATTCGCTCGTCTGGCTCCTCCCAGTCTGGCGTCCAGGCATGATCAGCTGGGTAAATATCAGTGGTTAGTCGCTCTTCAAAACCGTGCAGCTGATCAGGGCCAACGAAATGCATTTTGCCCGATAAGCATGTTCGATAACCTTGCTGACGCAACGCGTGCGCGAAAGTGGGAATCGATGCTTTGAATTCACTGCCGTTGTCGTAACCCGCAATGTTTGAAATCAATTGTCCGGACATAAACGAGAAACGTGACGGTGCACAAAGTGGCGCGTTGCAATACGCTGCATCGAAACGCATCCCTTCATCAGCCAGTTTATCGATGTTGGGAGTTTTAACTAAATGGTGGCCATACGTTCCACAATATTGGGGCGATAACTGATCAGCCATGATCACAACAATGTTAGGTGCACTCATGAGTCGTTACGCTTCCGAATCGGCAGCATGGCTTCTAACATGGCAACGATAAGTGCATCGCGCTGCTGTGAGAGCTCGTCGGTCGATGCGTCTCCAGCTTCGTCGTTTACACCTGAAACTAATAGTGCAGCACCTGCTTCATCCAAACGTGGCGTTCCAAGGTCATCCCACCATGTATTAAAGCTGTCGGTATAACGTTGACAAAATTCGCTCATACCGCCAGGCCCTGCCCCTAAGTGAAACAGCATATTCGGCCCCATAGCCGCCCAGCGTAGCCCGGGACCTGCCCACATGGCTTTATCCACATCCTCGACACTGGCCACACCTTCTTTGACTAAATGCAAGGCTTCGCGCCAAACAGCGGCTTGCAATCGATTCGCAACGTGACCAGGACGCTCTTTGTTGACACGTATTGTAATTTTACCAATCGATTGATAGAACTGTTCAGCTGACACGACGGCTGAGTTATCAGTTTTCTCGTTACCCATAACTTCTACCAACGGTATTAAATGAGGTGGGTTAAAGGGGTGCCCTAGTACGAACCGATTTGGATTGTCCCAACCGACTTGCATTTGACTCAAGGTTAATCCAGAGGCGGAACTGGCGATTACACAATCTTCTTGTAAATGTTTTTCGATAAGTGCGAAGAGCTCGTGCTTCACCGGTAAACGCTCCGGCACACTTTCTTGTATAAACGCAGCACCTTGTACCGCTTCAACAGGTGTGCTGAAAAAGTTGAGTGCGTCAGGATTAGCGTTATCGGTGAGGCCTAATTTTTCGAGCGTGGGCCATGCCGATGCGATGTAATCCCTGACTGTTTTTTCGCAATCAGCCGAAGGGTCGTACACAGCAACGCTATAGCCCGCAGCGAGAAACAATGATGTCCAACTCGCACCGATAACACCTGCACCTAAAACAGCTGTGTGTGTCGTACTCATAATCAGAATAGTCCAGGTTGTAGTGGAGAAGCGGCCGTCATGCCACCGTCGATGGTAATACACTCACCGGAAATATAGTGTGATTGGTCTGATGCGAGAAAGCTGACTAAATCAGCGATGTCGGAAGGTTTGCCAAATCGACCAACTGGGTGGCGTGACAATGCATCTTTTTTGGCGGCTTCCGGGTTATTGGCCAAGGCAAAAGCATCGTCTGCCATCGCTGTCATTATCCAGCCAGGTTGTATAGCATTACAACGAACATTAGGACCATGATCTACCGCAATAGAGCGTGTTAATCCATGCACGAATGCTTTCGACGCATTGTATAAAGCCATAGACGGGTCTGAGACATTTCCGGAAATAGAACCGATATTGATGATATTACCGGTTCGCTTTTGCATTGACGGCAAGCATGCACGACTCATATTAAAGACCCCACGGCAATTAACGCCCACCACCAAATCCCAATCTTCATCGCTACTTTGCTCAACCGTTTTTTCAACTTGGACCCCCGCATTGTTCACCAGCAAAATAACCGGGCCTAACTCAGCTTCGGCCCTCTCAACAATATTTTTGGCATCGCCTGCCTTGGAGACGTCTGCTTGAAGCCAGCACACCTTTGCAGGCATGGCATCAGGTCGTTCGCTTCGGCCACAACTTAAAACCTGATACCCGTCATCAAGCAAGCGCTCAACAATGGACAAACCGATACCACGTCCACCACCAGTAACGATGGCTACTTTATTTGCAGATGATTTCATTTCGGAGGCAAACAATAGCGCTGGTTAGAATTTAACTTGATCGTTACCCTTAAGATCGAGCCGCGCACGCGCCTCAGCAGGGGTTGCGACTTGTAATCCTAAGTTTTCGATAATCGAACGAATCTTTAAAACTTGTTCGGCGTTAGACGTTGCCAACTGCTTTGGCCCAATGTACAAACTATCTTCTAAGCCCACACGCAAGTTCCCACCCAACATGGCCGATTGAGTGGCAAAGGGCATTTGATTTCTACCTGCTGCTAAGACTGACCATTCATAGTTCTCTTCGCCAAACAGCTTATTAGCGATGTTGTGCATATGCATAAGGTTATCCAGATCTGCACCAGCACCACCGAGAATGCCAAACACCATTTGAATAAAGAACGGAGGTTTGATCAGACCTTTATCGACAAACCACTTAACGTTATACAGGTGGCCTAAGTCGTAACATTCAAACTCAAAACGGGTGCCATGCCCTTCGCCCAGAGTTTTCAACGCATATTCTATTGTTTTAAAGGTATTTGGGAAAATGAAATCTTTGGTCATCTCCAAGAATTCAGGTTCCCAATCGTGTTTCCATTCTGAGTACTTTTCCAACATAGGGAAAATACCAAAATTCATCGACCCCATATTAAGCGAGGCCATTTCAGGACTCGCGGTTGTTGCCGCTTTTAACCGCTCGTCCATGGTCATACCCAATCCGCCACCGGTGGATATATTCACAACAGCATCGGTTGCTTGCTTAATAACCGGTAAAAACTCCATAAAGGTTTCAGGGCGAGGATCGGGCTTGCCAGTTTGGGGATCGCGCGCGTGCAAGTGGATGATCGATGCACCGGCTTCAGCAGCATCAATGGATGCCTTCCAAATTTCTTGCGGCGTTATTGGTAAATGTGGCGACATGGTTGGGGTATGAATACCACCAGTGGGCGCACAGGTAATAATGACCGACTTTGCCATACCGACACTCCTATAATTTCATTTGTTGGACTTGCGCGGATAATCCACCATCAAGCACCCATAGCTGACCCGATGCGTAACGCGCTTCATCGGATGCTAGCCAGTTAACCAAATTGGCCACATCTTCTGGTGTTCCATACGTACGCATCGGATGCACGTCACGAACCGCTTGTTGCAAAGATTCGATATCGCCTCCGTCTCCACCAGAACCCTCGCCATTGAAAAAACTTTGCAGCATGGGTGTATCGATATAACCCGGGCATATTGCATTTACCCGAATGCCTTCTGGCCCATGATCACATGCCATGGCTTTGGTTAAGGCATGCACGGCTCCCTTGCTCGCACAATAAGCAGCAAGACCAGGGTCGGCGATAAAGCCATCGTAGGACCCAAAATTAATAATCGATGCGCTTATCGTGTCGGTAACAGCGTTTCGCAATAATGGTAACGCGTACTTGCACGTTAAGAACGTGCCCGTCACGTTTACTGCGAAACTACGATTCCACTCACCCAGAGTGGTTTCTTCAATCGTTTTTTCGATCTCTATTCCAGCCGCATTGATCAGAATATCCAATTTCCCATCAATGCTTTTAATCTCATCCATCATGGCTATAACACTTTCTTCAGATGTCACGTCCAATTGCATATAGGTGCCACCGGTCGCGGCATCAGTAAACGATCCTTGTTGTGATAGGTCCGCCGCATACACTCGCGCGCCTTCACTCATCAGCCGCTCACATATAGCTCGTCCTATGCCCCCACAACCGCCAGTAACGACCGCAACCTTTTTCCGCAACTTCATGATTGCACCCCTGCATAGGCATCGAGCACTAAACCGTGAAAGTGATGCACCGCATGTTCTGATTTTCCCGAACCGAGAGGGTCGTGAACAATTCGACCTTGGGTAAAGGCTGGCGTGTTCATACCACGTTGCACACTTTCAACTAAAGCGATATCTTCAACCTGCAATACCTCATCGATATAGCGTATAGCTTCTTTTTCCATTGCATCGGCATCGGGTGTTTCAAGGTAAAAGTCGTATATTTCGAAGGTACGATCATGCGCAACTGGTATTATGTTCATCACAATCATTGAGCTTCTACCCGGGTATCTCATCAGGCAGGTGTTAGGCCATAGCCACCAGACCGCATGCGTTTTAACGGTAGCGCTGGATACATCATAGGCAGAGTTGGGTGAATTACCCGCATCCGCCATATGGCTTGAATAGATACCGTGCGTGGTTACCCTATAGGTATCCATATCTACCAGTTGACAAAAGTCCTTGTGTGCAACTGGGCAGTGATAACACTCAAGAAAATTATCCACCACATTTTTCCAATTGGACTTTATGTTATAGGTAAGTCTATGACCAAATGTAAGTTGGTCGATATCGGGTGCCCAATGACGAATTTCGTTTTCAAGATCACCGGATTGAGATGCAAGTGAATCGGCGAAAGGATCTAGATTGACATACACAAACCCACAAAACTCTTCCACCTGCACTTTATCCAGGCATACATCACTTACCCGAAAATCTTCCAGGTTCTCGGTGTGCGGTGCCTTGCTGAGTTGTCCGTCGAGTTGATAGGTCCACGCATGATATGGACAAACAATACCACCGGTTGTGCCTTCACCTTTTAGCAACTCATGGGCTCTGTGTTTACACACGTTGTAGAACGCGCGCAAAGTTTCTTGACGATCACGTACAACAATGATCGGTTGCCCGGCGATATCCACCGTTATGTATTGCCCTTTGCTACGGACTTTTTCAACATGGCAAACCCATTGCCAGGATTTTCCAAGCACGTGCTTAACATCCACCTCATGCCACCGGGGGTCAGTGTAAGCCTCTTTGAGCAAGGAGCACGAGCGTGCTGGATTTTTATCGAAACCCGCCCGAATCGATTGATAGTCTGATGGCATTAGCATTGGTTTCATACGCACCCATAGTAAATTGGTCGACCTACAACCGAATTCGGCCCATAGGTGTTATTCGCAACACTAATCCATTTTGCTGTGAAATTAAACTCTTTTACTGTGAATTTGGCCCGTCTAAAGCACTGGACTTCTTCTGATACCGCCATAGTGCTTAGACTACAGTACAATACTCGTGTACATGACTCTGAGCGCTAGCCCATCAATATTTCACCCGATTCTCTAAAAGCGCAAGCAAATGCACCTCCTATATTGTTTTTGGCTTTGTGTACCGCGACGGCTGTCGTTGGGATCACCATTCTCACGCCTACCCTACCGTTAATTAAGTCAGAACTTAACGTTTCTAGTGAAGCGGTACAGCAGTTACTCACCGCGTATTTGATTGCATTAGCGATTGGCCAACTATTTTGTGGACCGATCTCAGATCGCACCGGACGCCGACCAGTCATGTTAGCGGGGGCAGTCCTGTTTAGCATATCCGGGCTTGCAGCCATATTTACTCAGAACATTACGCTACTGATTGCGCTTAGATTTATGCAAGGCTTGGGCGGTGCTGCATGCATGTCCATGGGCCGGGCCATAGTTAACGATGTGTTCGCACGCGAAGATGCGGCGCGACAAATGTCTACTATATCCACCATATTAGCCATAGCACCAGCCCTGTCTTTGGCATTTGGCGGTGTGTTGGCTGAAAGTGCGGGTTGGAAAGGTACGATGGCGTTGCTGGTTGTTTGTGGAATGCTGGTTTGTGTCACCGCCTTTTATTATGCGGCAGAAACCAATCTTCATCGTTTGAACAAGCTAAATTTCAAATCCGTTTTTGCAGCCTATTCCAACGTTCTTAAAAACAAACTGTTTCTTTGCTGGACCATGGCCGGAGGCATGCAGATCGGCATATTCTTTTCGCTCAATGGATTCCTTGCCTATCAATATGAGCGCCATGGTTACAGCATGGCTGAGTTTGGACTTTGGTTTGCACTAACGCCATTGTTCTATATCATCGGAACTACGCTAAACCGGGTTTGGTTTGTTAGTCGAGGCATTGAACGCGCCGCTCTGTTGGGTTGCATGATCAGCTTGCTCTCTATCATCATGTTATATGCTTCGCAAGCCCTAGGCTACACACACGCGCTGTCTTTAGCTTTACCGTGTGCACTGTTCGGATTCGGTAATGGCATTATCGTGGCCAATACCACAATTGGTGCAATATCCAGTGTCGGCAAACACGCAGGTACCGGCACCGGCTTGGTCGGAGCTTGGCAAATGGCGGCAGGTGGCATCGCAGGTGCAATCATAGTAGCCTTGGGCGGTGCACAAGTTTTCTCAATTGCAATGGCTGTAGTTTTTGTAATGTCAGTAGTCGCGGTTTTATCTATGTTGTATGTTTACAAACACCAACAATCGTAATACTTTTCAGCGTGGCTTAAGTGGCAATTACACAGGTGTACTAAGCTATTTAAAATGGACTGGTCACACACAGGGACTTTTTCAGTGATGAAATCAACTACGCTTCTTGTTACCTTAACATTGCTTACCGCGTGCGGTAGTAGCACTAAAAATCCAAACAATAACGTCGATTTTGGGACAGCCGATCCCGGTATACAAACAAATCGAACTATAAATATCGAAGGACTGGAGCGCCGCTACAAACTCTTTCTTCCACAAACCCCTAGCGCTGCAAATATTGTGATGATACTGCACGGAAATCGTGGAAGTAGTGCCCAGGTGATAGGGCTCGAAGGTACAAAAGCACCGCACAAAATTTGGCTAGATATCGCCCTACGCGACAACCTCATTTTAATCGCGCCCGATGGCGAAACAGGGTCAGAAGGACATCAGGGCTGGAATGATTGTCGAACCGACGCACCCACTAATCCGATTACCGACGATGTATTGTTTTTAGGCTCACTGATTGATGCTATAGCTGAGGAGTTCAACACACCAGATCAAAAAGCGTTTGTTGTTGGAACATCAAATGGCGGCATGATGGCCATGCGATTGGCCGATGAAGTTCCAGAAAAACTGCATGCGTTTGCGTCGGTTGTTGCATCACGACCAATAAACACCGAATGCCCTGATGCAACTGCACCAATGTCTGCCCTGATCATGAATGGTACGGCCGATCCAATTTTGCCCTACACCGGTGGGCACATTAAGCCCCAACGTGGCGAACTGTATTCCACACTCGATGCAGTCAATTATTGGGTGAATAGAAACCAAACGACAACGGCTGACAACGGTATATCACTACCAAATATGAATACCAACGATAACAGCACAGTCACTCTATACAGTTATAGCGATGGCATTGATGACACTCAAGTAAAACACTACGAAGTGGTTGGTGGTGGACACACTGAGCCAAGTATTGCCGAACAATACGGTTTAATATGGAAAACCGTCGTTGGCGAACAAAACAACGACGTTGAAACGGCTGAAGAGATTTGGCGTTTCTTCTCATCTCTTTAGTTTAACCGACTTGTAAACACAAAACCCCTTGCCGGAAATGCTAAGGGTTGACTGGCTTATCCGATCGACCAACCATCTGTTCCAGCACGCGAGCGATGGGAAACAATGCAGCATCTCGCCATGGTTTACCTATAAGCTGTACGGCAAAAGGTAATCCGTCTTTGGTTTCACCTACCGGGATTGTCAATATGGGCAAGGTCGTCATCGTGCTGGCGTAGGCAATGGCTAACCATCGGTAGTAGTCCGGAATGGGTACGCCATCAGGTTCACCCGGATAGCGAACATCAGCTGCCACCGATGACAAACTCACAGCTGGACAGATCAACACGTCATAGTTTTGCATATAGTCGGCAGCGCTATTAACGATATGCGCTTGTGCACGTTGTGCATCTCGAATTTGTTTTGATGTTTGCGCAAGCCCCTGCTCTACATTCCAGATCACCTCTGGTTTAATGACATCGCGATTGTCTTCCAAAAACGGTTCTATAGCATTGGCATAAAAGTTTGCTCTGAGCACATCAAACGATTCATGCACCTGTGGCAGCGGCGGCGCGCTCTGGCTTAGTTTTTTACAGGTCTTCAAATGCACATCCACAAAGTGCTGAAACATCTCTGCCACATCGTCGGCAATTTCGGTTATACCTAAGTTGTGACTATAGGCAATGGATAGGTTCTCAATGCCGGTAAGCGTGGTAGCATCCAGCGCATCGCTCATGTCGTTAGTTTGGCCATTACGCATGGCGTCAGCGAACAATGCAAGATCGGTGACATTTCTGGCCATGGGCCCATCAGAACCCAACACGTCATAAGGCATATGTACTGAGTCGGAACGCATGGTAAAAGGCGATGGACGCAAACTGGTGACGCCACAAAAGCTTGCAGGTGTGCGAAGAGAACCGGCCATATCCGAACCGTGCGATGCCCAGGCACAGCCTGCCGCCAGACTGGCTGCAGCGCCACCTGAAGAGCCAGCAGCAGTCTTGTCCAAATCGTGTGGTGAACGAGTAATACCGAACACATCATTAAACGTAATACCTCCAGCCCCAAATTCAGGTGAATTGGATTTGGCATACACCACACCACCGTGTCTTTCTAAGCGCCGAACAATTTTATTCGATGTTTGTGGCACATTATCCTTGAACACAAGCGAACCATTCGTTGTGCGCACACCCGCAACGGCGGTTAGATCTTTAATAGTTATGGGTAAGCCACACAGCTTGCCGCGCTGATCTACTGGTTTGCTTTGCAATTCATTCGCGTGCTTTGCAGCACGATCGAAACACAAAGTTGGCAATGAATTTATTTTGCTATCAACCGCCTCGATTCGTTTTTGTACCGAATCAAGCGTTTCTTGAATCGACACGTCGCCTGATCGGAGTTTCTTAACGACCTCGGCAGCTGAGTATTGGTAAAGTTCGCTCATTTGCTAATAGCGCTCTCGTGGTTTGGTTCTTTGACAAAAGTCAAGATAGTCATGCCAATAACAAAAAGAATTAAAATCGAGACAATGCCTATACGCGGACTGCCTGTTTGTGCACCAACGAAGCCAACCAGTATAGGCCCGAGAACCGCAGCCGATTTACCGAGCATATTAAGAAAACCAAAATATTCGCCGCTCCGGTCTTGCGGGATTAAGTGACTAAACAAGGAGCGGCTAAGTGACTGCACACCACCCTGCACCAACCCTAGTACCACAGCAAGTAAATAAAAGTGCATCGACGTTTGCATAAAGGATGCGGCAAACGTTGCCACCACATACGCACTCAAGGCAACCCACAAACCGAGCTTCGCGCCGTGCTTCGCTCCAAATCGGCCAAAAAACAGCGTGGATGGAAAGCCGATAAATTGTACGATAAGTAATGCCGTGATTAAACTGTTTGAAGGCAAGCCAATCGATATGCCATAGTCAACGGCCATACGAATGATGGTGGCAACCCCATCGATATAAAACCAGTACGCCACTAGAAACATCGCAACGTTGCGATCACTGAACACGCGCTTGATGGTGTCACCAAGCTCTTTTAGTGAACTACTCACCGTTATATTGTTATTCGCACTGCCCGGCTTATCTTTTATATGAAAGATAAGCGGGATTGTAAACACGAACCACCACACACCAACACTCAAAAATGACCAACGCACCGCTTGCGCGGCATCACTTAATCCAAACCAACCAGGTTTCAAAGTCATCACAACGTTAATCAAAAACAGCAAACCGCCGCCTAGATAACCTAAGGAAAAACCCAGTGCCGACAAACTGTGATGTTTAGACTTAGGTGCTAAAATTGGCAGCAACGCATCGTAAAAAACATTGGCACCAGAGAAACCGATAATCGCTACAACATAAACGATTAACGCCACTTGCCACATACCTTCTGCGACGAAAAAGAAACTGGTGGTTGCAAGAATGCCCAACATGGCAAAGCCAACTAATAGCCGTTTATGTATGCCGCCCGAATCTGCAACAGCACCGAGAATAGGCGCTAACACCATGATCAGAAAACTGGCCAAAGAATTTCCCAAACCCAAATAATAAGTTCGAGTAACATCCTCTAAACCGGCACTCCAATATTTGGCAAAAAACAACGGAAAGAACCCAGCCATGACGGTTGTGGAAAACGCCGAATTGGCCCAGTCATACACAGCCCAAGACAACTGTGGTTTGGTTGTTTTAGTAGACATCGCGTGCACCCACCTCTTCATCTATAGCCGTATCATGCGCTAATAGTGCGACGCCGGAAAACATAACGATCATTGCAAGCAGTTGCAGCCATGACCAAGGCTGACCAGATACATGATTCAGCAAGACAAGAATAGGGGTACACGTTGACGCGACTAGGTGGTATACAACAGCAACCGGTTTTCCGATCGGCTCGATTTGGGACAGTGTCACTATGCTAAACATAGCTCGATTTTACCCGAATTAATCGATCATTGTTATTCTCATTAGCATTAGCAACCCGCCAGCTTAGGTCTTACTAAACCAGACTTAGCCAGGTGTGTGCAAAGGACCAGTAGTGCCATAAGAGTCTATGGCACCACTGGCGACAGCAAGCGATAGCTGGAAGTTAGAAATACCAATGCCAGTCCGGTTCACGGATGAACACGGCCTGGCTTTCTATTTAACCGTATTATAAGTAGATACAAGCTGGCAATGAGTATCAGTAAAAGATGCATTGGATCTTTTGCTGATCCCGTTGATCCCGCTGCGATACTACAACCCACGCCACTAAGACCCGACTTTACTGTCCCACTAAGCAATGCTTCCTGATAATCCGGCACGTCGTTTTCATCCGTATCAGGTAAGGCTGCACCAAGTTGTAAAGCATTGCCAGGGTTATCAGCAAAGCCGTTGCCATCCGCATCAGGATCTCGGGCATCGATAATGCCATCCATATCGGTATCAGTGGCAAACGCTAAAAAGTCGATATCAGCAGTGTCATCAATGCCGTCATTATCAGCATCATCGCCAAGGGTAAAGTCGACATCGACAACATCGGGGATACCGTCTTTATCACTGTCGGCCATGACGTCCACTACGCCATCTTCATCCATGTCTACTCCGCCAGTCT
Organism: uncultured Granulosicoccaceae bacterium; assembly: GCA_938035945.1. Classification (GTDB taxonomy): domain Bacteria; phylum Pseudomonadota; class Gammaproteobacteria; order Granulosicoccales; family Granulosicoccaceae; genus Granulosicoccus. The sequence continues at coordinate 42,146 of CALHOU010000173.1, forward strand.
CTTCCAGATCGGAAATACCATCGTTGTCGCTATCGATTTCCAAATAATCAGGAATGGAGTCGCCATCGCTATCAACAACGCTAAAAGGTGCTATTAATAGAGAATCGTCGAGACCATCTCCATTAAGATCAACAAAACCATTGATGTATCCATCCTGATCAGTCCCATCGCCTCTGGCTTCCACTAGATCGGGTAATCCGTCCTGATCGGAGTCAATATCGAGATAATCTGGAACAGTGTCACCATCAGTGTCTACTGCCGTCATAGGTTCTTGCTCCTCGCTATCAGCAAGTCCATTCCCATTGGTATCGACGAAAACGTCAATACGACCATCATGATTTGTGTCGTTACTTCCTGACTCTCGGGCGTCGGTCACACCATCGTTATCACTGTCAATATCAAACATGTTTGGTACAGTATCATTGTCAGCATCTGGCAACACTGGCGAGCTGCTTTGTCCGTCGTGACTGCCATCACCGTTATTGTCGATAAAACCATCCACAATACCATCACTACCATCGTCCTTACCCGTCAATTCAAAATAGTCAGACAAACCATCATTGTCACTATCAAGATCTAACCAGTTTGGAATACCATCTGAATCAGCGTCCGCGTTGGTTTCGACGTTATCTGGAATGCCGTCATTATCAGAATCCAAATCGAGTGAATCAATAACACCATCACCGTCACTATCACCTGAACCTTCAAGCATATCTGGAATGCCGTCACCATCCGAATCGGTATCGATAAAATTGGGAATGCTATCGCCATCGGTGTCTTCATCACCTTCATACCAGTCAACAATGCCGTCACCATCTGAATCCGTGTCCACATAGTTAGCCAGCCCATCACCGTCGGTATCTTCCACACCTTCAATTTGATCGCTAATGCCATCCCCGTCAGTATCCTGATCGATGTCCACGTCAATATAGTTGGGCACACCATCGCCATCACTATCCACAGCGCCTTCGAACGAATCTGGCACTAAGTCGTTATCGGAATCGGTATCAAGATAATCAGGCGTGGAATCTCCGTCAGTATCTTGAGTGCTCTCAATGAGATCAGGAATTCCATCAGAATCTGAATCGACATCCAAAGAATTAATAATGCCATCACCGTCTGAATCCAGCCCGCCTTCCACTTGATCGGGAATGCCGTCAGCATCTGAATCATTGTCTAGATAGCTGGGTACGCCATCTCCATCAGGGTCAAAACTACCTTCATCTGCGTCTGGAATACCATCGTTATCAGAATCGGTATCAAGGTAATCAGGAATGCCATCAGAATCACTATCAACGACTGTCGTACCCATTTCTACTGAATCCGGAATACCGTCATTGTCGCTATCAGTATCGAGATAATCAGGGATACCATCAGCATCAGAGTCTTGATCGGTCTCAATTGAATCTTCAATCCCGTCACCATCTGAATCAGTATCTATGTAATCAGGTATACCATCACCATCAAGATCGCCATTACCTTCATCCAAATCAAGAATGCCGTCATTATCTGAATCTGCGTCAGCATAATCAGGAATGCCATCACCGTCGGTGTCACTGCTTCCTTCTGCAGAGTTTGCAATGCCATCACCATCTATATCGGAGTCAATCTCATTTGCAATCCCGTCGTTGTCGTCATCACCAGCAGATACCTCTTCATCGAGAATGCCGTCGTTGTTCGCATCCGTGTCGTTAATATCAGGGATGCCATCGTTGTCGGAGTCAACCGTTAGCTCGTCAGCATCTGATAAGCCATCATTATCAGAATCAATGTCGAGATAATCAGGAATGCTGTCGCCGTCGCTGTCGATTGGGTTGAGCGGGTTGTTACCCACTTCAGCCGCATCGTTAACGCCATCACCATCTGCATCCGTGTCGATATAATCCGGCGCACCGTCACCGTCGCTATCGCCATTTTGTTCAACAGCATCAGCAATTCCATCGCCATCAGCGTCAGTATCAAGGTAATCAGGTTGGCCATCTGCATCGGTATCGACGGTGCCTTCAATGTTGTCATTGATGCCATCACCATCGCTATCTACATCGGTAAAGTCGGGTAACCCGTCATTATCGGTATCGATTGGGTTCTGTGCATCTACACCAAACTCTTGCTCATCGGAGATTCCATCGCCATCACTGTCTATGTCCTGGAAATTTGCTATGCCATCTCCATCGCTATCGCCCGCACCTTCTACCGCATCTGAAATACCATCGTTATCAGAGTCTGTGTCAGCATAGTCTGGAATGCCATCACCATCAGTATCGCTAGCATTCTCTTCAGTGTTAGCGATACCATCGCCATCGATATCGCCATCCAAGCTATCGGGAATACCATCACCGTCGGTATCTGCATTGCCCACTTCACTATCCAAGATACCATCATCGTTTGAATCTTGATCCAGCGCATCAGGTACGCCGTCTCCATCAGAATCTATAGACCCTTCGGTTGCGTCGTCGATACCATCATTATCACTATCGGTATCGAGATAGTCAGGCGTGTCATCCCCGTCGGAATTGAGCGGTATATTCGGATCGTCACCAGCTTCAACGCTATCGTTGATACCATCGCCATCTGAATCCTGATCAAGGTAATTAGCCGACCCGTCATTATCAGTATCAGCAGAGCCTTCTGTAGCATCCGGAATACCATCGCCATCTGAATCTGTATCGAGAAAGTTAGGAATGCCGTCACCGTCACTGTCTAACGTTCCTTCCACTGCATCCGCGATGCCGTCGTTATCAGAATCAGTATCCTTGAAATCTGGTATGCCATCGCCGTCTGAATCGATTTGCGATTCCAAGCTATCAGCTATACCATCACCATCTGAATCTGTGTCGAGAAAGTCGGCAACACCATCGCCATCGGTATCAGTGCTGCCCTCATCAGCATCCGTTATACCATCGCCATCTGCATCAGTATCAAGGTAATTTAACGTGCCATCACCATCGGTATCAGCTTCACCTTCGATTGCATCACTGAGTCCATCGCCGTCACTATCACCATCAAGGTAGTCTGGAACACCATCGCCATCTGAATCCATGTTGGATTCAGATGCATCGAGAATACCGTCGCCATCGGCATCAGTATCCAGCGAATTAGGAATTCCATCCCCATCAAGATCGACACCGGTTTCATCGCTATCAACGATGCCGTCACCGTCACTATCCATATCAAGATAGTTCGGTATGCCATCAGAATCGGTATCTGCCATGCCTTCAATGCTATCGAGTATGCCGTCATTGTCAGAATCGGTGTCAAGGTAATTTGGAATTCCATCACCGTCTGCGTCGATCGCTTGCTCCGCGGTATCGATGATGCCGTCTCCGTCCGAATCTGTATCTAGATAATTCGGTATTCCGTCGCTATCTGCATCTGCGTCGGTTTCTACAACATCAGGAATAGAATCGCCGTCTGCATCAGTATCAACAAAGTTCGGCAATCCGTCAGAATCTACATCGTCGAAGCCTTCTTGCGCATCTCTGATTCCATCAGCATCAGAGTCATCATCTAAAAAGTTGGCGATGCCATCACCATCACTATCAACCATGCCCTCAAGACTATCGGGTATGAAGTCGTTGTCACTATCATTATCTAAATAGTTTGGATTGCCATCGCCATCTGCATCAAACACACCCTCGACAGAATCTGGCAAACCGTCACCGTCGGAATCACCATCAGTATAATTTGGAGTCCCATTTTCATCCAAATCACTATCCAGTTCGACTGAATCGGGAATGCCGTCATTGTCAGAATCAAGATCGATGTAGTTGGGTATACCATCGCCATCTGAATCGAACAGGTTTTCGACCTCATCGTCGAGCGTATCGTTGTCTGAATCGCTGTCAAGAAAGTTTGGCAGACCATCGTTGTCTGAATCTTGCGCTGTTTCGTCTGCATCAGGCAGACCATCGTCGTCACTATCGAGGTCCAAATAGTTCGGCAGACCATCACCGTCGCTATCCGCGACGGTTTCATCACTGTTTACAACACCATCACCGTCGATGTCGTTATCAAGAAAGTCAGGAATACCATCACCGTCGGTATCTCCATTGCCAACGTCAGCGTCCGGTATACCGTCATTATTTGAGTCTAAATCGGTTGCATTAGGTATACCATCACCGTCGTTGTCAAGAATACCTTCGTCGCTGTCATTGATACCGTCGTTATCACTGTCTACATCAAACATATCGGCGCTGCCATCGCCATCGTTGTCTACCGGATTATTGACATCGGAACCCACTTCAACAACATCGAGAATGGTGTCTCCGTCTGAGTCAAGATCTAAGTAGTTTGGCGAACTATCCGCATCAAAATCTTGCGCACCTTCAACACTATCAGGCACAGTATCGCCATCTGCATCAAGGTCTAAATAGTTGGGTACGCCGTCTTTATCAAGATCTTCATTGCTCTCCAATAAATCCGCGATGCCATCATTGTCTGAGTCGATATCAAGATAATCGGCGACTCCATCTGCATCACTATCTGTAGCGCCTTCTATAGCATCCGATATATTGTCGGCATCACTATCCACATCGAGAAAGTTAGGTACACCATCGCCGTCTAAATCGGTGGCCAGTTCAATCGCGTCGTCAATACCGTCGCCATCAGAATCAAGATCATAGAAATTTAGAATTCCATCACCATCAATATCAGCAATTCCTTCCGAACTATTACTAATTCCATCACCATCAATATCATCGTCCAGGTAATCAGGTATGGAATCGCCATCGGCGTCACCTGCACTGAGCATACTATCGGGAATGCCGTCATTATTATCGTCAGGGTCTTGAAGATTCGGCGTGCCGTCACCGTCATTGTCATCGGACCC